>JAJYTG010000035.1 GCA_021793195.1 Pseudomonadota bacterium
CCCACGCGCGGCTGGATCTCGATCGCCTGTTCCAGCGAGCGCGCCATCTCGGCGCGCGGGCACTCGAGGCCGATCTCCTGCATCGCCACGCGAAACAGCTCGCGGTCCTCGGCCATGCGGATCGCCTCGCGCGAGGCGCCGATCAGCTCGACGCCGTACTTTTCCAGCACGCCGTGGTCGGCCAGGTCCAGCGCGCAGTTCAGCGCGGTCTGCCCGCCCATCGTCGGCAGCAGCGCCTCGGGGCGCTCCTTGGCGATGATCCGCTCCACGGTCTGCCAGGTGATCGGCTCGATGTAGACCGCGTCGGCCATCTCCGGGTCGGTCATGATCGTGGCCGGGTTGGAATTGACCAGCACCACGCGATAACCCTCCTCGCGCAGCGCCTTGCACGCCTGCGCGCCGGAGTAGTCGAACTCGCAGGCCTGGCCGATCACGATCGGCCCGGCGCCGATCAGCAGGATGGTTTTGAGGTCTGAACGACGGGGCATGGTCAGTAATCCTCGGGCGCTTCTTCGATACGGGACCCGGGACCCGGGACCGGGGACCCGGATTCAATCCGCCGCTGCAAGGATTGCTGCAGCCGGGCCAGCATCTGGCTGACCCGCTCGCACAATGTCAGTGTGGCCGCCAGATCGGGGCCGACACCAAGCTCCAGTCGCTCGGCCAGCAGAAGCTGCGTTTGCAGCTCGGCGCACGAGCCCTTGGCCATGGAGACGAAGCGGGCGTAATCGCGAGTCGATCCGCGCGCGTTGCCTTCGGCGAGGTTTGAAGGAATCGAGACTGCCGCACGCTGAAGCTGTGCCGCCAATCCGTAACGCTCTTCCCTGGGAAACTGAGCGCAGGTGCGATAGACAGCCTGAGCCAGATCCATGGCCAACTGCCAGACCTCGAGTTCGCGAAAATGCGAGGCACTCATGCGGCTGCTCCAGGGCCCCGCTCCTCGGCTCTCCCCGTGTCCCGGTTTTTGACCTGCCCCGGGTCCCGATCCTCGGCTCTCCCCGGGATGCGATCTTCTGCTTTTCCCCGGTCCCGGGTCCCGGGTCCCGGGTCCCGGCCTTTCAAGTCCCGCATCATGTCGATAAACCGATCGAACAACCCCGAAACATCGTGCGGCCCCGGGCTGGCTTCCGGATGCCCCTGGAACGAAAACGCCGGCGCATCGATCAGCTCGATGCCCTGATTGGAGCCGTCGAACAGCGAGCGGTGGGTGACGCGCACGCGGGTCGGCAGCGTCGCCTCGTCGACCGCGAAGCCGTGGTTCTGGCTGGTGATCAGCACGCGGCCGCTGGCCAGCTCCTGCACCGGGTGGTTGGCACCGTGGTGGCCGAACTTCATCTTCAGCGTCTTGCCACCCACCGCCAGACCCAGCAGCTGGTGACCGAGGCAGATGCCGAACAGCGGCAGGCGGCGCGCCAGGAATTCGCGGATCGCGGCGATGGCGTAGTCGCAGGGCTCGGGATCGCCGGGGCCGTTGGACAGGAACACGCCGTCGGGTTTCAGCGCCAGCGCCTCGGCCGCGGGCGTCTGCGCCGGCACCACGGTCAGCGCGCAGCCGCGATCGGCCAGCAGGCGCAGGATGTTGTGCTTGATGCCGAAATCGTAGGCGACCACATGGAAGCGCTGCGCCGGCTGCGCGAACGCGGTGCGGTCGAGGTCGTAGCTGCCGGCCTGCCAGCGGTAGCGCTCGCGGGTGCAGACGACCTTGGCCAGATCCATGCCCTTGAGGCCCGGAAAGCCGCGCGCGGCGGCCAGCGCCTGCGCTTCCGCGGCGTCGCCGGCGGCGTCGGCACCGGCGAGGATGCAGCCGGCCAGCGCGCCCTGGTCGCGCAGCAGCCGCGTCAGCCGGCGGGTGTCGATGCCGGCGATGGCGACGATGCCCTGGCGGCGCAGGTAATCCGGCAGCGATTCCTCGCTGCGCCAGTTGCTGGCCAGCCGCGGCACGTCGCGCACGATCAGCCCGGCCGCGTGCACGCGAACGGATTCGGCGTCGGCGCCGTTGCAGCCGGTGTTGCCGATGTGCGGATAGGTCAGGGTGACGATCTGCCGCGCGTAGGACGGATCGGTCAGGATCTCCTGATAGCCGGTCATCGCGGTGTTGAACACCACCTCGCCGACCGTCTCGCCGGTCGCGCCGACGGCCAGGCCGCGAAACAGGCTGCCGTCTTCGAGGGCAAGCAGGGCGGGAACATGCATGGGGGTACGCCTTCCGGGTGCGACAAGACCCGCGATCCGGCGCACGGCGGGGTCGTGGGGCGAGGGTCAACAGGCGAGCGGGGATTGTAGGCGCCGCGCGGCGCGAAGTCACGCGCGGCACGGGTGGAACCGAGTCCTGCGACGAGCGTCCGCCGCAAGACCGTGCTCCGCCTAGTCGTTGCGCTGACCTTGCGTCCGCCGGGTGCGGGAAACGAGCAATGACCCTCGCAGCAGGCGCTCCGAACGCATGACGTACAGGACGTAAACCCTTTGCCCCTCATGTCGATAGAAAACCTGGCAAGGCAACTCGACGATCTGCCGATAGCGCGAACGCGGGAGTTCTTGCGGTCGGCTGCCGCGGTCCGGATGCTCGGCCAGTTGCCCGACGTGTTCGAGCACGCGGAGGACGAATGCCTTCGCCGCACCCGGATTTTCGAGCGCGATGTAGTCGGCGATGGCATCGAGGTCGCCCAACGCCGGCTCGGTCCAGATTATTTCAGCCATCGGGCGAGGCGCGTCCTGGCCTGCGCCTGCGTCGCGACGCGACCTTCAGCCAGAGCCTGTTCGCCGCGAGCGATGCCTTCCAGCACCGCCATGCGCTGCTGCATCCGCTCGTAGCTCTCGACGTCCACCAGATAGGCACTGGGCAGCCCGTGCTGAGTGATCAGGATGGGTTGCCTCTGCCGCTCGACATCCGAGAGCAGCTCGGTGGCTCGACGCTTGAGTGTGGTGACCAGTTCAGTGCGCATGTAGTGACACTACAGTATCACTTGCAGGTCGGCAAACAGGTCTTGAGCGCAATGTCCTGGCTGCTCCGGATTCGCCTCGACAACAGGGAAATCAGATCATTCGCCAAGGCCGTGCAGCGGCAGGAGACTCACGTCAAGAACCGTTCAATTGCCTTGCCCCCTCGATCGCGGCGCCGCGGCCGGCCAGCGAATCCGCCACGACCCAAGCGACGCCGATCAGGGCGAGATTCAAGGCGTTCTCGCTCCAGATCCAGTGCCTGGAGGGATCGGCCCGAAGCAGCGGCCCCCACACCAGCAGGGCGAAAGACACGTACATGGCGGTCAGCAGAATCGCGGCGAGCCGGCTCCGCACGCCCGTCAGGATCGCAACGCCCGCCGCGATCTGGCCGGCCCCGGTCGCACAGGCCCAGAACACTTGCGAAGGCGGCAGCCAGCGCGGGACCAGCGGGGCGGTCAGGTTCATGTAGAAAAAATGGGCGCCGCCGAACAGCAGCGCGCAAAGTCCGAATGCAAGCCGGCCCGAACGCGCAAGACGTGCGGCCAGGGCCGCATCGATCCCGGCGCTGGCGGCGAAGACGATCAGCCCGCCCGCCGCGATCGCGAGCTGCTCGGCGAGATCGCTGTAAGTGACGAACTCGGCGTCATGGGCGAGCACCACGCGGCCGTTCATCAGGACGACGACGATCAGTGTGTAGTACGCGGCGAGCGCCGCGGCGCCCCAGGCCGCAGTCCGACGCCACGCGACGGCCGCGCCCGCGACGAGCATGAACACGGCGCTGACATGGGCCAGAACGGCGCGACCGGGAAAGTGCATCGGCACCGGCTGCCCGGGGTCGAAGGCTCCCCACGCCAGGCAGAGCAGGCCCAACGCCATCACGCCCAGGCCGTAGACGTACCGGCCGCAAGCCATCGCCGGCTTTCCCGCGGTCATGCGGCGCAGCGTGCCGAACGTCGCCCCAAAGCTCAACCTCTCTGACCACCGTTCGCGCCGGAAACGACGAGGCCCGATCCGTGCGCGCATCGGCGGTCGTTGGTCCGCGCTTGACATGCAATTAATTACTTGCCTATCATTCAGGCAAGCAATGACTTGCGTGAAGACCATGGCGGAGCGCCACGACACCGACGTGCTGTTCAAGGCGCTGGCCGACCCCAGCCGGCGCAAGCTGCTGGACCTGCTGCACGCGCACGACGGCCGCACCCTCAACGAGCTGTGCGCGCACCTGGACATGACGCGGCAGGGCGTGACGCAGCACCTGAGTGTGCTGGAGGCGGCGAACCTGGTGGCCACCCTGTGGCGCGGTCGCGAGAAGCTGCACTTCCTCAACCCGGTGCCGCTGCAGGAGATCTACGAGCGCTGGATAGCCAAGTTCGAAAAACCGCGCCTCAAGGCGCTGGGCGACCTGAAACGACGACTGGAGAAAACCCATGGCTAGATCGACCTTTGTCTATGTGACCTACATCCGCACCACGCCGGAGCAGCTGTGGTCGGCACTGACCGACGCGGAGTTCATGAAGCAGTACTGGTTCGGCATGCACTGCGAAAGCCGGTGGACGGCGGGATCCCCATGGAAACTGCTGTCCGGAGACGGCCAGATCCTGGACGCCGGCGAGATCGCCGAGGCCGAGCCGCCGCGGCGGCTGGTGATCCGCTGGCAGCACCAGAACAGGCCCGAGCTCAAGGCCGAAGGCGAGTCGCAGTGCACGATGGAACTGGAACCCAGCGGGACGGCGGTCAAGCTCTCCATCACCCACTCCATCGGGTGCGAACCCTCGAAATTCATCGAGGCCGTGTCCGGCGGCTGGCCGAAGATCATCTCCAACCTGAAGTCCCTGCTGGAGACCGGCTCCATCGCGCTGGGCTGACCGACCGGCATAAGGTGTCAGGGATATTTCAACGTCTCTTCCCCGCCGCGCTGAGCGCAGCGGAATGCCGGCAAGTTCAAAATTGAAATTTGTCCCTGACACCTTTCCCCCACGCCGTACTTTCCGGAGGAGAACCAACTCATGCCTGAAATTCTGCATCTGATCAAAATTCGCGCCTCGCAGGACAAGATCTATCAGGCAGTGTCCACGGCCGAAGGCATTCGCGACTGGTGGACACGCGATGCTGCTCTTGATTCAAAAGTCGGCGGGAACGGAGAGTTTGGCTTCTACGGCCACAGGATGGTCATCAAGGTCAAGGTCGCCGAATTGACGCCGCCAAGGCATATGGCTTGGGAGCCCGTTTCCTCGACAGGCGGCGGTTTTGACGGCACCACCATCAGCTTCGGCCTGAAGTCGGAAGATGGTGTCACCTCGGTGTTGTTCGCGCATCGGGGCTTCAAGGCCAGTGGCGAGAATATCGGTAGCGCAACGACGCGTTGGGGCTTCTACCTCTTGAGCCTCAAACGCTATCTCGAAACCGGCAAGGGCACGCCCAATCCTGAGGATACGGAGCTGATACGCTGATACGCTGATACACGAGCGACCGCGTTTCATAGAGGAAGGCCGGATTCCTGCCCGACCACGGGTCAGTACCCCGCCCCGCCGCACTGGCCAGGTCGCAGGAAGTGGCTCTGGCCCGCTTTCGGCATCAAGCCGACCGACCTTTAAGGGCCGCCATGGAACGCTTTGAATATGCTGTTGCACTGACTCCCGCCGATGAAGGCGGATTCGTGGTCACGTGCCGCGATCTGCCCCAACTCATCACGCAGGGCGAGACCGTGGCCGATGCGCTGTCCGCGGCGGCCGATGCGATGGACGAGGTGTTCGCCGCATCCATGCTGGCCAAGCTCGACTTCCCCGCCCCGAGCAAGACCCGACGCGGCGAACACCGTCTCGCGCCGCCGGCGGAGACCGTAGCCAAGGCCGCGCTGTACGTGGCCATGCGTGAATCAGGGACCAGCAATGTGCAACTGGCCCGCCGGCTCGGCGTGGACGAAAAAGAAGTGCGCCGTCTGCTCGACCCGCATTACGCATCGAAGCTGCCGCGCATTGCGCAGGCGGTGGCGCTGCTGGGCAAGCGGCTGGTGATCGGGCTGGACGCGGCGTAGGCAATCCTCGCCGATAAAAACCGGGGTCAGGGTGCAGTTTCGGAAAAGTGCAACCTGACCCGGGTTTTGGAGCCGGAATGAGCGCATTCAGTCGTCGCTGGCTTGAAGCAGCGGGAGTTCCCGGGCGCTTTGAAACAAGACCCTGCTGTGATCTGGCGAAGAAGCTGGGGTAGCCGGCGGCCCGAAAGCATCGTCTTGTAATCATGTAATCGTTCGATTACACTCCGCGCATGGTCACGATCCGCCGTCTTCCCCGGTTCGATGCCTGGTTCAGCGGATTGCGTGACGCCAAGACCAAGGCGCGCCTGGTGGCCCGTCTGCGCAAGGCACAGCTTGGAAATCTGGGTGACGTGCGCCCTGTTGCTCGCGGCGTGTTCGAGATGCGAGAGCACTTCGGGCCAGGCTGGCGCATGTACTGTGCGCAACGCGGCACCCAGTTGATCGTGATGCTCGGCGGAGGCGAGAAATCCACGCAGACTCGTGACATCGCCGAAGCCAAGCGACTCGCCGCACTGCTGGAGAATGATGATGAAGACGAAGATCAAAATCCGTGATCTGCCTGAGTTCGACGCCGCTGAGTACCTCGACAACGAGGAAGCGGTGGCCGAGTACCTTTCGGCGGTCCTGGAAGAAGACGACCCCGGGTTGCTCGCCGCGGCGCTGGGCGACATCGCCAAGGCACGGGGGATGGCCGAGATCGCCAGTGCTTCCGGCCTCACACGCGAAGCGCTCTACAAGGCCCTGCGCCCCGGCGCCCAGCCGCGCTTCGACACCGTGTCGCGTGTATGCCGCGCGCTGGGTCTCAAGTTCACCGTGCGGGCGGCGTAAGCCAGCCGTCTCCACAAGAGCCGGTGCGGTTCGGGCCGACCTTTGAGGGCCACCATGGAACGCTTTGAATACCCTGTTGCACTGACTCCCGCCGATGAAGGCGGATTCAAAACCAAAACCGGGGTCAGAGTGCAGTTTCGGAAAAGTACAACCTGACCCGGGTTTTGCTGGCAGACAGGGGCTGGCGCTGCACTCAGGAAGTGGCTCTGACCCGCTTTCAGGACCACTCGGATTTTCGGATCCGGATTTTGTTTAGTGTTTCGCCGAGCTTATACCGGGGAGAATCTGCTCTGCGATGTAGTGCAGTTCGTCCAAGGCATGCATAAGCAGGTTGCTCGTCGCCCCGGTTACACCGACATGCCCGGTTCTGATAGCCGAATAGGCTTGAATGGCGATATCGACCAGCCGTCGATGCTCTTCCGAAAGAGCATCCAGTCGGACGCTCAAGGATTCTGCATCATCATTGTTCAAGACCTGGCGGGCCAATCCATAGGACGTTACGGCGTCCGCAATCGCAATGTCGAGGCAACGATTAAGCGTGCGAAACTCGTCGGAGGAAATATGAGTCTTCTCTTCGATGGCCAGATCCATTACCGATTGACAGACATCGCCATATCCGTGAACAACCTGATCGATCGAGAACCCAAGACGTAGCAATTCAGCGCCGTGCAAGGCGGCAGCACGTCCGATTGGCGATGCCGATGGAGCCGGTTCCAATTTGGCAGCTTCCCGGTTGAGTGTTGACTGCTCAAAAAGCAGTGTGTCGGCGAGTTGCTCAAGAAACAGCGGTACTCCGTGATCAACAGCTGCGGGTATCTCGGATGGCGCGTGCCTCACCGCCTCCTCGCTCCTGCAACGCCGGATCAATTCATCGCGATTCAAAATCAAGAAATCGTATAACATGGGATGATGCTATATTCTTGCTCATTCAGGTTTCTGTTCGTTGCCGAACATACATGGCGCGCATCTGCCGTCTGGTAAATTCGTGCCCTGACTCAGGGCTCTTGTAAACCTTGTGTTTATTCTATTTCTCATGTGCCCGATAGTTCGAAAGTGAACATTTGTGAACACCATGCGGCGGAAGCCACCGCCTATCGAGCAGTTTGAAGAACCCGTTTTGAACTCGCCACTCGGGGGCCTGACCGATCGCGTGGCGCGATGCACCGATGAAGTGGCTGCAGCGTTTGCCTTTTGCCGTGCTGAAAGTGGCTCTGACCCGGAGGTTTCCTGGAGACGATGCCCTCGGACAGGGTGCGCTGCAGGCCCTCGGGCGTGCCGATGGCATACACCGGAGCGCCCACTTGCAGCGTCTTCGTGCTGCCCAGCACCACGGGCGGAGCCGGCAAGCCGGGCACGCGGAGCGAGCAGACGTCGCGGTTCCAGTCGGCCTTGTCCAGGCTGGCGGGATACACCTTGCCGCGGTAGCGCACGCGGTACGTGGTCCCGTCCTTGAGCACGTGGCAGTTGGTGGCCACGCTGCCGTCCGGCAGCTTGACGCCGCTGCCCAGCTCGGTGGCCTTGCCGGCGGCGGTGTAGGTCAGCACCACGACCACGCTGGGCGAAGCTTGCTGGAACACCTGACTGGCGGTCTCCGCTCCCGCGGGCGCCACCAGCAGCAGCGGCACGATGAACCATGCTGGGCTTACCCATCGCATGAGCGCTCCCCCGTGCAACCCCGGCGGCCGCCTGCACCTTCCGAAGACTGCCGGCTTCGGGTCGCAGTGTAGTCGTCCATCGGCCGCGCCGCAGGTGATCGGCGATGGATCGACGCGACGCGCCGGTGCCGTGGGCGCTGCAGTCAAAGCTGCCCTCTGTAGCTAACGAGGCCAGATTCTCTTGGCGCAAGGCAGTGCGCTGCACGGGCCGGATTCCTGCGCGATCGCGTGTCAGCACCCCACCCCGCCACCCTGGCTAGAATGCTCGCGTCCCTCCCCGAGTCGTCGCGATGAACGCCGTCCCCCTGCCCGTCCCGGACGCCTGGCTGCCGAATGCGGCGCGGCTGGACCGTCCGGACACGCTGGTGCGGCGCGAGCCGTTTCCGTTTCTGGTCGCGCACGGCCTGCTGCCGGAGGAGGCGCGCGCGGCGCTCGACCGCGATTTCCCGCGCTACGCCGGCGCCGGTTTCTTTCCCTACGACGCGGCCGACTGCGGGCCGGCGGTGGCGGCCTTGATCGCGCGCCTGACCGCGCCGGAGTTCGCCGGCCGCATCGGCCAGTTGCTGGGCATCGAGGATCTGGCGCGCTATCCCGTGCTGGTGACGCTGTGCCGGTCGCTCAACCGCCGCCACGGCACCATCCACACCGACAGCCGCTCCAAGATCGCCACCGCCCTGCTCTATCTCAACCCGCAGTGGCCGGACACCAGCGACGGCTGCCTGCGCTTTCTCGAACGCGGTGACGACATCGAGGCGCTGATCGCGCCGGAGCTCAAGCCGCTGTACGGCGAGTTCGCCGTGTTCAAGCGCAGCGAGTGCTCGTTCCACGGCCATCTGCCCTACGAGGGCGAGCGCCGGGTGATCCAGATCGCCTGGGTGGTCAGCGAGGAGGCCAAGGCGCGCAAGACCCAGCGCGGCCGCACCTCGCGGCTGCTGAAACGCCTGTTCGGCGCGATCGATCGCCGACTGGGCGCGCGCCGCGGCAAGAATGCCGCGCACCGCGACTGAGGCGGCGTATTGCGGCCCGCTGAACGCGGTGCCGGTCCGGCTCAGGGCGCGGCGTCGAATACGGCTTCCAGCGCGTACGACCCCGGCGCGCGTCCGGCCAGCCAGGCGGCGGCGGCGAGCGCGCCGCGCGCGAAGATGGCGCGGTCGTCGGCGCGGTGGGTGAGTTCCAGGCGTTCGCCGGGACCGGCCAGCAGAGCGGTGTGCTCGCCGACGATGTCGCCAGCGCGCAGCGACGCGAAGCCGATGCTGCCCGCACGCCGCGCGCCCGCGGCGCTCGCACGGTCGATCGCGGCGACGTCCGCCAGCGCCACGCCGCGCGCCGCGGCCGCGGCCTGGCCCAGCGCCAGCGCGGTGCCCGACGGCGCGTCCTGCTTGCGCGCGTGGTGCGCCTCGAGGATCTCCAGATCCCAGTCCGGCAGCGCCGCCGCGGCGCTGCGCAGCAACCGCGTCAGCAGCGCCACGCCGAGGCTGAAGTTGGCCGCGCGCAGCAGCGGGATCGCGGCCGCCGCGGCGTCGAGACGCGCCTCCAGCGCGGCGTCGAGTCCGGTGGTGCCGGTCACCAGCGGCACCCGCGCCTGCAGGCAGGCGTCCAGTGCCGCGGCCAGGCCGGCGGGCGTGCTGAAGTCGATCACCACGGCGACCGCATCGAGCGCCGGGAAGCGGGTGCCGTAGCGCGCCGCGCCCGGCGCCTCCACACCCCCGATCGGCTGACCCTCCAGCGCCGAGCCCGCGCGGACGACACCGGCCGCCACCTGCCAGCGCGCATCGGCGCGCGCGCGATCGAGCACCGCGCGGCCCATGCGGCCGGAGGCGCCATTGACGATGAGTCGCAGCGGGGTGACGGGCATGGCGTCGGCATCTCGGGTACGGCTGCAGAGCATACGGCGACCGCCCGCCGGATCGCGAACGCCGTCACCGGTGTGTGGATTGCGGGTGGGTATTTGCACGGGGAACCATCTGAACAAGCCGTCATCCCGGCGCAGGCCGGGATCCAGGGCTGCTGCAAGGTATTGAAGAGACTGGATTCCGGCTTTCGCCGGAATGACGATCAAGAACTTGGTCGAAACTTCCCTAGACTAGGGAGCTGCTGACGCACCCCAGGCCGCGGCGCAGCCGCCCCCACAGGCACCCGATGGACGCCCCTCCCCCATCCGCCGCCGACTCCGCGGCGGCCCACGCCCGCGACGGGCAGACCGTGGCCTCGCGCCTGGCCGACTATCGCGGCCTGCTGTGGCTGATCGCCGCCTCGTTCTTCATGCAGACGCTGGACTCGACCATCGTCAACACGGCGGTGCCGAGCATCGCCGAGGCGCTGCGCATCACGCCGCTGTCGCTGCGCACCGCGCTGACCAGCTACGTGCTGACGCTGGCGATCTGCATCCCGGCCAGCCCGTGGCTGACCGACCGCTTCGGCACGCGGCGCGTGTTCGCGGTGTCGATCGCGGTGTTCACCCTCGGCTCGGCGGCCTGCGGCCTGGCGCAGAGCCTGCCCGAGCTGATCGCGGCGCGCGTGCTGCAGGGTCTGGGCGGCGCGCTGCTGATGCCGGTCGGCCGCTACGTGCTGGTGCGCGCCTTCGACAAGCGCGACTTCGTCGCCGCGATGAGCATGGTCTCGATCCCCGGGCTGCTCGGTCCGGTGCTGGGTCCGCTGCTGGGCGGCGCCTTCAGCGAATACCTGAGCTGGCGCCTGATCTTCCTGGTCAACGTGCCGGTGGGCATCGTCGGCTGGTGGCTGAACCGGCGCGCGATGCCGGAGATCCGCGACCCGCAACGCCCCTTCGACGGCATCGGCTTCGTGCTGTTCGCGCTGGCCTCGGGCCTGCTGCTGACCGCGGCCGAGTTCGCCAGCGAGGACCAGCTCGCGATCGGCGGCACGGCGGCGCTGGCCGGCGTCACCGCGGCCGCGCTGTACTGGGCGCACAGCCAGCGCACCGCGCATCCGATCAACGACCTCAGCCTGCTGAAGATCCGCAGCTTCTGGATCGCGGTCGGCGGCAGCCTGTTCACCCGCCTCGGCGTGTCCGGCATGCCGTTCGTGTTCGCGCTGTTCCTGCAGGTCGGCTGCGGCTGGTCGCCGCTCGCGGCGGGCCTGATGATGATGCCGCAGGCGCTGGCGATGATGGCGATGAAGCTGCTGATCGACCCGCTGCTCAAGCGCTACGGCTATCGCCGCACGCTGTACGTCAACACCGTGCTGGTGGCGATCCTGCTGGCGATGTTCGCGCTGCTGACCGCGCACACGCCGTGGCCGTGGATGGCGCTGCTCAACTTCGCCTACGGCCTGGTGATGTCGCTGCAGTACACGGCGATGAACACGCTGGCCTTCGTCGATCTGCAGCCGGCGCAGGCCGGGCATGCCTCGTCGATGACCTCGACCGCGCAGTACCTGTCGATGAGTTTCGGCATCGCGCTGGCGTCGATGCTGATGAGCGCCTACGTCGGTCCGCACCGGCAGCTGGCGGCGGCCTACGTCAGCGGCTTCCGCTTCAGCGCGGTGGTGCTGGCGCTGCTGACCCTGGTCGGCGCCTTCATCTTCACCCGGCTGCGCCGCGACCGCGCGCTGCGCGCCTCGGTGGACACCCCGGAAACGGCGTCGTAGCGGTCGATCCCGGCGCCGCTGGCGGCGGCCAGCAGGTCGTCGTGCCAGTCTTCCATCAGGGTGATCAGGGCCAGCTTCTCGAACTCGACCGCGAAGCGCTGCGCGACCGGCATCGGATCGGGCATGCAGCGGGCGTCGGCGATCAGGCCGAAGTGCACGCGGCCGTTGTAGCTGAGGATCGACAGGCCGATGCCGATCGAGCCGGTCTGCGGCACCCAGAACATCAGCTCGCGCACCTCGGCGCCGGCCAGATACAGCGGCATCTGCGGTCCCGGCACATTGGTGGCCACCGCGCTGGCCTTGCGGCTGAACAGCTCCAGCGCCGGCCGCTGCAGCGCGGCGGGCGCCATGCCCAGCGCGGCCAGCAGACCGAACGACACCAGCGCCTGGCGCGAGCCCTTCAGCTCGTTCATGCAGGCGGCGACGCGCTGCAGCCGCCGCAGCGGGTGCGCCTCGCCGATCGGCAGCTCGAGGAATACCAGGCCGAAGTGGTTGCCGAGCTTCTTCGCGTGTTCCAGCGGACGCAGGTTGACCGGCACGGTGGCGCGCACGGTCACGCCGTCGACGTCCGCGCCGCGCTCCAGCAGGTGCGCGCGCAATGCGCCGGCGGCGGCGGCCAGCAGCACGTCGTTGACGGTGCAGCCGAGCGCGCGGCCGACCGCCTTGACCTCGGCGAGCGGAATCGGCGCCGCCCAGGCCACGCGCTTGACCACGCCCAGCGGCATCTTCAGCGCGGTCGGCGGATCGTCCGGCAGGGCCAGGGCGCGCGCCAGTTCGCGGGTGATCTCGGAACCCTCGCGCGCCAGCTCGGCGGCGAGCGCCGGATCGCTCCACAGCTGCGCGGCCTTTTCCCAGGCCGCGCCGCCCAGCGCCAGCGCGCGCCGCAATCCGGCCTGCGCCGGCGCCAGCAGGCGCTGGAACACGCCGCCGCCATCGCGCCGCAGCCAGACCCGGGCCAGCTCGTCGCGAGCGCGCGCATCGGGCGCGGCATCGGTCAGCGACAGCAGCACCTGCACCAGCGCCAGGCCGTCGGCGTAGCAGTGATGCAGGCGCGCGATCAGCGCGCTGCCGCCGGCGTAGTCCTCGATCAGGTGAAACTGCCACAGCGGCCTGGCGTGATCGAGCGGCGTCGAGGCCAGCTCGCCGGCATAGCGCTCCAGCTCGGACTGGCCGGCCGCACCCGGCAGCGCCGCCGGGCGCACGTGCCAGTCGAGATCGAAGTCGGGGTCGTGCTCCCAGTGCGCGCCGGTGGCGCCATCGACCGCGCGCTGGTTGAAGCGGCGGTACGCCAGGAAACGCTCGGCCAGCAGCGCCTTGAAGGCCGCGGCATCGAGGCGTCCGGAGAGCACCAGCACGCCGGTGATCATCATCAGATTGGTCGGCGACTCCATGCGCAGCCAGGCGGTGTCGACCCGCGACATCGGCTCGCGACCGCCCTCCTCTGCTGCGCCCATGTCCCCTCCCGTGGCGGATCATGGCCCGCCGGTTGTGTAGCATCCGGGAGCATGACCCCCGAAGCAACGGATCTCGGGAACCGCTGACAAGTCCATCCCCGGACCTGATCCGGGGTCCGGACTCGGCTACGCCGCATCAAACACTGGTGTGCCGATGCGCGGCAAGCCATCCATGGCTTGCTGGGGACCATCGGAGCAAGCCGTCATCCCGGCGCAGGCCGGGATCCAGGGCTGCTGCAAGGTATTGAAGAGACTGGATTCCGGCTTTCGCCGGAATGACGAACAAGAACTTGATCAGAACTTTCCCAGGGACCCTGACCAAGGAGCACGCATGCACCACGCCGCCGACATCCTGCTGCAGCTGTTCATCGTCTACGCCGCCGCGCTGGTCGGCGGCGAGCTGGCGCAGCGCCTGAAGATGCCGGGCGTGGTCGGCGAGATCGTCGCCGGCGCGCTGATCGGACCCTCGGCGCTGGGCTGGGTCCGGCCCGACGAGCCGCTGCAGCTGCTGGCGGAGATCGGCGTGGTGCTGCTGCTGTTCGCGGTCGGCCTGGAGACGCGGCTGGGCGAGCTCAGGCGCGTCGGCGCGGCGGCGCTGGCGGTCGGGGTGCTGGGTGTGGTGTTTCCATTCGCCGGCGCCACGCTGTGGGCGCACGGGTCCGGCTTCGGCTGGGACCCGTCGATGTTCGTCGCCGCCGCCTTCGTCGCCACCTCGGTCGGCATCACCGCGCGCGTGCTGCAGGAGCTGGGCGTGCTGCAGCGGACCGAGAGTCGCGTGATCCTGGGCGCGGCGGTGATCGACGACATTCTCGCCATGCTGCTGCTGGGCGTGGTGGTATCGCTGCAGCAGGGCGGCCGCCTCGATCCGCTGCATCTGGGCGTGCTGCTGCTGGAGGCGGTCGGCTTTCTCGCCGTGATCGGCTTCGTCGGCACCCGCGCCGCGCGCCTGCGCTCGGACTGGCTGGAGCGGCCGATCAACCCGCTGTCGCCGCTGACCATCGTGCTGGCGCTGTGTCTGGGCCTGGCCTGGCTGTCGACGCGCTTCGGGCTGGCCGCGATCATCGGCGCCTTTCTCGCCGGCGTGATCGCCTCGGAGACGCGCCAACGCGAACAGCTGGAGCACCAGATGCAGCCGCTGCTGGCGCTGCTGACGCCGTTCTTCTTCGCGGTCACCGGCATGCAGCTCAAGCTGGCGGTGTTCGCCGATCCGCGGGCGCTGTGGATGCTGGCCGCGGCAACCGCGATCGCCATCGCCAGCAAGGTGCTGGGCGGGTTTCTCGGCGCGCTGTCGCTGCGCCCGCGCAGCGCGCTGATCGTCGGCGTCGGCATGGTGCCGCGCGGCGAGGTCGGCGTGGTGATCGCCAGCCTCGGCCTCGCGGCGGGCGTGTTTTCCGACCGCATCTACGCAGTGATCGTGGCGATGTCGCTGCTGACCGCGGTGGTCACGCCACCGGCACTGGCCTGGCTGCTGCGGCGCGCGCCCGCTGACGTTCCGACGACCTGATCCGGCTCACGTCGCGCGCATGCGCTGATAGGCCGCCAGCGCAGCCGCGCGCGAGGCCTGCAGATCGACCATCGGCGGCGGGTAGCCGCAGCGAACCAGCAATGCCGGGTCCTGCCACGGCTGCTGCAGCAGCGCGTCCGGTACCGCGGCCAGCTCGGGCAGCCAGCGCCGCACGTAGCGGCCGGCGGGATCGAAGCGCTGCGCCTGGGTCACCGGATTGAAGATGCGGAAATACGGCGCGGCATCGGCGCCGCTGCCGGCGCTCCACTGCCAGCCCTGGGTGTTGTTGGCCAGATCGGCGTCGACCAGGGTGTCCCAGAACCAGCGCGCGCCGTGGTGCCAGTGCAAGCGCAGGTTCTTGGTCAGGAAGCTGGCGACGATCATGCGCACGCGGTTGTGCATCCAGCCGCTGCTCCACAGCTCGCGCATCCCGGCGTCGACGATCGGGATGCCGGTGCGGCCGCGCTGCCAGCGGGTCAGCGTTTCGGCAGCGTCGGTCGCCCACGGGAAGCGGTCGAAGCCGGGGTTGAGGTTGGCCGTGGGTGTCTGCGGAAAGTGGTACAGCAGATGATGCGCGAACTCGCGCCAGCCGAGTTCGCGGATGTACGGCTCCGCCGCGCCGGGCTCGCCGCGCGCCAGCTCGCCCAGCCACCAGACGATCTGCCGCGGCGAGATCTCGCCGAAATGCAGGTGCGGCGACAGCCGCGAGGTGCCGACGCGATCGGGAAAGTCGCGCTGCGTCGGGTATCCGCCCAGCGCCGCCTCGCCGAACAGCTCCAGCTGGTCGTGCGCCGCGGCGGCGCCCGGCGTCCAGGCGGCCGCCAGCCCGGCGTCCCAGCCGGTCCGCGGCAGCAGTCCCAGCGATGCCAGCGGCAAGCCTGCGGCCAGCACCGGCGGCGCGATGCGCGCGGGCGCCGGCAGCGGCGCCTGCGACGGCAGCCGCGTGCGGGCCTTGCGCCAGAACGGCGTGAACACGCGGTACGGATCGCCCTGCCCGGTCTGCAGCTGCCAGGGTTCGATCAGCAGCGCGGCGTTGCTGCCGTGCGCGGCGATGCCGCGCGCGCGCAGGGCCTCCTCGATCGCGCGGTCGCGAACGATCGCCGCGGGCTCGCAAAGGCGGTTCCAGTACACCGCCGCGGCGCCGGTTTTCGCGATCAGGTCTTGCAGCGTGCGCAGGCTCGGTCCGCGCGCGATGTGCAGCGCGGCACCGCAGCGGCGCAGATCGGCATCCAGCGCCGCCAGGCTGTGGTGCAGCCACCAGCGCGCGGCACCGCCCGGGGCCCAGGGCGCCTCCTCGTCGGGCGCGTGCACATACAGCGGCAGCACGTGCTCGTGCGCGGCCTGTGCGGCAGCCAGCGCCGGGTTGTCGGCCAGCCGCAGGTCGCGCCGGAACCAGACGATGGCGACGCTCATGCGCGCAAATACGGGCGCACGGCCGAGAAGCCGCCGTCGAGCCGGATCACCTCGCCGCTGATCCAGCCGGCGCGGGCATCGAGCAGAAAGGCCGCCAGTTCCGCGGCATCGTCGGCCTGGCCGAAGCGACCCAGCGGGTATTGCAGCGCGATCTGCCGGGCGCCGTGCTCGCTGGCGAGCATGCGCGCGGTCATCGGCGTTGCCAGCAGGCCGGGCGCGATCGCGTTGAAACGAAAGCCGGCCGCGGATCCGTCCGCCGCCAACGAGCGCACCAGCGCCTCGACTCCGGCCTTGGCCGCTGCGATCGCCGCATGATTGGCGACGCCGATCCCGGCGGCCACCGAACTGAACAGCACTGCGCTGCCACCCTGCCCCGGCGATGCGCGCGCCGCCAGCCAGGCCTTGAGGGTGAAGTATGCGGAGTCGAGATTGGCCGCCATCACCGCGCGCCATTCGGGTTCGCCGGTACGGCCGATCGGCGCGATCAGGCTGCTGCCGACGCAGTGCGCGAGCGCCGCAGGCGCCGTGCCGAACGCCTCGGCGGCGCCGGCCACGGCATGCCCGGCCCCGGCCTGCGTACTGACGTCGGCGACAATCGCGTGGTCACCGGCGCCGGGTTCCAATCGCGCGGCATCGCGCCCGACCAGCGCCAGCCGCCAGCCATCCGCACGCAAGCGTGCTGCCAGCGCGCGGCCGACACCGCCGCTGGCGCCGGTGATCAGTGCCGTCCTGTCCATGCACATCCCCGTCAAAGCACCAGCGTAACGGGGGACACCGTTGAGGCCTCGTGAACCGCACCGGTCAGCCCATCGTTCGCCACCGGCACCACGCACGATCGACGCGACGCGGTACGACGCGGCTCACCACACTCCGCGCTCGCGCCGATGAGTCGGGGATCACCGCCGTGTCGCGCGCCCGGTTGCCGCCCTCAGTTGAGCCCGAAGCGGCGAATCAGCAGCGCCTTGACCCCCTGCGCCAGCAGCATGTACGCGCCGAGGATGCCGACCAGGTACAGCCAGTAGCCGCCGGGCAGCGGCGCGAAGCCGAACAGATGCGCCAGCGGCGTGAACGGCAGCAGGATGCCGAGCAGGCAGAAGCCCAGCGTGGTCACCAGCAGCGGCAGGCTCGGCGTGCTCTCGATGAACGGCAGGCGCGCGGTGCGGATCACGTACACGATCAGGGTCTGCGACAGCAGCGACTCGACGAACCAGC
>JAJYTG010000036.1 GCA_021793195.1 Pseudomonadota bacterium
GCGGCCGGAGGCGGTGGCGGCGGCGGTGGTACCGCGCCGCCGCTGCCGGAACCGCCGCCGCCGCAACCGGACAGCGCAAGAACCAGTGACAGCCCGGATCCGCGAAACAGTCGGCGCATGAATCCCCACCCCGTGCGTGCGTCAGCAGCGTTCGTCACGATGACGTGCCGGCGATGTCTGCCGTCCGGCAACACCAAGCCGACGGTCTGCAGAGCGATGGTAGGCCGCTCCCGGTTCGGGGCGGCGGGTGCGCATACGTATTCATGCGCGGTGCGCCGAGGCAGGCGCGGCGGCGGGTCGCGCGGACGTCAGTCCAGCGCCGGCGCGAAGCCGACCACCAGGGTGCCCGGGCCGGCGTGCGCGCCGATCGCCGCTCCGGACTCGACCACGTCGGGCACGGCCGCAAGGCCGAAGCGCGCCGCCAGCGCCGTTGCCAGCTGCGCCGCCTCGCGCGGATTGTCGCAATGGCCGACCAGCACGCGCGCGGCGTCGGCACGCGGTACGCGGCGCGCCAGCCACGCGGCGAAGCGCAGCGGCAGACCGTCGCCGGCGCGCAGCGCGCCGCCCAGGTGCAGACGGCCGTCCGCGCGCGACGCCAGTACTGGCGCCAGCTTCAGCCAGCGCGTCAGCGGCAGCGCCGCGCGCGGCACGCGGCCGCCGCGCACGGCGTAGGTCAGATCACGCAGCACCCCGAACGTGCGCACGCGCGGCAGCAGCACGGTCAGGCGTGCGGCGATGGCGGCCGCATCGAGTTCCTGCTCGGCCCAGTGGCCTGCTGCCTCGGCCAGCAGGCCGAGTCCGCAGGTCACGTTGCGCGAGTCGACGCTGACGACGCGCAGCCCGCGCGCGGCTGCCTGCGCCGCCTGGAAGGTGCCCGACAGCGCCGCCGACAGGCCGACGTAGACCACCTCGTCGTGATGGCTGAGCGTCTGCCGGAAGCGGCGGCTGAAATCGCCGGCCGGTGGCTGCGAGGTGCGTGGTACCGCGCCCTGGTCGCGCATGCGCCGATAAAGTTCGGGCCCGCCGAGGCCGATCTTGTCGAGATGATCGACACCATCCACGCTGACCCGCACCGGCACCCAGGCGACGCCGGCCGCGGTCAACCGTGCCGCCGGCAGGTCGGCCGCGGAGTCGGTGATCACCGCGACGCGGCGACCGGCCTGGACCGCACGGCGTTGTGCGTGCATGTCGTCGGCCTTGGGCGCGCTGACCGTGCCGAAGCGGGCCAGTGTTTCGAACAGCTCCGACGGCGCATCGAGATGCAGGTGCACGCGCAGGCGCCGGGCATCGCCGGCGATCACCAGACAGCTGCCGCCCAGCGGCGCCAGCGCAGCACGGATGGCGCCGCGATCGAGCGCGGCGCCGCTGAGCAGGCACTCCACGCACCAGCGCCCGGGGCCGGTATCGTCATGGGCCGCTGTCGCCAGCGCGGCCGGCGTCGACGTGCCGGCCGCCGCCGCGGGCACAGTGCGGCGACCATCGCGCAGATAGCCGGCGATGCCGTCGAGCAGGTCCACGAAACCCTGCGCTCCGGCGTCGACGACGCCGGCGCGGCGCAGCACCGGCAGCTGGCGTGGCGTATCGGCCAGCGCCTCGCGCGCCGTCACCAGAGCGTGCTCGAAGGCGCCGCGCAGGTCGCCGCGGCTGGGCTCGATCTGTTGCGCGAACGCCCTGGCGAAGGCGCCGATCACGCTGAGAATGGTGCCCTCGCGGGGGTCGGCGACGGCGCCGCGCGCCTGTTCGGCGCCCTCGCGCAGGGCCGCCGCGAGCGCGCCGGCGCTGAGACGCTCGGATCCCTGCAGCGCCTCGCTGGCGCCGCACAGAAATTGCGCCAGGATCGCGCCGGAATTGCCGCGTGCGCCGTCCACCGCCGCATGGGCGACTGCCTGCAGCAGGCCGCCGGCGCCGCGTCCGCGCAGATCGGTCACGGCGTCGCGCACGGCGCCCAGCGTGCTGGCGAGATTGGAGCCGGTATCACCGTCTGGCACCGGAAACACGTTGATGCGGTCGAGGTATTCGCGCCGTGCGACGACGTGGCCGATGCCCGCCAGCAGCGCCCGCTTCAGGCTGCGCGCATCGGCGGTGCGTGGCGCGCGCAGGGGTTCGGCGGCGAGGCTGAGGGTCGCGGTCATCGCCGGGCAGCATAGCCACGCCACGCCGACCGGGCTTGTTGCGGCGCAACGCGGACGCAGTGGCGAGGGGCGGCGTGATCTGCCACCATCCATCTCTTGACAAACGTGCCCGGATGCCATGGCAATCGCATGAAGATCATCGCGCCGATCGGTCTGCTGCTGGGGCTGGGTGTCTCGTGCGCCGCGATGGCGCGCGATTTCCCGGGATCCTTGTTTGCGGCCACGCCGTCGGGTCTGACCAGTACCGAGCCGGTCGCGGCGCTGCCCGCGCTGCCGGGCGGCTCGCTCGATCGCGCACTGCCGCGGGGTCGCGACGGCGTCTCCGCTGTGCGACCGGTGATCGAGGCGCCGACGGCCGATGCGGGCAATGCGGTCAGCCGCGAACCGCCGGGTACGCCGCGCGCGCTGCTGCCCGAGCGCGCCGGCCTGCCGCCGGGCCTGCCGGGCCACGCGCGCAAGCCGCGCGCGGTGCTGAGCTGGCAGTCGCTGCTGCCGGGTTCGATCCAGTAAAGCCATGGGCCTGCTCGCGCGGCTGGGCGCGACGTTGCGCCGGACGCCGCCGCCGATCGCCGATGCGCGCTGGCATCACGCCGTCGCGGCCTGCCCGCTGGTGCGCCGGCTCGACCCGGAGCGCCAGGCACGCTTGCGCGGGCATGCGGCCTGGTTCCTGGCGCGCAAGTCGTTCAGTGCGGTGGCCGGCGTCGAGCTCGACGACCAGCGCCGGCTGCTGATCGCGCTGCAGGCGACGTTGCCGGTGCTCGAACTCGGCGTGCATGCGCTGCGCGGCTGGCGCGAGGTGATCGTGTATCCCGGCGAGTTCAAGGTGCGGCGCAGCCACGAGGACGCCGCCGGCGTGGTGACCGAGGGCGACGACGTGCTGGTCGGCGAGGCCTGGGAACGCGGACCGCTGATCCTGTCCTGGGCCGATGTCGCCACCGATCTCGCGCAGCCCTGGGACGGCTTCAACGTGGTCGCGCACGAAATCGCGCACAAGCTCGATCTGCTCGACGGCGCGGTCGACGGTGTGCCCGAATTGCCGCGCCCGCTGTCGCGGCGGGCGTGGGTCGCGGCGTTCCAGGCGGCGTACGACCGCCATGCGCGCGCCGTCGAACGCGGCCGCCGTACCGCGATCGACGCTTATGCCGCGGAGGGCGCGGACGAATTCTTCGCGGTGGTCAGCGAGATGCACTTCTCCGATCCGGCACCGCTGGTGCGCGCGGAGCCGGAGGTGGCCGCGCTGCTGACCGCCTACTACGGCCCGGCACCGGGCGCCGGGCGCGCGCGCCTCAGCCCGGCGTGAAGCGCACCACGAAGCGCGCACCGCCCAGTTCGGGCGAGCGTTCCACCGTCAGCACGGCGCGATAGGCGCGCACCAGGTCCTGCACGATGGCGAGGCCGATGCCGTGGCCCTGCACGCGCTCGTCGCCGCGCACGCCCCGCTGCAGCAGGCGCTCCACCTGGTCCTCGGCAATGCCGGGACCATCATCCTCGACGACCAGCTCGAGGCCGTCGCGGCGCGCGCCGCTGCCGGGCAGCACGCGCGCGCTGACCAGCACGCGATGCTGCGCCCACTTGAAGGCGTTTTCGGTCAGGTTGCCCAGCAGCTCGAGCAGATCGCCGGGCTCGCCGTAGAAGCGCGCGGCCGGCTCGATCTCGAACTCGCACAGCACCTGCCGCGCGGCATGGACCTTCTCCAGTCCGCGCACCAGTTCCTCGGCGTGCGGCGCCACCGCGATCGGCGCGGCGAAGGTGGCATGGCCCAGCGCCGCGGCGCGCGCCAGCTGGTAGGCGACGATCTCGTCCATGCGCCGCACCTGGTCGAGCACGTCGCGTGTCAGTGCCGGCGGCACGGCTTCGGCGTCGAGTCGCGAGCGGATCACCGCCAGCGGCGTCTTCAGGCTGTGGGCGAGGTCGGCGAGCGTGTTGCGGTTGCGCTGCAGGTGCTCGCGTTCGCTCTCGATGAAGCGGTTGAGGTTGCGGGTGAGCCGGATCAGCTCGTGCGGGTAGTCATCGTCGAGGCGTTCGCGCTGGCCGCGCTCGACCAGCGCCAGCTCGATGGCGACGCGCCGCAACGGTGACAGGCTCCAGCGCATCAGAACCTGCTGCAGCAGCAGCAGCACCAGTCCGAGTCCCGTCAGCCACAGCGCCAGCGTGTGCCGGTAGGCGGCGATCTGGCGGTCGAAACCCGCGGTGGATTCGGCGACGTGAAAGGTCAGCCGCAGCGGATCGTGGTGCGGCACGTCCCAGGCCACGCCCTGGCTGAGCATGAACACCTTGCCGCTGGCGGTCGCCAGCGGCCCCTCGAAACGGGTGACGCCGGGATCGAGATCCTGATCCAGCGGCAGCTCCAGCCCCTGCGCCGAGGGCGACGACCACGCGCGTCCGCTGGCGTCGCTGACCGCCGCGTAGAGGCCCGATCCCGGGCGGGCGAAACCCGGTTGCGGCGGCGCGTCGGGCGGCAGCAGCTTGCTGCCGTAGCGGCTGACGTCGAAGCCCGCCAGATAGGCGTAGACGAAGCTCTGCAGACGGTTGCGCTCGGCCGTCAGCGTGCCTTCCGTGTAGGCACGGTCGAGGGCGAATCCGGTGGCGCCGAGAAAGGCGACCAGCGCCAGCAGCGAGGCCAGCGCCGAGCGGCCGACCAGCGACAGCGGGCGGCGCTCAGGCGTCATCGCCCTCGCTGCGCGGAATCGCGAAGCGATAACCGCGTCCGCGCACCGTCTCGATCGGCTTCAGCGCGCCCTCGGGGTCGAGCTTGCGGCGCAGGCGGCCGATGAAGACCTCGAGCACGTTGGAGTCGCGATCGAAGTCCTGCTGATAGATGTGCTCGGTGAGATCGGCCTTGGACACCAGCTCGCCGGCGTGCAGCATCAGATACTCGAGGACCTTGTACTCGTAGCTGGTCAGATCGACCGGCGCGCCCTCGACGGTGACCATCTGCCCGGTGGTGTCGAGGCGGATCGGTCCACAGGCCAGCAGCGGCTTCGACCAGCCGCTGGCGCGGCGCACCAGAGCGTTGATGCGCGCCAGCAGTTCCTCGACGTGAAACGGCTTGACCAGGTAATCGTCGGCGCCGAACTTCAGCGCCTCGACCTTGTCCTGCCACGACGAGCGCGCGGTCAGGATCAGGATCGGGCAGCGCTGGCCGGCCTCGCGCAGCGCCTTGACCAGCTCCATGCCCGACATCCGCGGCAGGCCGAGGTCGATGATCGCCAGGTCGAAAGGTACCTCGCGGCCCTGGAACAGGCCCTCCTCGCCGTCGGCCGCGCAGTCCACCGCGTAGCCGTCGCGCTTCAGGCGCGCCGCCAGTGTCTCGCGCAGCGGCGCCTCGTCCTCCACCAGCAGGATGCGCATCAGTGTTTCTCCTTGGATTCGGTTCGCACCTGGACCACGCGCACGTGGCCGTCCGGGGTCAGCATCTTGACGCGATAGATCACGTAGCGACCGATGCGCACGCTGTCGGCCTTGAGCACCTTGCCGCCGCTGACGCGCTGCACCTGTTCGACCGCCTGCTCCAGAGTGGTGCCGGGTGGTGCGATGATCTCCGCGGCGGTGGCCGTGGTCACCGCGGCGGCCAGCAGCAGGGCGAGGGCGAGGCGGAGCGGACGCAGCATGGCGCGATGGTAGCCGAAGCCGCGCGGCGCGCGGACCTGCAGGCGATCATGCCTGCCGTCGCCTAATTCGCGCTGAACCGCAGCTCGGCGTCGCGGGACGGTCGGCGGCGGACGCCGGAGCCGGACCGTGCCGCCGATGCAGGCACCGCGCTCAGGCGGCGACCGCGGGGGCCGTCTCGACCGCAGCCAGCGCGCGTTCGACCAGGCCCCAGTCGGCGCCCGCGGTGCGCCCCTGTTCGCCGAGCAGGCGCCGGAAGCTGCGCGCGCCGGGCAGGCCCTGATACAGGCCCAGCCAGTGGCGCGCCATGTGCCGCAGCGCGGTGCCGCGCGCCAGCTCGGTTTCGACGTACGGACGCAACGCGCGCAGCGCGTCGGCACGCGTCGCCGGCGTCGCGTGCCACAGCGCCGCATCGGTCTGCGCCAGCACCCAGGGTTCGTGGTAGGCGACGCGGCCGAGCATCACGCCGTCGACCAGCGCCAGATGCTCGCGCGCCGCCGCGGTGCTGACGATGCCGCCGTTGATCACCACCGTCAATTGCGGAAGCTCGCGTTTCAGCCGATGCACCCGCGCGTGGTCGAGCGGCGGCAGCTCGCGGTTTTCCTTCGGCGACAGGCCCGACAGCCAGGCCTTGCGCGCGTGCACGATCAGGGTATCGATACCGGCGTCCATCAGCGTCGTGGCGAAACGCTGCAGATCCGCGTAGGCGTCCTGTTCGTCGACGCCGATGCGGCATTTCACCGTGACCGGCAGCGTCACCGCGTCGCGCATCGCGCGCACGCAGTCGGCCACCAGGGCCGGCTCGCGCATCAGGCAGGCCCCGAAGCGCCCGGCCTGCACGCGGTCGGACGGACAACCGACGTTGAGATTGATCTCGTCGCAGCCGGCGGCGGCGCCGATCGCGGCGGCGGCGGCCAGCTCGTGCGGCTCGCTGCCGCCCAGCTGCAGCGCCAGCGGATGCTCGCTGGCGTCGTGCGCCAGCAGGCGCGCGGTGTCGCCGTGCAGCAGCGCCTGCGCGTGCACCATCTCGGTATACAGCCGCGCATGCGGTGCCAGCACGCGATGAAAGGCGCGGCAGTGGCGGTCGGTCCAGTCCATCATCGGCGCCACGCACAGACGCCAGGGCGAATCCGTGGCGAGGGCGGACGGGGCGGCGGTTTCCATCGTGCAAGGATACCCGGCGTGCCGCGCGCCGGTGCTAGGCTGGCATCGGCAGGACCCGATTGCGAAACGTCATGAGCGCGAGTGTGACCATCAGCCTCGATGCGGTGATCGTGGCGGTTACCGCCGAGGCGCCGCGCGTGCTGACCGCCGAGCACGACGGCGTCGACGTTCTGCCCGGCGGTGCGCTCGATCCCCTGCGCGACGCCACCCTGGAACGCGGCCTGCGCGATCGCGTCGAGGCGGCCAGCGGACTGGCGCTGGGCTATGTCGAGCAGCTCTACACTTTCGGTGACCGCGCGCGCGAGGCGCGACCGGCGCAGACGGCGCGGGTCATCGGCGTGGCCTATCTGGCGCTGGTGCTGGAACAGGCCGTGGCGCCGGTGCCGGGTGCCCACTGGCGCGACGTGTATGCCTTCCTGCCCTGGGAGGACTGGCGCGCCGGGCGTCCACTCGCGATCGCGCAGGCGCTGGCGCCGCGACTGCACGCCTGGGCCGGCGATGATCCGCGGCGGCGCGAGCGCGTCGATCTGACCTTCGGCCTCGATGGCGCGCCGTGGGATCCGGAGCGCACGCTGGAGCGCTACGAACTGCTGTGGGAGGCCGGGCTCGCGGCCGAAGCTGCGCACGCCGGCAGCGATCCGCCGGCCGCCAGCGGTCGCGCGATGGGCCTCGACCATCGGCGCATGCTGGCCACCGCATTGGGCCGCCTGCGCGGCAAGCTGCGCTATCGGCCGGTGGTGTTCGAGCTGGTGCCCGAGGCGTTCACCCTGACCCAGCTGCAGCGGGTGATCGAGGCGCTGGCCGGCATCCGCCTGCACATGCAGAACTTCCGGCGCCTGATCGAGAACGCCGGCCTGGTCGAGGCGACCGGCCAGCGCCGGCACGCCACCGGCGGCCGCCCGGCGGTGCTGTTTCGTTTCCGTCGCGAGGTGTTCCGCGAACGCCCGCAGCCGGGGGTGTACTACCCCGGCGCGTGGTGGTCGCGCTGAGCCGATCGCGCACTGCCGTTGCGGGCGCCGCGACCCCCCACCAACGGCACGCTTCCCGGCAGCGGCGGATCGCTAGTCTGATCCGCTCCTCAAGGGGGAACATCGATGAGCAAGCGAGTCGTCTTGACGCTGGCGCTGGGCTGCGCCCTGGGCGCGGCCATCCCGGCCGCGGCCGCGCCGTCCGCACCGGCTGCAGCGCCGGCAACCGCCGCCTGGGTGCGCACCAGCAATGCCGATGCGCAGGTGCTGCTTGACGTGATGGCGCGTTTCAATCCGGAGTTTGCCGCGCAGATCGGCGTGCCCGGCCATGACCGCGAGGTGGCCGACCTCAAGCCCGGGCTGGATCAGCGCTACCGCGCCGCGCTGGCGCAGGCGCTTCTGCGCCTGCAGGCGCGCCTCGCCAGCGAGCGCGATGCGCAGGTGCGCGAGGACCTGGCGATCATGATCGACGCCGCCCAGCGGCAGAGCGAGAGCAGCACGCTGGACGAACGCTATCTGGTGCCGTGGACCGATGTCGGCCAGCTGGTGTTCCAGGGCGAGTTCGGGTTGCTGCAGGATCAGGTCGCCGCGGCGCGGCGGCCGGCAGCGCTGGCGCGCCTGCAGTGCTACGTCGGCATGGCACCCGGCTGCACGCCGATCGCCAAGCTGGCCGAGGCGCGCTTCGAGGCGCGCATGGGCGACCAGGCCCTGCTGGGCCCGTATCGCGCCGAGGTCGAGCAGGCGCTGGCGAACACGCCGCGCTACGTCGAGGGCATCCGCAAGCTCTGCGCCCGGTACGGTATCGCCGGTGCCGGGCCGGCACTGGATGCGCTGGCGGCGCAGATGCGCGACTACGACGCCTGGGCGCGCCGCGTGGTGCTGCCGCGCGCGCGTGACGACTTCCGCCTGCCCGCGCCGCTGTACGCGTTTCGCCTCAGGGAAGTCGGCGTCGACATCAGCCCCGAATCACTGATCCACCGCGCCGAACTCGAGTACATGGAAACCCGCGCGGCGATGCAGATGATCGCGCCCGAAGTGGCGCGCGCGGAGGGCCTCAAGGCCGGCGGCTATCGCGAGCTGATCGCGGCGCTGAAAAGGCAGCAGCTCGACAAGGCCTCGATCGAACCGTACTACCACGATGTCATCGCCAGGATCGAGGCGATCATCCGCCGCCAGGGCATCGTCGATCTGCCGCGGCGGCCGATGATCATGCGCCTGGCCTCCGAAGCCGAGAGTGCCGCGCAACCGGCACCGCACATGGACCCGCCGCCGCTGATCGGCAATACCGGCGAGCGCGGCCAGTTCGTGCTGCCGCTGGGCAATCCCGAGAGTTCCGGCGGCGGCAATCAGACCTACGACGACTTCACCTTCAAGGCCGCGGCCTGGACGCTGACCGCGCACGAGGGCCGCCCCGGCCACGAGCTGCAGTTTTCCGCGATGGTCGAGCGCGGCGTGTCGCTGGCGCGCTCGCTGTTCGCCTTCAACAGCGTCAACGTCGAGGGCTGGGCGCTGTACGCCGAGGCCGAGATGGTGCCCTACGAGCCGCCGGCCGGGCAGCTGATCGCGCTGCAGTTCCGCCTGCTGCGCGCGGCGCGCGCGTTTCTCGATCCGATGCTCAACCTGGGTCTGATCACGCGCGAGCGCGCGCACGACATCCTCGTGCACGACGTGATGTTGTCCGAGCCGATGGCGCGGCAGGAGATCGACCGCTACACCTTCCGCGCGCCGGGCCAGGCGACGGCGTACTTCTACGGTTACACGCGCCTGCTGCAATTGCGTGCCGATACCGAGATCGCGCTCGGCAAGCGCTTCGATCGCAAGGCCTTCAACGACTTCGTGGTCGACCAGGGCCTGCTGCCGCCGGCGCAGCTGGAGCAGGCGGTCGCGACCCGGTTCATTCCGAAGTACCGGCCGCCCGCGGGTACCTGAGGTCTCGCTGCGCGGGCGTTTTTTGTCATGTCGAGCGCAGCGCGACCTCTCGCTTTCGAAAGCTCCCACTTGCCAGCGATGACTGCATCTTGTTGTCATGCTGAGCGCAGCGAAGCATCCGGCTGCGCAGACCCTTCGCTACGCTCAGGGTGACAACAGAACCCAGGCACCGCGATGCCCGCACGGTGCCAACCAGAGTCCTGGCACCGAGGCGCCCGCAGGGTGCCAACGGCACAGCCGACACCCGATGCTTCGCCGTGCCCGGCGAGGCAACGAGCCTGACTCGGGAAGACGACCTGCGGAGTGCGCGGGCACCGCGGAGCTCACGCCGCGCCGGGCACCGCCAGCGGCAGCACGTACAGCAGCACGGCGAGAAAGTGCAGCGTACTGCCGGCCAGCACGAACAGGTGCCAGATCGTGTGATGGTAAGGCAGGCGCCGCCACAGATAGAACGGCACGCCCAGCGTGTAGGCGATACCGCCCGCCAGGACCAGGGTCACGCCGCCGCCGGCCAACGCGGCGTGCAGCGGACCGAAAGCCAGCAGGCCGGTCCAGCCCATGCCGACATACACCAGCGCGGCCAGCCAGCGCCGGCGCCCCAGGCTGGTGAATTCCAGCGCGATGCCGACCGCGGCCAGCACCCAGATCGTCGCGAACAGCCCCCAGCGCCAGCCGCCGTGCAGCGCCAGCAGGGTGAACGGCGTGTAGGTTCCGGCGATCAGCAGATAGATCGCGATATGGTCGAAGCGCCGCAGCACGCGCCGTGCGTCCGGCCGGTGGATCGAGTGGTAGAGCGTGGAGGCGGTGTACAGCAGCACCAGCGAGGCGCCGAACATGCTCGCCGCGATCACCGCGCGCGGCGGTCCGCTGCGCGCCGTGATCACGGTCAGGATCACCAGCCCGGCGAGGCTCAGCGCGATGCCGAGAGCGTGGATCAGGCTGGCGGCGAGTTCGTCGCCGCGACCGAGAACATGCGCGGCGGGCAATGGAGCGGCGTGCATCGCGGTTGCCATCCTGCAATCGACGGTTTGAACGCTGGTGTGGTGTCTCGGAAGTACACGCCAGCGATTGCCGATGGATTTCGCTGCGAGACCGGGCGCAACGCGGTATCGCAGCGAAAGACGCGGGAATGATGGATGCGTATTTCCGAGACACCACGCTAGCAGAGCCCGCCGCGAGTGTCGCCTTACGAACCGATCGCATGACGCATCGCCCGCTCAACGCGTCAGATGCGCCCATGCCGCGGTGGCGGCAGCACGGTCGCCGTCGTCGAAGGCCTCGACATCCCAGCCGGTCAGCGTCGCCGCGTCGAGGCAGCGCAGGTTGACGTCGTAGCCGTCGGGATGCGAGCGCGGCACGTAGAACGACTTGACGCCGCAGCGGCGGCAGAACAGGTGGCGCGCGACACCGGTGTTGAAGCGGTATTCGACCAGCGATTCGCCACCGGCCAGCAGGCGGAAGCGCGCGGCCGGCACGATCAGGTGCAGGAAGCCGGTCATGCGGCAGATCGAGCAGTTGCATTCGAGCACGGTCGGCCGTGCCGGCGCCTCGACATCGAAACGCACCGCGCCGCAATGGCAGCCGCCGCGGTGGACGACCCGCGCGCCCGCGGCGGCCATGTCAGTGCGCCAGGATCTCGAACTTGCCGAAGGCGATGCCGAGGTCCCAGCCCTCGCCGACGCCGGCCAGGGCCAGCGCCACGTTGCCCTTGGTCAGCACCTGCGCCGAGCTCGACTTGACCACGCCGGCGTGCACCTGCGCGGTGGCGTAGCTGCCCAGTACTTCGCGGATGTTGCTCACGCCGGTGAAGTGCCCGCGGCCATCCTTGATTTCGGACTTGCCGATGGTCAGACCGCCGCCCTTGGTGCGCAATTCGACGTGCATGCTCTGGCCGTTGGAGCAGGTGATTTCACCCTGGCCCTTGGCGGTCTGGTAGAAGATCGACCAGCCGGCGAGGGAATAGCGCATGTCGCAGGAGATATCGCCGGCACGTGCGGACGGTGCGATCGCCGCGAGGGCGAGCAGACTGAAAGGCAGCAGCAGAGCCTGGGTCTTGCGCATGATCACGACTCCTTGAGAGACACGGCACACGATGCTGACAGCTGCGGCTGAACGTCGCAGAAATCCGGCGTGAAAGGCGGATTCACCGCGAATGCACGCCATCTGCATGCGCCGCGCCGATGATACACAGGCCGATTGCGGGCTCATCCCCCTCCCTGCGCCCGCCGCGGCCTTGCCAGGCCCGCCGCTCACCCCGGCGGGCCTGTTTTCTCGGCTCTGCGTTGAGCCGGGTAAGCTGGCGCCATAGCGGTCACGGAGCCCGATCATGCGCGCCCCCGATCTCGCGGTTCATGTCCGTCATCCCGGTCAGCTCACGCCCGGCGTGAGTCTGGCGCTGCAGCTTGCCGCACGCCTGCACGCTCATCTCGAGGGCTTGCATGTGGTGCCGCTGCCGGCGGCGGCATTCAGCGTGCCCGAAGCCGTTACCCTGCAGGTGATGGAGTCCGAGCAGCGTCGTCGCGACGCCGAGGCGCAGGCACCGTGGTGGCGTGCCGAGCTGGATGCGCGCGGTCTTGCCGGCAGCTGGCGCGTGGGTGAAGGCGATCTCGCCCAGGTGCTCTGCCAGGGTGCGGCGGCGGCCGATCTGCTGGTGATGGAGCGTCCGGCCGAAGCCGAGGATGCGCCGCTGGGCTTCGGCGCCACCTCGCGTACGGTGTTCGCCGCCGGCATCCCGGTGCTGGTGGTGCCGGCACAGACCGCGGTGACCGAAACCGGACGCAACGTGCTGGTGGCCTGGAACGGCAGCCGCGAGGCTCAGCGTGCGCTGCGCGGTGCGCTGCCGCTGCTGGCGCAGGCCGGGCAGATCACCCTCCTCGATGGCAGCCGCGAGCAGCATCCCGAGGGCCTGGCCTGGCTGCCGCCGCTGGCGTTGCCGGACTGGTGCGAGCGCCATCGATTGCATGCACGCATCGAGTCGTTCCGGCCGCAAGGGGCGACCGGCCCGGCATTGCTGGAGGCCGCGGCCCGCCTCGGCGCGGACCTGATCGTGCTCGGCGCCTGGGGTCATTCGCGCATCACCGAGATGGTGCTCGGCGGCACCACCCGCGCGCTGTTTCGCGACAGCACGCTGCCAATGCTGGTGGCTCATTGAGAGCCTGGGCAGCGATCGGCCGTGCGGCGGTCGCTCAGCCGCGATAGCGCCGCGCCAGCAGGGCGAACATCGCGCGCAGACCCATCGCCTCGCCGCCCTTGGGCCGGCCCGGACGGTCGCCGTCGTTCCAGGCGTAGGTGTCCAGATGCAGCCACGGCGTCTGCGCCGGCACGAAGCGTTCGAGATAGAGCGCGGCGGTGATCGCGCCGGCGTGGCGCGAGGCGCCGCTGTTGGCGAAGTCGGCGATGTGCGAATCGAGCAGGCGCCGGTACGGCCGCCACAGCGGCAGCCGCCACAGCGGATCATGCTCGGCCTGCGCCGCCGCCAGTGCCGCGTCCGCCAGCGCATCGCGGTTGGCGAACAGCGCCGGCAGGTCCGGCCCCAGCGCCACGCGTGCGGCGCCGGTCAGGGTGGCGAAGTCGATGATCAGGTCGGGCTGCTGCTCGCCGGCGTAGGCCAGCGCGTCGCCGAGGATCACGCGACCCTCGGCGTCGGTGTTGTCGATCTCGACGCTGAGCCCGCTGCGGGTGCGGATCACCTCGCCGGGGCGATAGGCGTTGGCGGCGATGGCGTTTTCCACCGCCGGGATCAGCAGGGTCAGGCTTACTGGCAGGTTCGCGCGCATCACCCAGCCGGCCAGCGCCAGCGCATGCGCCGCGCCGCCCATGTCCTTCTTCATCCAGCGCATGCCGTCGCCGGTCTTGAGGCCCAGCCCGCCGGTGTCGAAGCACACGCCCTTGCCGACCAGCACCAGGCGCGGATGTTCGCGCTTGCCCCAGTGCAGTTCGATCAGGCGCGGGGCGCGGTGACTGGCACGACCGACGGCGTGGATCGCCGGGAAGTTGGCCTCGAGCAGTGCCTCGCCGACCCATTCGCGCACCGTCGCCGCGTGCGACTGCGCGACCTCGCGCACCGCCTCGGCCAGCTGCTCCGGACCCAGATCCTCGGTCGGTGTGTTGACCAGATCGCGCACCCGCGTCGTCGCCTCCAGCCGCGGCGCCAGCTCGGCATGCAGCGCCGCGTCCACGGCCAGCCGCGCCGGCGCGCGGTGCGCGGCCTTGTAGCGGGTGTAGCGGTAGGCGCCGAGCGCGAATCCCAGCGCGGCCAGCCGCGCATCCGCCAGCACGCCCTCGGCGGCCAGCGCATAAGTGCCCGGCGGCAGCGTCGAGGCCAGATGGCCCAGCGCCCACAGCGGCTCGCCGCGATCGACGCCGGCCAGGACCCGCTGCAGCGTGCCGTCGGCGGTCGGCAGCAGGGCGACCTGACCCGGCGCCGCGGTGAATCCGGTCGCCTGCAGCCAGCGCGCCGCGCGCGCACCGAGACGTTTGCGGCAGGCGGCCAGGCCGGCGCGATCGACGGTCTCGATGGCGACGGCCTTGCGGCCGCGGCGCAGAGGTATCAGGACATCCATGACGGTGCTCGCGGGCAGGCGCGCAGGACGCGCGGAGCGTGGATGTTAGTGGCCCGTAGCGGAAAAATCGAAAGCAGCTCGCTTGGACTGGCCGCGCCGGGCGGGCTGCTCACTCGGCCCATGGCGATGGCCATGGGCCTCGCTCCGCGGCCGCGCCCGACACGCCCATCCCTTCGCGATCCCTCTTCCGCTTCTTCCGTTACGGGCCACTGGCAAGCCACGCTGTCGTGCCGATCCTGATCAATGCGACTCGGCGTCGATCTGCCGGCGCTGCTGCGCGGCCTGGCGATCGATCACGTTCTGCACCGACTTGGCGCGGGCCAGCGCCTTCAGGTCCCCGTCCCAGGGCGTGGCGACGCGCGCGGTCGAGGCCGCGGCGGCAGGCGTCGCGGCGGTGGTCCGCGCCGGGTGCGAACAGCCGGCCGCGGTCAGCGCGGCGAGCGCGGCAAAAACGAACGGCTGCGTGCGCATGGGGCGTCACCTCCGCGCCGAGTCTGGCGCCGCGCCGACGCGGCGGCAAGCCTCGGCTACACTCGTTCGCGGAGGTGGCGCGATGGACGAACACACCGCACGCTGGCGTCTGGACGGGCGCACCGCGCTGGTCACCGGCGCCAGTCGCGGCATCGGCTATGCCTGCGCGCGCGAGCTGACCGCGCTGGGCGCCGAGGTGCTGATGGTGGCGCGCGACGAAGACCATCTCGAGCACGCGCGCGCCGAGCTGGCGGAGGAGTTTCCGGCGCGGCCGCCGCGCGCGTTCGTCGCCGATCTGGTCCAGCACGAGGCGCGTCTGGAGCTGTTCGACTGGATCGCCGATCTCGACGCGCCGCTGTCGCTGCTGGTCAACAACGTCGGCGCCAACCTCAGCAAGGCGACCATGGAGTACGCCGAGGACGAGCTGCGCGACCTGCTCGAGGCCAACCTGGTCAGCGCCTTCGCGCTGTGCCGGCTGGCCTATCCGTCGCTGCGCGAGCACGGCGCGGCGGCGATCGTCAACGTCGGCTCGGTGTCCGGCGCGACGCACGTGCGCACCGGATCGCCCTACGGTCTCGGCAAGGCCGCGCTGCACCAGCTGACGCGCAACCTCGCCTGCGAGTGGGCGGTGGACGGCATCCGCGTCAACGCGGTCGCACCGTGGTACATCCGCACCCGCCGCACCGAGCCGGCGCTGGCCGATCCCGATTACCTCGAGGAGGTGCTCGATCGCACGCCGATGCGCCGCATCGGCGAGCCCGACGAGGTCGCCGCGGCGGTCGCCTTCCTGTGCCTGCCGGCGGCCGGCTACATCACCGGCGCGGTGCTGCCGGTGGACGGCGGATTCCTGCAGTACGGCTTCTGACGACGCGACGGGTTGCCGGCGCGTGATCGGCCGTCAATGCGGCGCGCTGTGGCGCCACAGACGCTCGGCCGCTGCCGAAGTCATCGGGCGGCCGAGCAGGAATCCCTGCGCATAGCGGCAACCGAGGCGCCGGATCACGTCGAGCTGATCCTGCCGCTCGATGCCCTCGGCGATGGTCGTCAGATCGAGTGCCGCCGCCAACGCGATGATGCTCTGCACGATGGTCCGCGACTGCGGGCTGCTGTCGAGCTGCTCGATGAACGAGCGGTCGATCTTCAGCGCATCGACCGGCAGCCGGTGCAGGTAACTCAGCGACGAGTAGCCGGTACCGAAATCGTCGACGTACAGCGCGATGCCCAGGGCCTTCAGCCGGGTCAGAAAGGCGATGCCGCTGTCGATGTCGGTGATCAGCTGGCTCTCGGTGATCTCCATCGCCAGCGTTACCCCCTCGAGCCGTCCGCCGAGTCCGGCAAGCAGCTTGCCCGCGCGCCCGGGGAAGCCGAGATCGCGCAGTTGCCGGGGCGAGATGTTCAGCGCGATGCGCAAGTTCGTCGCTCCGGCACGCTGCCAGGCAAAGGCCTGTCGTGCGGCCGCGGCCAGCACCCATTCGCCGATCGGACCGATCAAACCGCTGTTCTCCGCCACCGGGATGAATGTCGCCGGCGGAATCTCGCCGAGGTCCGGGCTGGTCCAGCGCGCCAGCGCCTCGAAGCCGCGCAGCTGCTCCGATGCCACCTCGATGATCGGCTGGTAGTGCAGCGAGAGTTCGCCGTTTTCGATGGCGTCGCGCAGTCGCCGCTCCAGCTTGCGGTTTTCCTGCAGGGCGATATTGACCTCAGGTGCGAAAAACTGCAGCGGCGCGGCGATCGTGTCGCGGACCGTCATCAGCGCGGCCTGCGCCCTGTCGAGCAAGGTCGAAGCCTGATCGGCGTCGGTCGGAAACATCGACACCCCGGCACGCGGGCCGGGCAGGACAAGGTCCGGGTGATCCCGGGCGGCGAGTGCGGAGATCCGTTCCAGCAACTGCCGGATCCGGCTTTGCACGGTCCCGGGATCGTTTGGATCGGCCAGGACGATGGCAAAGCGCGCGCCGGGCAGGTAGCCGGCCAGGTCGCCGTCCCCGAGCCGTTCGCCGATCGCTTGCCCTATCTGTATGAGAAAGTCGTACCCGGCCTGCCAGCCGGCCTGGCTGGTGAGGCGCTGGAAACCGACGTCCAGCACGATCACGGCCAGCGAGCGCGCCGGCGCGTGGGAGCGGGCAATGGCGTAATCGAGGCGATCTTCCAGCAGCGCCTGATTGGGCAGTCCGGTTACCGCATCGTGCGTGCTGGCGTGGGCCAGCGCCTGCTCGGTGGCGATCTTGTGCAAACCGAGCGCCGTGTCCTGCGCCAGCTGCTCCAGCAACTGCAGCTCCTCGGTTTCGAAGTAGTCCTCTTCGACGGCATACAGGGCCAGCACCCGTTGCACACCGTTCTCGTCGAAGGACAGCGGAAACGCCGCGGCCGCACGGATGCCCAGCCGTTCCGCCAGCGCATGCCACGGCGCGGTCGCAGGGTCCCGCTGAAACCGGTTGGAGACGGCGGTGCGGTGTTCACGCATCGCCATGGCCTCCGGCCCATGCGCACCGGGATCGGCGGGATCGAGCGGCAAGGTGAAATTCGCGGCAAGGCCATCGTCCC
>JAJYTG010000037.1 GCA_021793195.1 Pseudomonadota bacterium
GCTTCTACGCGACGACCCAGGAGCAGAATCAGGACGTGACTTCGCGCACCCAGTCCCTGATAAGCCGCAACTACCGCTCCAAGGGCATTGAGATCGAGGGGTCGCTCAACTACGGCGGCTTCGGGGTGCGCGCAGGTGCGACCTATACACTCTCGCACATCACCGCCGACGCGATCACGCCTGCCGATGTCGGCAACGCTCCGCAACGCCAGGCGCACTGGATCTACCAGGTCAGCCCGAGCTACAACTGGAATGCGCTTACCCTGGGCGCCAGCATCATCGGCACCACCAAATCGCCGGCAGGCGTGCCCAACGGACTGGTGATGCCCGGTTTCGTGCAAACCAACCTGTTCGCGCAGTACGCCGTCAACGATCGCACGACGATCTCGCTCTACGCCGACAACGTGTTCAATACCGTCGGCCTGACCGAGATCGACCAGAGTCCGGGCGCAGTGCAGGCCAACGGCCTCAACACCGCGCGCTCGATTCTCGGTCGCACCATCTATGCGTCATGGCAGTATCGCCTGTGAGTTCAGTGCAAGCCCACCCCAGCGTCGGAGATGATCCGGCGCTGGCGCTGGCCGCCGATGCATTTGTGGCGTCTCTGCCAACGGCCCGCCGGGAGACGGCGCGGCAGCGCTTTTCGCGCGTCGGCCCCCGCCTGCTGCCGCTGCTGCGGTCACTCTATGGTCAGATGCCGGACTTCGACGTCTGGTTCGCCGGTCTGTGCACACGACTGGGTGACTTGGCGGCATCGCGATCATCGGCTCTGCAAGCGATTGATGCCGAACGCGAGCACGCTCCCGACTGGTTCATCGAGCGTCGCCTGCTGGGTTACAGCGCCTATGTCGATCGCTTCGCAGGCACGCTCGCGGGCGTCATCCGGCGCATCCCGCACCTACACGCCTTGGGCGTGGATTATCTGCACCTACTGCCATTCCTCCGCGCACGACCCGGAGACAATGATGGCGGGTTCGCAGTCGAAGACTACGCCAGCATCGAGCCTGCGCTGGGCACGATGGAAGAGCTGGAGCAGCTGTGCAGCGCACTACGTGCCGAGCGCATCAGCCTGTGCGCCGACTTCGTTCTCAACCATGTCGCCGACACGCATCTCTGGGCGCGCGAGGCACGCGCAGGAAATCCGCTGCGACGGGCGTTTTTCCATGTCTTCCCTGACCATCGCCTGCCGGACGCGCATGCACGCACGGCGCGCGAGGTATTCCCGCAGATTGCACCCGGCAACTTCACCTACAACGATGAACTCGGCGGCTGGGTCTGGACCACGTTCTATCCGTTCCAGTGGGATCTGAACTACGCCAACCCGCAGGTTTTCGCCGAAATTTCCTGCAGCCTGCTGGCGTTGGCCAACCGGGGCATCGAGATCTTCCGGCTCGACTCGGCGCCGTTTCTGTGGAAGCGCCTGGGCACCGACTGCGTAAACCAACCCGAAGTGCATCGCATTCTCAAGGCATTGCGCTGCTGCGTGGAACTGGCTGCGCCCGCCGTGCTGCTCAAGGCGGAGGCCATCGTGCCCACACCTGAACTGGCACCCTACCTCGGCGGCGGCGATGAGACCGGCGCGGAGTGCAGCCTGGCGTACCACGGCGGAATGATGGCGGCAGGTTGGGCCGCACTCGCCGAAGGCGACACCACGCTGCTGCGCTCGGTGCTGGACACGACGCCTGTGCCGCCTGCACATACCGGATGGATCAGCTACGTGCGCTGCCACGACGAGATCATCTGGGGGCTGTTGCAAACGGAGATCGAAGAGCAGGGAGCAGACTTTGCAGCGCGCATCGGCCACGTCGTCGGCATGCTCGAGGGCACCCGCGCGGGTGCGTTCGGGCATGGCGCGGCATTTCAGACCGCTGCGTCCGGCGCAATTCACGGCAGCAATGGCATGACCTCCGCGCTGGTAGGCCTGAACCGCCGCGCCGGACACCTTCAACGGCATGGCGCGCTGTCACGTTTCCGCCTGCTGTATGCCTTGGCTTTCTGCGTCGGCACCGTGCCGCTGGTCTATATGGGCGACGAACTGGCGCTTGGCAATAATGAGGCCCCAGAAGACGCCGCGCGCCGCGCCGCGGACGGCCGCTGGCTGCAGCGGCCGCGTTTCGACGACACCCTGCTGGCATTGGCGGCCGAACCGACGTCACCCGCGGGACAGTCCTTGCGCGCACTGCAGCAGCTCGCCGCTTGCCGCAAGCGGCTACCAGATCTCGACGCGCGACTGCCGCTGCGGATACTGCCACTTCGACAGCGGGAGGTTCTGGCCCTGCGCCGTGGCCGGCGATTCATGGCCGTGCTGAACTTCGCCGGCCAGCAGGCGCAGCTGCGCTGGGACGAACTGATCGAGCCCGGGGATCACGCCGCGCACTGGCGCCGTGCGCTGCCGGAGCTGCCGCCCTCAAGCCCGGCGGACGCCGTTCTCCACGCTGAAGGCGTGACGCTCGGCCCCTGGGGCATGTGCTGGCTGACATGCGATCACTGACTCGGTGCCCGCCATGTCCAGCCCGTCCATTACGTTAACTGCACCGGATCACGCGCCCGCACTGATCTTCGGCGAATCACTGCTGGACGTATTCGGCGACGCGCGCGTGCCGGGCGGTGCGCCATTCAACGTCGCCTGCCATTTAGCCGCGCTGGGGCTATCGCCACGGCTGATATCGCGCTGGGGGGTCGATCACGACGCAGCGATCCTCGAGTCGCAGGCCGCGCGCTTTGGTCTCGATCTCGGCACGGTACAGCGCGATGCGGCACATTCGACCGGCATCGTGCTAGTCAGAGAGGATGCGAACGGCCATCACTTCGCGATCCGAGCTGATCAAGCCTGGGACCATATCGACAGCGAGATTGCGCGGCGGGCATGGCCCGGCGCATGCGGCGAGCAGCCGCCATGGCTGTACTTCGGCACGCTGGCGCTGCGCTCCGGAGGCATGCGCCGGACGCTGCGACAACTGCGCGCGGCCGGCCCGCACCGCGCCTTCGTCGACATCAACTGGCGCGAGGGTCAGGTACAGCCACACGAAATACTTCCGCTGCTGCATGATCTGGCGATCCTCAAGCTCAACGAGGACGAACTGCGATTGCTGCTGCACTGGCATCGCTTGCCGCCGGTCCTGTTGCAAACGCTTCGGCACGAGACGATCTGTCAGCCGGTCGCATCATTGCTGGAGCGCATGCATGCCGGAGAGCTGGTGCTGTCGCAAGGCAGTGCCGGCGCCTCGTGGTGGGACCGCGAAGGGAAGCTGCACGCGCGAGCGCCGGGCCGGTCGGGCGTGATGGTGGATACGGTCGGCGCTGGTGACGCGCTCGCGGCGTCGTTGCTGGCGGGGTTGATCCTGGGTCTGCACGATGACGACAATCTGCAACGCGGGACAGCCTTTGCCACGGCAATCTGCGGCATTCGCGGCGCACTGCCTGACCATGCAGATTTTTATCTTTCCTGGCGCAGGCTCTGGGAACTCCCTACCGTCGCCAGCGACAAGCCGCTAGGGGCAGCACGCCCATGAAAGTACGGCTCCGTCGTGCAGCCGCCCACCGGGCGCACGAGTGCTCCGCAACGCTTCGCCGGAGAGACGCATGAACTCGCGCAAGCCGCACCTGTCGTTCCTGCAGATTCTGGCCATGAACGTTGGATTTTTCGGAATCCAGTTCAGCTTCGGCCTGCAGCAGAGCAACATGAGCCCGATCTACAAATACCTCGGCGCCAGCGATGCCAACCTGCCGTATCTGTGGCTGGCGGGCCCGATCACGGGGCTCTTCGTTCAGCCGCTGGTGGGCGCCTTCAGCGACCGCACGATCTCGCGATGGGGCCGGCGGCGACCCTACTTCCTGGTCGGTGCGGTGATCTGCAGCATATGCCTGTTCGCCATGCCCTACAGCCCCGCACTATGGGCCGCGGCAGCGTTGCTGTGGCTGCTGGACGCCGCCAACAACGTCACCATGGAACCTTACCGGGCCTTTGTCAGCGATCGCCTTGATGCTGCCCAGCAGTCACTAGGATTTCTCACCCAGAGCGCGTTCACAGGCCTGTCGCAGACTCTCGCCTATCTGACGCCATCGCTGCTGGTACTGTTCGGCATGAATGCCATGGCGGCCAATGCGCATGGTATCCCCGACGTCACCGTGCTGGCGTTTCTGATCGGTGCCGCAGTCTCGATCGGGACGATCCTGTGGTCCGCGCTGAGCACACCAGAACTGCCGCTGGAGCCTGCCGACCTGCAGCGCATGCGGACTATGCCGCGTTCATTTTCCGCTACACTGAAGGAAATCACCGCGGCCATCCGTGACATGCCGCCGACGATGCGCCAGCTGAGTCTGATGATGCTGTTCCAGTGGTACGCGATGTTCTGCTACTGGCAGTACATCCCGCTTGCGCTCTCGCACACTCTGTTCGGTACCACCGACCCTGCTGCACCGGGATTCGGCAAAGCGGTGCTGATCAACGGCCAGATCGGAGGTTTCTACAACTTCGTCGCCTTCGCCTCAGCGTTCGCACTGGTACCGCTGGCGCGGCGGATAGGCTCCCGGGTGGCCCACGCCGTCTGTCTGCTGGCGGCCAGCGTCGGCTTGCTGGCGCTGCCGCTGATCCACAGCTACGCTTTGCTGTTCCTGCCCATGATCGGCATCGGACTGGCCTGGGCGAGCATGATGGGTAATCCCTATGCGATGCTGGCAAGCAGCATTCCGCCGCAACGCGTCGGCGTCTACATGGGGATTTTCAACGCCTTCATCGTGATTCCGATGCTGGTGCAGATCTTCACGCTGCCAGCGCTCTACGACCGTGCTCTCGCTGGCAATCCGGACAACGTAATCCGACTCGCAGGCGTGCTGCTGTTGATCGCCGCACTGCTGGTGCTTAGGGTGCGCGTCGTGACGACAGATGTGCCCACGGCGGCGACCTCGGCAGACTGAGGAGGAACGGCTCAGGCGCGCAGCAGCTCCGGCGGCAGTTGCGGGCCGATGGTCCGGATCATCGCCTGCATCAGCTTGTGGTTGGCGGCGACCAGGTTACCGCTGGCGGGCAGGCCGTCGCGGCCGGCGAAATCGGCGTAGCTGCCGCCGGCCTCGCGCACCAGCAGGCAACCGGCGGCCATGTCCCAGGGCTTGAGACCGATCTCGAAATAGCCGTCGTAGCGCCCGGCGGCGACGTAGGCCAGATCGAGCGCGGCGGAACCCGAGCGGCGCAGGTCCTCGGCGCTGCCCAGCAGGGCGCGGGTCATGCCCAACTGGGACGGCAGATGCGCGCGCTGGCGCCAGGGGAAGCCGGTGGCCAGCAGCGCCCCGTCCAGTGTCTCGCGCGCGCTGACACGCATGCGGCGATCGTTGAGAAACGCACCATCGCCCTTGCTGGCGGTGAACAGCTCGCTGCGCAGCGGGTCGAAGATCACGCCGTGGATCGGCTCGCCGCGCTCGAGCAAGCCGATCGAGACGCAGAAATGCGGGATGCCGCGCAGGTAGTTGTGGGTGCCGTCCAGCGGATCGACCATCCAGGTGAACCTGCTGCCGCGACTGACCTCGCCCGACTCCTCGCCGACGATGCCGTGGTCGGGATAGGCGCGGCGCAGTTCGCGGATGATCTCGGCCTCGGCGAGACGGTCCACCTCGCTGACGAAGTCGAGCCGCTGCTTCTCCACCACCGTCACGCTCTCGAGGCGGTTCATGTAGCGCAGGATGACGCTGCCTGCGGCGCGCGCGGCGCGCACCGCGATGGTGACGGCGGGTCTGGACATGGCTGGGACTCGAAAGAACGGTTCCGCGCGGGACGCGGCTCGCGCATTATGCCAGCCTGTCGCGCACCGCGCCGCCGCTCCGAGTTTGTCGCATGAGTTCCGCCGATCCCGACCTTGCCCGCCTGCGCTTCGTCCTGACCCGCCCTTCGCATCCGGGCAACATCGGCGCGGCGGCGCGCGCGATGCGCACCATGGGTTTCGTGCACCTGGCGCTGGTGGCGCCGGCGCGCTTTCCCGACCCCGAGGCGACCGCGCTGGCGGCCGGCGCCGATGACGTGCTCGCTGCCGCGGCCATGCACGCCACCCTGCCCGGTGCGCTGGCCGACTGCACGCTGGCGCTGGGCCTGAGCGCGCGCCGGCGCGGCGTCAGCCTGCCCGAGTTCGATCCGCGTACCGCCGCGACAGAGGCGCTTGCGGCGGCGCGACGCGGCGAGCAGGTGGCTCTGGTGTTCGGCAACGAGCGTACCGGGCTGGAGAACGACGAACTGGCACGCTGCCATGCCATGGTGCGCATTCCCAGCGTTGACGATTTCAGCTCGCTCAACCTCGCGCAGGCGGTGCAGGTGATGGCCTACGAGCTGCGCATGGCCGCACTCGCCGCTCCCGCGCCGGCCGCCGTCATCGCCAGCGATCCGCCGGCCGGCGGCGCCGACATGGAGCGTTTTTTCGACCACCTGTTCGCCGCGCTGCACGCGATCGACTTCCACAAGGGCCGCGCGCCGATCACGATCGAGAAACGTCTGCGCAAGCTGTTCCTGCGCGCACGACCCGACGCGCGCGAGCTGCGCGTGCTGCACGGCATCCTCGGCGACGCCGAGCGCATGGCGCGGCTGGCCGGGCGCACGGCCTCAGAACAGGCGGCGCAGCAGGGTCAGGATCGCGCCGCTGGCGCTGGCGAAGGTGCCGATGGTGGCCAGTGACAGCCCCCAGGCGACCAGCAGCAGGACGCCGTCGCGCTCCAGCAGGGTGACGCCGTAGAGCAGCAGCAGCGCCCCGATCGGCCAGTTGGTGAACGGGATCGGCAAGGCCAGCAGGATGCCGACCAGCACCAGCAGCAGGCCGCTGAACAGGCTGGCCGGGCGCCGCGTCAGTGCTTCCAGCCGCGGCCGGCACAGGCGCTCCAGCCGCCTCAGCAGCGGCTGCCCGGCACGGACCACGCGCTCGGCGATGCTGCGCCTGAGCGTGTAGTCGGCGATGCGTCGCGGCAGCCAGGGGCGATCCAGACCGAGCAGCATCTGCAGGCCGGCCAGTGCCACCAGCACGCCCATCGGACCGCCGATGCCGATCGGCACCGGCACGAAGTTGGGCAGCGCCAGGATCAGCAGCAGAAAGCCGAACGCGCGCTCGTGCAGCGGCTCGATCAGGGCGCCCAGACGGATCGCGTCGCCGGGATGCGCACGCAACGCGGCGGCGAGCAGTTCGCTGGTGCGCGGATCGTGCTCACGGTCGCTCATCGCGGTCGGCCGGCGCGACGCATTCAGTCTTCAGCCGTGCCGGCTGCGGCCGGCGGCGCGACCAGCACCTTGTCGATGCGCGCGCCGTCCAGATCCAGCACCTCGAAGTGCATGCCGTGCCAGTTGAAGGACTCGCCGGCCTGGGGGATGCGGCCGAACGCGGCCATCATCATGCCGGCGACAGTGCGAAAATCGTGGTCTTCCTCGTTGGGCAGTTGCTCGATGGCGAGCAGTTCGCGCAGATCGTCGGTGGCCAGCGCACCGTCCACCAGATAGCTGCCGTCGTCGCGGCGCACGATCGGCGCATCGCGGGCCGCGCTGGCGCCCTCGGCGGGCATGCTCTTGCCCACCACCGCCTCCAGCAGATTGTTGAGGGTGACCAGACCCTCGATGTCGCCGTACTCGTCGACCACCAGCGCCAGCGGCGTCTCGGCGTCGCGAAACTCCTCCAGCAGATCGAACGCGCGCGCGCTGGCCGGCACGTACAGCGGCTTGACCAGCACGCGGAACAGATCGGCCGGTTGCTCGCCGCGAACGATCCCCTGCAGCAGGCTCTTGACCTCGAGCACGCCGAGCACCTCGCTTTCGCTGTGGCGGTAGACCGGATAGCGCGAGTACGGCGTGGCGTGCAGCACCGCGAGGTTTTCAGCCAGCGATGCGGCGGCATCCAGCCAGGCGATGCGCGGGCGCGGCGTCATCACGCTGTCCACCGTGCGATCGCCCAGACGCAGCACGCGGCTGACCATGTTGCGCTCGTCTTCGTCGAGCACGCCCTGCTCGGCGCTCTCGGCGACCAGCAGGCGGATTTCCTCCTCGCTGACCTGTTCGCGACTGGCGCGATCCAGACGCAGCAGGCGCAGCAGCAGCGAGCTGGCGGCATTGAGGATCCACACGAACGGCGCAGTCAGGCTGCCCAGTACCAGCATCGGCAACGCGACCAGCACGGCCAGGCGCTCGGGCGCCACCAGCGCGGCGCGCTTGGGCACCAGCTCGCCGACCACGATGTTGATGAAGGTGATCAGGCTGATGCTCAGAATCAGCCCCAGCGGCAGCGCGTAGGCAGCCAGCCAGGGCAGACCGAGCGTCGCCAGCCAGATCGACAGGCGCTGGCCGATGCTGGCGCCGGTGACCACGCCGGTGATGATCGCGAGCAGGGTGATGCCCACCTGCACGGTGGGCAGAAAGCGTTCGGGATGCTCCACCAGGCGCAGCGCCACCGCGGCGCGGCGACTGCGCGTCGCCAGCGCCCTCAGGCGCGACTTGCGCGCCGCGACCATCGCGATCTCGCTCAGCGCGAAAAACCCGTTGACCAACGCGAGCAACAGGACAAGCCCGAGTTCACTCAGCATCGGGGCGGACGCATTCGAGGCATGCCGCGAGTGTAGCAAGAGCACCCGCCGTTGCCGCGACAGCCATTCAGAGCGCGTCGCCCTCGACCGCCATGGCCTGTTCCAGCTGATCGCCCAGCGCCCCCAGCTCGCCGATCAGGCGGTCCAGTTCGTGCACGGTCAGGATCTCGTAGGGGCGGTTCTCGCACAGGTGCAGATACGGCGAGCCTTCCAGATCACTGACCGCGAGATAGCCGACACGCTGCTCCCAGTTGAAGCGCAGGCAGCGTTGCGGATCCATGCCGGCGAGCGGGCCGATCGGGGTGGACACGCGCAGGGACTTGCGGCCGTCCTCGCCATCGAGCTCGATCAGGTAGATGCCCTGGTGGCGCTGACCGACCGCGAGATCGAAGCTGATCAGGTACGGGTCGTTGGTCCCCAGACTGTGGCGGCCGCCGATATGCGAACGGATGTTCTCGAAGGTCAGCATGGCGACGTCCCGGCCCCAGGTAGGGATGCCATGGTAGCGTGCCCGCCGGCCATGATGAATCCGCAGCGCACCCGCATCCTTGCCGCCGTCGCCGCGATCCCGCGCGGGCGCGTGGCGAGTTACGGCGCGATCGCTGCCCGCGCCGGCCTGCCGGGCCGTGCGCGCCTGGTCGGGCGCGCGCTGCGCGAGGCGCCCGCCGCGCCCGCCCTGCCCTGGCATCGCGTGCTGCGCGCGGATGGCCGCGTCGCCCTGCCGGCCGGCAGCGCCGGTTTTGCCGAACAGTGCCGGCGCCTCGCCGCCGAAGGCGTCACCGTGCGCAACGGTCGCGTGGCGCTGGCGGCATTCGGGCTCGATCCTGATCTCGATCGCGCACTGTGGGGGTCGCCGGGATAAGGGCCGCGACACGGCATGCTTGCGCAATCAGTCGCAGCGATTCGATCCATGCCAGCTCCCGACCCTCGGCCAGCGTCCTACAGCCAGCCCTTCTGCCGCGCCAGCCGGTAGGCCTCGATGCGGTTGCCGACGCCGAGCTTGCCGATCGCCTCGCTGAGATAATTGCGCACGGTGCCGTGGGAAAGGTTCAGCCGTGCGGCGATGTCGGAGGCAGCCAGCCCCTCGCCGGCCAGACGCAGCACCTGGCGCTCGCGATCGCTGAGCGGATCGGCCTCACTCCAGGCTTCCAGCGCCAGCTGCGGGTCGATGGCGCGACCACCGCGATGCACGGTGCGCAGTGCTTCGGCCAGCTGCTCGGCGGGTGCGTCCTTGAGCAGATAGCCCGACACGCCGGCGTCCAGCGCACGGCGCAGGAAGCCGGCACGGGCGAAGGTGGTCACGATCACCACCTTGATCGGCAACGCGTAGCGCTGCACGCGCTGCGCCAGCTCCAGGCCGGTCAGACCGGGCATCTCGATGTCGGTGACCAGCACGTCGGGCTTGAGGCGTTGCAGCTCGCGCCAGGCTGCTTCGCCATCGGCGGCCGTGCCAAGCACCTCGATGTCGGATTCGAGATTGAGCAGCGCCGACAGCGCGCCGCGCACCATGGCCTGATCCTCGGCCAGCATCACGCGCATCATCATCGGCCGGCGCCCGGAAGCACATCGTCCGGGATGCCATCGAAGAATCCGCTCCCTTCGTCATCCCCGCGCAGGCGGGGATCCGGAGGCGCGTGCGGAAGAACTTCCTGGATCCCGGCTCGGCGCTGCGCGCCGTCCGGGATGACGAGGCTGGTGTCGGGGAGGCGCTGCGCGCCGTGCGGGATGACGGTATCGACTGGATGCGTGCCGTCCGGGATCAAGGCATCGGACGGGTGCGCGCGGCGTTGCAGCGGCAGTTCGGCGCGCAGGTGAGTGCCGCCGCCGGCAGGCGCATCGATGTCCAGCGTGCCGCGCAGCGCGGCAAGGCGTTCGCGCATGCCGGCGAGGCCGTTGCCCTCGCGAACGATGCCGCCGCGCCCGTCGTCGCGAATGCACAAGCGCACGCGCGCGGCGTCCTGCTCGAGGTGGATCACCACGCGCGTGGCCTGCGCATGGCGCAGGATGTTGGTGGCCGATTCGCGCAACACCATGGCCAGCGCGGCGTCCAGCGCCTCGGGCAGGTTGGTGGCGGCGATGCGGTTGTCGACATGGATGCCGGCGGTTTCCAGCAGCAGCCGCGCGGCGGCCAGCTCGGCCATCAGCTTGGGCGCGCGCAGACCGCTGACCGCGGCGCGCACCTCGGCCAGGGTCTCGCGCGCAACGCGCTCGACTTCGCGCATCTCGCGCCCGGCCGCGGCAGCGTCGCGCTCGACCAGGCGCGCGGCGAGCTCGCTCTTCAACGCCACCAGCGACAGCGTGTGACCCAGCAGGTCGTGCAGGTCGCGGCCGATGCGCTCGCGTTCGGCGGTGGCGGCGAGGCGGCGGATTTCGTCATGGCTGAGCGACAGCTCGGCATGCGCCTGCCAATGCCGGCGCATGCTGAGGTTGCTGAGGCCGACGGCGAAGTTCAACACCATCGATGTCGCGATGAAGCCCCACGGCAACTGCAGCAAGGCCAGTTCGAGCAGGTAGGCCGTGCTGACCAGGATGATCAGGTGCAGACCGCTGCGCAGGTCACGGCCGCTGAACGCCATGAAGGCACAAGCGTAAACGACATAGGCGTAGCCGCCCCAGTTGAACGGGGTCAGGGCAAATCCCAGCGCGCCGATGATCAGTGCGTGCCAGAAGAGATGTGACTTGGGGCGGATGTAGGCGCGCACGTAAAGCGCCAAAAACACCACGAAGCTCGTCAGGGTCGGCCAAAACCAATGGTGCAGGTTGTCGTCCCAGATCAGCGGCGGCGCAAAGACGAAGCAGACCCAAATCAGATTGCTGAACGGGGACCACGGAAACTTGTGCGGCCTTACCGTCCGCGCGCGCCCGACGATTGAATCCGGCGCGATCTCGATCCAGGCCATCGTCAGTCCCCTCCCGGCTGCACGTACATCATAGGCCCGCGCCTCAGCCGTGGCGGCGCAGCCGCCGCACCGCCAGCCCGAAGAACACCAGCGCATACCCCGCCAGGGCGGCCGCATACGGCAGTGCGGAGCCCTGCACCATGCCCACCGCCTGCAGGCAGAGGCGACCGAGATGGTAGGCCGGCCACAGCGGCGCGACCGCCCGCATCAGGTGCGGCATGGCATCCAGCGGCACCCACAGGCCGGAAAGGAAGGAGAGGGGCAGGTAGACCAGGTTGGCAACCATGGCGGCCGCCTGCCCGCTGACCAAGGTGCCGATCAGCAGGCCCAGCGCGCAGAACGGCAGCACGCCCAACAGCATCACCAGCAGCAGCCGCGACCACTGCGCCGCGGCCAGGTGCACTCCGCCTGCGGTAGTCGCCAGCACCGCCAAGATCGCGAAGATCAGCGCTGCGAACAGCATCGCCATCGCCATCTTGGCGAACAGGTAGGCTCCCGGCGGTACCGGCAGCGCGCGCTTCAGCGCCAGCAGCCCGCGCTCGCGCTCGATGGCCACCACCACGCCGAAGCCGAACAGCCCCGGCGCCATCACCCCGAACGCGGCCATGCTGCCCAGCACGTAGGTGGCCTGCTGCACACCGTGGTGGCCGAACATCACCCCGAACAGCAGGTAGAACATCGCCGGGAAGGCCAGCATCGGCACCGAGGCGCTGGGCACGCGCAGCAGGCGCAGGAATTCGTACCCGGCATCGGCAGCGTAGATGCGCACCAGGCGCGGCAACGGCATCGCATCGACAGCATTCATCAGGCAGCCTCGCGGGTCAGTTCGGTGAAGGCTTCGCCCAGCCCGGCGCGCTGCACTTCCAGCGCGCTGACCGTGGCGTCCTCGGCCAGCAGGCGCCGCAGCACCGGCTCGGCCTGCTGCAGCGTGGTGATGGTCAGCAGGCCGCTTTCGATCCGGCTCTCGCACACTCCCGGCCAGTTTCGTACCGCCTCGACAGCGAGAGCGCTGCGGCAACGGATGCGCGTGCGGGCGACGCGGGCGCGGATCGACTCGACGCTGCCTTCCGCCAGCACGCGTCCGCGCGCCAGCACGGTCACGCGGTCGGCCAGTGCTTCGGCCTCCTCCAGATAGTGCGTGGTCAGCAGCACGCCGCAGCCCTCGGCGACCAGGGCGCGGATCGTGGTCCACAGGCGCTCGCGCGCCTCGATGTCCATGCCCACCGTGGGCTCGTCGAGAAACAGCAATTCGGGGCGCCCGCACAGGGCGAGCGCAAACTGCACGCGGCGCTGCTGGCCGCCGGACAATTTGCCGTAGGGGCGTTTGAGCAGGTCGCCGATGCCGGCCCGCTCGGCGCTTTCGGACAGCGGCCGCGGACGCGGGTAGTAGTTGGCGGTCATCGCCAGCAGTTCGCCGACACGCAGGGTCTCGGGCAGCGACTCGGACTGCAGCATCACGCCGACGCGCCGTCGTGGCGCCAGCGTCTGCGGGTCCGCTCCGAACAGCTCGACGCGACCGCTGTCCGTCCGCGCCAGTCCGAGCAGCAGGGCGATGGCCGTGGTCTTGCCGGCGCCATTGGGGCCGAGCAGGGCATGCAGCTCGCCGCGCCGCAGCACGAGATCGATACCGTCGAGCGCGCACTGGGCGCCGAAGTTCTTGCGCACTGCGCGCAGTGCGGCGAGGGGCGAATCTGCAGGCTCCATGGGTTTCCTCCGGCAATGGCGGCAGTGTGGATGCGCGCGGGGCATCGCAGCAGTCGCCGACGTCAGCGCTCGCGCCTGACAGCCGTCATCCGGGGGTACCGGCGGCGGCGGCGCGATGTTATGCTTGTCGCCTATTTCCCTTTTCCTATAAAGGCTTAGCGCGTCAAGTTGGCTCGCGGCCGAGCCCCGAGGACGCTCCGGAGGAGCCATGAACCTGATCAGTCGACTCGCCAGCCTGCGCCATGCCGGCGGCACGATCCGCACCTGCGGTCTGGATGATGCGGCGATCGAGCGCTTCGCCGTGATCGATCCCGCGCTGGTACAGGCAACCGATGCCGCCTGCGTGGAATTCCAGCGCTTGCAGATCGAGATGCCCGAATTCCTGCGCCTCGACGAGCAGGATCAGATCGATCGCGTGCAGTCCGGCTTCGTCAACTTCTATCCCGACGATGCGGTGAATCCCTACGTCGCGCTGGCGGCGCGCGGATCGTGGATCATCACGCTCAAGGGCGCCGTGATCCACGATTGCGGCGGCTACGGCATGCTCGGCTTCGGCCACGCGCCGCAGCCGGTGATCGACGCCATGGCCGGACATCAGGTGATGGCCAACGTGATGACGCCGAGTCTGTCGCAGCTGCGCTTCGACCAGGCCCTGCGTCGCGAGATCGGCCGCACGCGCGGCGGTTGCCCCTACAGCCATTTCCTGTGTCTGAACTCGGGCTCGGAGTCGGTCAGCCTGGCCGGCCGTTTTGCCGACGTGAACACCAAGCTGATGACCGACCCGGGCGCGTCGCATGCCGGGCGCAGCATCAAGCGCATCGCGGTCAAGGGCGCCTTCCACGGCCGCACGGAACTGCCGGCGCTGTATTCGGATTCCTCGCGCAAGGCCTATGCGCAGCACCTTGGCAGCTATCGGCACCACGAGTCGCAGCTGATCACCGTCGAGCCCTACAGCATCGAGCACCTCACGCAGATTTTCGCCGAAGCCGAGCGCGAGGGCTGGCATATCGAGGCCATGTTCCTCGAGCCGGTGATGGGCGAGGGTGACCCGGGACGAGCGGTCACGCCGGAGTTCTACCGCGCCGCGCGCGCGCTGACGCAGGCGCACGGCACCCTGCTGCTGGTCGATTCGATCCAGGCCGGGCTGCGCGCGCACGGCGTGCTGTCGATCGTCGATTATCCCGGCTTCGAGGGCCTCGACGCGCCGGACATGGAGACCTACTCCAAGGCGCTCAACGCTGGCCACTACCCTCTCTCGGTGCTGGCGGTGAACGCGCGTACCGCGGCGCTCTACCGCAAGGGCATCTACGGCAACACCATGACCAGCAACCCGCGCGCCCTGGACATCGGCTGCACGGTGATGGGCATGCTGACTGATTCCATGCGCGAGAACATTCGTGCGCGCGGCCGCGAGTTTCTGGACAAGCTCAACCGGCTCAAGGACGAATTGCCCGACCTGATCACCAAGGTGCAGGGCACCGGCTTGCTGTTTTCCTGCGAACTGGCACCACAGTTCAAATGCTACGGGGCCGGCTCGATCGAGGAATGGCTGCGCGAGCACGGCATCGGCGTGATCCACGGCGGCGCCAACTCGCTGCGCTTCACCCCGCACTTCCGCGTGACCAGCGCCGAGATCGACCTGATCGCCCAGCAGGTGCGCAGGGCCTTGCTCGAAGGCCCGGGTGCGACTGCCGCCGTGCCCAAGGCTGCGGCAGCCTGATCCCCGCTCACGATCAAGGCACGCAAACCGCGTTTCCCGCATGCAGCCCCATGGGGTTCCATGCGGGCTATCCATCGTATCGATTGAACGCAACGTGATCTGAGCGCGCCGGCGCCGCACGTTCCGCGCGATCAGCGAAAGCGGTCCGTCGCCTCGATCAGCGCATGCAGGTTTCCGGGCTCGAACGCCGAATGGCCGGCATCGGGCACGATCTGCAGATCGGCCTCGGGCCAGGCACGGTGCAGATCCCAGGCCGACCGCAGCGGGCAGACCACGTCGTAGCGGCCCTGCACGATCACGGCGGGGATGTGACGGATGCGCCCGACGTCGCGCAGCAGCTGGTCGTCCCGCTCGAGGAAACCGGCATTGACGAAGTAATGGCTCTCGATGCGCGCGAAGGCGAGCGCGAACTCATCCGCGGCGCTGGCCTGGATATGCTCGCGATCCTGATAGAGAAAGCTGGTTGCGGCTTCCCATACCGACCACGCCCGCGCCGCGGCGAGGCGCACGACCGGGTCGGCATGCGTCAGGCGTCGGTGGTAGGCGCCGATCAGATCGCCGCGTTCGGCCGGCGGGATCGCCGCCAGATAGTGTTCCCACGCGTCCGGGAACAAGGCATCGCAACCCTGCTGATAAAACCATTCCAGCTCCCGGCGCCGCAGCAGGAAGATCCCGCGCAGTACCAGCTCGGTCACCCGCTCGGGATGTGTCTGGGCATAGGCCAGCGCGAGCGTTGAACCCCAGGAACCGCCAAAGACCTGCCAGCGCTCGATGCCAAGGTGTTCGCGCAGGCGCTCGATGTCGGCGACCAGGTCCCAGGTCGTGTTTTCGGCCAGCTCGGCGTGCGGCGTCGATCGTCCGCAGCCGCGCTGGTCGAACAGTACGATCCGATAAGCCTCGGGGTCGAAGAAGCGCCGGCAGCGCGCATTGCTGCCGCCGCCCGGCCCGCCATGCAGGAATACCACCGGCTTGCCGCGCGGATTGCCGCACTCTTCATAGTAGAGCGTGTGCAGCGCCGAAACCGGCAGCATGCCGCTGGTGCCGGGCTCGATCTCCGGGTACGGCGCGCGGCGCGTGCTCGTGTCCATATCTTGCGGCTCCCGAAACGGCACCGGCGCCAAGCAGGCGCCGGAGCAGTGAATGAAACCGCGATTGGTCGAGGCGGCGAGATTCGAACTCGCGACCCCCACAACCCCATTGTGGTGCGCTACCAGGCTGCGCTACGCCCCGACGGCGGTTTCGAACGCGGGATTCTAGCAGGACCCCGTGCCGACGGGTGAATTCAGCGACGCAGCAACTGCAGCACTTCCTCAAGCTCGATGCGTACCTGACGCACCACCTGGGTCGTCAGGTTCACCTCCTCGCGGGCCTGCTGCCCCTCGAGACGCTGCCGAGCACCGGTGATGGTAAAGCCGTGCTCGTAGAGCAGCGACCGGATCTGGCGGATCATCAGCACGTCATGGCGCTGGTAGTAGCGCCGGTTGCCGCGCCGCTTGACCGGCTTCAGGCCGGTGAACTCCTGCTCCCAGTAGCGCAGCACGTGCGGCTTGACGCCACACAGCTCGCTGACCTCACCAATGGTGAAGTAGCGTTTGGCCGGGATGGCCGGCAGCTCGCTGTTACTGCCTGGGTCCAGCATAGGCCTCCACCTGCATCTTCAATTTCTGACCGGGACGGAACGTCACCACGCGGCGGGCGGAGATCGGAATCTCCTCGCCCGTCTTCGGGTTGCGTCCCGGCCGCTGGCTTTTCTGGCGCAGATCGAAATTGCCGAATCCCGACAGCTTGACCTGCTCCCCCTGTTCCAAGGCCTCGCGGATCACCTCGAAAAAGGCATCCACGAATTCCTTGGCTTCACGTTTGTTCAGACCAACCTCATCGAACAGGCGCTCCGCCATTTCCGCTTTCGTCAGCGCCATGCCTATCCCCTGAGTCGTGCGTGGCAGTCGCGTTGCAGCGCAGCGACAGCCTCGCGCATGCTCTCGTTCGCGTCCTCGTCGGTAAGCGTGCGGGAACGGTCCTGCAAAATCAAGCCCATAGCCAGACTTTTGTGGCCAACGGTCACGCCCTGTCCTGCGTACTGGTCAAACAGCCGCAATTCAGCCAGCCGCTCACCGACCGCGCCACGGACGCTGGCAGCAACCGTCGCCCAAGGCACATCCTGCGGCATTTCCAGCGCCAGATCGCGACGCAGGCCCGGGAATCGCGGCAACTCGCCAGCACGGGGCAAGGCGCGGGCACGCAGCGGATCGAGCTCGATCTCGAACGCGTAAACGTCCGCATCCAGGCCGAGTGCCTTGAGCAGGCGCGGATGCAGCGCACCCAGCGCGCCCAGCTCACGGCCGCCGCGGCGGATCCGC
>JAJYTG010000002.1 GCA_021793195.1 Pseudomonadota bacterium
TGGTGCTGGGCGGCGAGGGTGAAGGGCTGCGCCGACTCAGCCGCGAGAGCTGCGATTATCTGGCGCGCATTCCGATGCCGGGTGCGATGGAATCGCTCAACGTCTCGGTGGCGACCGGCGTGGCCCTGTTCGAGGCGGTACGCCAGCGCGGCGGCGGCACATGAGCCTGCACTGGTACGACTTCGCCGGTTTCGTCGGCGTGATCCTGATGGTGCTGGCGTTCTTTCTGCAGCAGAGCGGCCGTGTGCGCGGCGATGGTCTTTCGAACCAGCTGCTGAATGCGCTGGGCGCGCTGGGTGTATTGCTGTCGCTGCTGTTCGGCGCCTTCAACCTGTCGGCGTTTCTGCTGGAATCGGTGTGGCTGGCGATCAGCGTTTACGGCATGGCGCGGGGAGCGCGGCGGCACTCCCGTTGAGCCGCCGCGCCGTCGTGGTCACAGCCCTGAAAGCCAGGCGTCGTCCGAGCCCTCGTTGATGCCCTCGAACAGGAACGTCGACAGGTAGCGCTCGCCGGTGTCCGGCAGCATCGCCAGGATCACCGCTCCGGGCTCGGCGCCGCGTGCGACCTCCAGCGCGGCGGCGAAGGTGCCGCCGCAGGAGATGCCGCCCAGGATGCCCTCCCGTTCCGCCAGCTGGCGCGCGGTGTCGCGGGCGAGCGTCTCGCCGACCGTGACGATGCGGTGCGACACCTCGCGATTGAGCACCGCCGGCACGAAGTCGGGCGTCCAGCCCTGGATCTTGTGCGGATGCCAGGTCTCGCCCTTGAGCAGCGCGGCGGTCTCCGGTTCGGTGGCGATGATCTGCACTTCGGGACGGGTCAGGCGCAACACCTCGCCGACACCGGTAAGGGTGCCGCCGGTGCCCCAGCCGGAGACGAAGTAATCGAGCCGGCGCCCGGCGAAGTCCTGCACGATCTCGGCGGCGGTGGTGTTGCGGTGCCAGGCGGGGTTGGCCGGGTTGTCGAACTGGCGCGCGAGAAAGGCGCCGTGCTCGGCGGCGAACGCCTCGGCGCGCCTGACCATGCCGCTGCCGCGCTCCGCGGCCGGGGTCAGGATCACCTTGGCACCGTAGGCGCGCATCAGCTTGCGCCGCTCGACCGAGAACGTTTCGGTCATGAAGGCGACGAACGGGTAGCCGCGCGCCGCGCACACCATCGCCAGCGCGATGCCGGTGTTGCCCGAAGTGGCCTCGACCACGGTCTGCCCCGGCTTCAGCGCGCCGCTGCGCTCGGCGTCGAGGATGATGGCGATGGCGAGACGATCCTTGACCGAGCCGCCGGGATTGAAGGACTCGACCTTGACGTACATCGCGACGCCCTTCGGGGCGAGGCGGCTGATGCGCACGATCGGGGTGCGGCCGATGGTGTCGGTGATGCTGTCGTGGATCATGGCGATCTCCCTCGAAGCGAAAACGGTGCCGCGGCGTGCGCCGCGGCAGATCTGGGACGGATGACGGCAAGGGCGGGACAGGGCACGCGCTCAGCGCGCGCGGCGACATCGTGCAGGGATGGCGGCGTCGAATGCCGGATGGTTGAGGCAGGCCATGGCCAAGCCTAACCCGGCCGCGCGCGCGGACGCAAGGGTGAATGCGGACGTTTAGCCGTCCAAATGACAGCGCCCGAGCGATCAGGCGTGCGGCTGCAACTCCGGGCTGGCCGTGAGGTCGCCCTTCTGGCGCGCTTCGCTCAGCGGTTCACCGGTTGCGAGGAACCAGACGTTCTCGGCGATGTTGGTGGCGTGGTCGCCGATGCGCTCGAAATTCTTGGCCATGAACAGCAGATGGGTCGCGGAAGTGATGTTGCGCGGATCCTCCATCATGTAGGTGAGCAGTTCGCGGAACAGCGCGGTGTAGAGGGCATCCAGGTCGGCGTCGCGTTCCCACACCTGCCGGGCCAGCTCGGAGTCGCCGTCACGATAGGCCTTGAGCACGTCGGCAAGCAGACCGGAAGCGGCCTCGGCGAGCGCCGGCAGGCTGTGTACCGGCGCGATCGGCGCATTGATGTTGAGCGCCATCGAGCGCTTGGCGACATTGGCGGCATAGTCGCCGATGCGTTCGATGTCGGCGGCGATGCGCAGGGCGGCGAGGATTTCGCGCAGGTCGCGCGCCATCGGCTGACGGCGGGCGAGCAGCAGCAGCACGTCGTGGCTGACGCTGGCCTCGAGCTGGTCGATGGCATCGTCATTGGCGACCACGCGCTCGGCGGCGCGCGAGTCGCGGCGTTCGACGACATCGACGGCGCCCTCGATCTGGGCGATGGCGATCTCGCCCATGCGCACGATTTCGCCGGTGAGGCGCTTCAGTTCGTCGTCGTAGCTGCGGATGATGTGGTCGCTTGAGGTGTTCATGGGCGTGGTCCTGGAGTGTCAGATGCAGCACGTTGAAGCGGTCGGTGCAGTGGATTCGCGCAACGGTCCTGCCATCCGGCCGGACGTTCGGCCCTCAGCGGCATCCTGCTGCGGGCGTTCGCCTCGGCGCGCGATGCCCTTCAAGGCATCGCGTCAGCGCCGAGTCTGTCGCCGGCTCGCGCTTCCGGCGCTCGCCGCCGACCCCTGCCTTCGGCATCCTGCCTGCGGCCTGAGTCTGCGCGGGTCACAGGCAAACCGGACCCGTGCACCAGGCTCGGCCATCCGGGCCTCACCAGGTGCTTCCGGCCCTGCGCATCCTGCTGCGGGCGTTCGCCTCGGCGCGCGATGCCCTTCAAAGCATCGCGTCAGCGCCGAGTCTGTCGCCGGCTCGCGCTTCCGGCGCTCGCCGCCGACCCCTGCCTTCGGCATCCTGCCTGCGGCCTGAGTCTGCGCGGGTCACAGGCAAACCGGACCCGCGCACCAGGCTCGGCCATCCGGGCCTCACCAGGTGCTTCCGGCCCTGCGCATCCTGCTGCGGGCGTTCGCCTCGGCGCGCGATGCCCTTCAAGGCATCGCGCCAGCGCCGAGTCTCACCCGAACCGTCCGGTAATGTAGTCCTCGGTCTGTTTCCTGGCCGGTTTGGTGAAGATGCCCTCGGTCGGACCGTATTCCACCAGCTCGCCCATGTACATGAAGGCGGTACGGTCGGAGACGCGTGCCGCCTGTTGCATGTTGTGGGTGACGATCACCACGGTGTAGTCGTTCTTCAGCTCCTCGATCAGCTCCTCCACCTTGGCGGTGGAAATCGGGTCGAGCGCCGAACAGGGCTCGTCGAGCAGGATGATTTCGGGCTTGATCGCCACCGCGCGCGCGATGCACAGCCGCTGCTGCTGGCCGCCCGACAGGCTGGTGCCGGTCTGCTGCAGCTTGTCCTTGACCTCGTCCCAGAGCGCCGCGCGGGTCAGTGCGCTCTCGACGCGGACCGCGATCTCGGCCTTCGACAGCTTCTCGTAGAGGCGGATGCCGAACGCGATGTTCTCGTGGATCGACATCGGGAACGGCGTCGGCTTCTGGAACACCATGCCGATGCGGGCGCGGATCAGGGCCACGTCGCGCCGGGATTTGAGGATGTCCTCGCCGTCGACCACGATCCGGCCCTCGGCGCGCTGATCCGGGTAGATCTCGAACATGCGGTTGAACGTGCGCAGCAGGGTGGACTTGCCGCAGCCCGAGGGCCCGATGAAGGCGGTGACCTGCCTTGCGGGGATCTCGATGGAAACGTTCTTCAGGGCCTGGAATCGACCGTAGTAGAAGTTCAGTTCGCGAACGTCGATCTTGACCGTGCCGATGCCGGCGGCCGCGACGGTCTCGCTCGATTCGGATCGCGTGTGGATGCGTGGCGTGGCGGACATGATCGAACTCCGGAACGGTGATGCGGGATGCCGGGGGACTAGGCCCTGGGGCGTCGCCGGCCCAGCAACATGCGCGCGGCCAGATTGAGCAGAAGGATGAAGGCCACCGCGATGAAGGCTCCCGCCCAGGCCATCGACTGCCAGTTCGAATAGGGGCTCATCGCGAACTGGAAGATCACCACCGGCAGGTTGGCGATCGGATGGCCGAGGTCGGTGCTCCAGAACTGGTTGTTGAGCGCCGTGAACAGCAGCGGCGCGGTCTCGCCGCTGATGCGGGCGATGCCGAGCAGGATGCCGGTGAGGATGCCCGATGCGGCCGCCTTCCAGGTGATGCGCGTCACCAGTTTCCAGTAGGGCGTGCCCAGCGCGATCGCCGCCTCGCGCAGCGAACCAGGCACCAGGCGCAGCATCTCGTCGGTGGTGCGCACCACCACCGGAATCAGGATCAGCGCCAGCGCCACGCCACCCGAGTAGGCCGAGAAGCGGCCGCTGGGATCGACGATGATGGCGTAGGCGAACAGGCCGATCACGATCGAGGGTGCGCTCAGCAGGATGTCGTTGAGAAAGCGCACCACCGCGCCGAGCCGGCGGCGCGCCGCGAACTCGGCCAGCCAGGTGCCGGCCAGCACGCCGACCGGGGCGCCGATCGCGACCGCCATCCCGAGCAGGATCAGGCTGCCGACGAAGGCGTTGCGCAGGCCGCCGCCGCTGGCGCCGGGCGCCGGCGTGTCCCGGGTGAACAGGGCCAGATTCACCGCGCCGGCGCCGAAACGGATCGTGGTCCACAGGATCCACACCAGCCAGAACACGCCGAACACGGTGGCCAGCACGGCCATGGTCAGGTTGAAGGCGTTGAGCAGGCGGCGGCGGCGATAGCGCGAGATCATGCCTGGCGTCCTTCCATGCGATCGAGCCGCAGCAGCAGCAGCTTGGCCAGCACCAGTACCACGAAGGTGATCACGAACAGGATCAGGCCCAGCGCCAGCAGCGCGGACTTGTACAGGGGAGTGGTTGCCTCGGTGAACTCGTTGGCGATCACCGAGGCGATCGAGCTGCCGGGCATCAGCAGACTGGCGCTGAGATTGTTGGCGTTGCCGATGATGAAGGTCACCGCCATGGTCTCGCCCAGCGCCCGCCCCAGGCCGAGGAAGATGCCGCCGGTCACGGCGGTGCGGGTATAGGGCAGGATCACGTAGCGCGCCACCTCCCAGGTCGTGGCGCCCATCGCGTAGGCGGACTCCTTGAGCGCCTGCGGCGTGACCAGGAACACGTCGCGCATGATGGCGGCGATGAAGGGAATGATCATCACCCCGAGCACGATGCCCGCGGCGAGCATGCCGATGCCCATCGGCGGCCCCTGGAACAGCGCGCCGATCCACGGGATCGCGCCCAGGTGATCATTGATCCACGGTTCCAGGTTGCCGAACCACGGCGCGAACACCAGCAGACCCCACATGCCGTAGATGATGCTGGGGATCGCCGCCAGCAACTCGACGGCGGCCGATACCGGCTCGCGCAGCCAGCGCGGCGCCATTTCGGAAATGAACAGGGCGATGCCGAAGCTGACCGGGATGGCCAGCAGCAGAGCGATCACCGAACTGACCACGGTGCCGACGATGAAGACCAGGGCCCCGTAGTTGTCACTGACCGGATCCCATGCGGTGGAAATCAGGAAATGCCATCCGAACCGGTGCAGCGCGGGCCAGGACTCCCGGGTGAGCGCGATCAGGATGCCGGCCAGCGACAGGGTCACCAGCAACGCGATGGCTCCGGTGAACTTGCGGAACAGCACATCGAGCGAGAGGCGGCTTGCGCCTGCCGGTACGCTGCGCGGCGCGATGACTTTCACGGGCGTCGGCTCAGGCAATGGACTTGCACGGCGGTCATGGCAGATCGTCTCAGCGTAACGTGCAAGCCGTCCAGGGCGCGGATGCGACCTGTCCGCTGGGCCTCAAAAGGCGAGTCCGGACCAGGGCCCGGACTCGCTGTCGCAGATGCAGGGCGCGCCATGATCTGGCAGGCGCGACCGCCGGGCAAGGGCGCCGAAGCCGGCGCCCCCGGTCATCAGATACCCAGGTTGGCCTTCCAGTAGGACTTGATGGCGTCGACCGTGGTCGGCGGCAGCGGGCCGAAGGCGATGGACTCGGCCATCGACTGGCCCTTGTCGAAGCCCCAGAGGAAGAACGTGGTGACCGACTCGTTGGTCGCCTTGGGCGCCTTCTTGCTCAGGATCTGCCAGGTGCAGCCGGAGATCGGCCAGGTTCCCGGACCGGGCTGGTCGGTCAGGATCACGTAGAAATCCTTGGCTTTGGTGAAGTCCACATGCGAGGCGGCATCCTGGAAGCCCTTGAGGCTGGGGCTGACGAGCTTGCCATCGCGGTTATACATGCGGGCATAGTCGAGCTTGCTCTCGAGGATGTAGGCGTACTCGACGTAGCCGATCGAGCCCTTGATGCGCTGCACGTAGGAAGCCACGCCGGCGTTGCCCTTGCCGCCCACGCCGACCGGCCAGGCCAGCGAGGTGTTGGCGCCGATCTTCTCCTTCCACTCCGGGCTGACCTTGGACAGGTAGTTGGCGAAAGTGAAGGTGGTGCCGGAACCGTCCGCACGGTGGACCGTGGTGATGGCCATGTCCGGCAACTTCAGGCCGGGGTTGAGCCTGGCGATCGCCGGGTCGTTCCACTGCTTGATCTTGCCGAGATAGATGTCGGCCACGACCGGGCCGCTGAGGATCAGCTGGCCGGCCTTGATGCCGGGCAGGTTGTAGACCAGGTCCTCGCCCGCGATCGCGGTCGGAAACTGGATCAGGTCGGACTGGGCGAGCTCCTCGGGGGTCAGCGGCATGTCGCTGGCGCCGAACGCCACGGTGCCGGCCTTGATCTGGGCGATGCCGCCGCCGGAGCCGATGCCCTGGTAGTTGACCTGGATGCCGGTCTCCTTGGCGTAGGCCTCGGACCACTTGGCCACCAGCGGATAGACCCAGGTGCTGCCGGCGCCGGTGATCTGTGCGGCATGGGCGGCACCCAGGCTGAACATCGATGCCACGGCCAGCGCGGCCAGGCGGGATTTGACGGAGGTGAGCATGGAAACTCCTCGAAGGGCAGGGTCGGGCGCATTCCGCCCGCCGCTCTTTGTAGAGCGTGGCTGTTGCACGTTTATGACAGCGCGGCCGCGCCGTCGTCGCGGCAGGGTCGGCCGGCCTGTGCTGCAGGCCATGCCGTGCCGGCTTCCAGGGCGTGCCAGCGGTTGACCACGGCGCAGAACAGCTCGGCCGTGCGTTCGGCGTCGTAAACGGCCGAATGCGCCTCGCTGGCGTTCCAGTCGAGACCCGCGGCCTGCACGGCGCGCGCCAGTACGGTCTGGCCGTAGGCGAGGCCGCCCAGGGTCACCGTATCGAAGCAGCTGAAGGGATGGAACGGGTTGCGCTTGTGACCGCAGCGACGCACCGCGGCATTGAGGAAGCCGAGATCGAAGGCCGCGTTGTGGCCGACCAGGATCGCGCGCTGACAGCCGCTGCTGCGCAAGGCCTGGCGCACGGGCGCGAACACGTGATCGAGCGCGGCGCGCTCGGCGATCGCGCCGCGCAGCGGATGGCCGGGGTCGATGCCGGTGATTTCCAGCGCCTTGGGATCGAGGACCGCGCCGGGAAACGGCTCCACGTGCGTGGAGACGGTGGGTTCGAGCCGCAGGTGGCCGGCGTCATCCATGGCGATCACCACGGCCGCGATTTCCAGCAGTGCATGGCGTTCGCAGTCGAAGCCGCCGGTCTCGACGTCCACCACCACGGGCAGGTAGCCGCGAAACCGCCGCGCGATGGGAGCAACCGGAGCGTCAGCCATGCCCGGAAGCATAGCAGTGGCTGTCCGCCGGCCCGCCCCGGCGCGCATCGCGCGCGGGTGCGACTGTCATCGGGCTGTCATCCGGCGCACACACGAGTGTCAATTTCGGCCGACATGATGCACGGGCCTAACGGCAGCTTAACCCTCGTCCAAAATAGATCGAACAAAGACGGGTGAGCGTTGCATCCCCATTCCATCCCGGCCGGAGCCTCGTCATGCGCAACAAACTTCTCACCGCCGCCATCGCTGTCGTGCTCGGCACGATCAGCCTCAGCGCGCAGGCGGACTCGCTCAGCGACATCTTCACCCAGGGCCACGTCGACGGCGAGCTGCGCACCTATTATTTCAGCCGCCTCTACGGTGCGCCCAACACCACCGACGCCAACGCCCTCGGGGTCGCCGCGCTGATCAACTTCCGCAGCGGCAGCTTCGCCAACGGTTTCAGTCTCGGCGGCAGCTTTCTCACCGCCAACTCGCTGGGCACTCAGTCGGGCAACCCGGCCGCGATCGACACCACCCTGATGGGTCCGACCAATTCGATCAGCTCGCTGGGTCAGGCCTACCTGCAGTACCAGAACGACTGGATGCAGGTGCGCGCCGGCTACCAGTACCTCAACACGCCGTGGATGGGCAGCAGCGACTCGCGCGTGCTGCCGGCCTCGTACAACGCCGTCTCGGCGGTGTTCAAGCCGATGAAGGGCTGGGACATCTATGCCCTGCGCAGCTTCGAGTGGAAGGGTCGCACCGCCAGCGGCTACTACAACGACAACCTGTATTACCCGCCGACCTACCGCGGCGATTCGTCCTACGGCGGCCTCGGCGGACTGCCGGCCACGGCCACCCAGGCCAACGGCGCCTACGCGCTGGGCACCGCCTACGCCACCGGCGGATTCAAGGCGCAGGCGTGGTACTACGACTTCCGCCAGTTCGCGCGCATGGGTTACGTCGATGGCAGCTACACCTTCAAGACCGGCACCGGCTTCGATCCCTTCATCGCCGCGCAGTACGTCACCGAGAGCGGCGGCTCGAACAACAAGCTGGTCAGCAACAACGTCGCCCTGTTCGGCGTCGCCGGCACCCGCGTCAAGAACAGCACCTGGGGCACCGACGTCGGCGTCAACATTCCCAACGGCAGATTCGAGGTCGGCTACAACAAGATCGCGCAGGAAGCCGGCGCGGTCGGCAACGGCGCGCTGATCTCGCCGTACACCGCGGCGTATGCCACCGACCCGCTGTACACGACCTCGATGATCCGCGGCTTGGTCGAGCAGGGTCCGGGCCACGCCTGGAAGGCCAAGCTGACCTACAGCTTCCTCGACAACCACCTGGTGCTGATGACGTCCTACGCCAGGTACACGACGATCCAGCGCGGCAACAGCCACAACCTGTATGTCGATCTGACCTACAACTTCAGCGGCTATCTGAAGGGCCTGTCGGTGCGCAACCGCTGGGAGCGCGCGATCGGCGGCGTCGGTCTCAATCCGGGCAACGGTTCGTTCACCTACAACCGCGTGATGATCGCCTACAAGTTCTGAGGCGCCTCCGCGCAACGCTCATCGCAAGGGAGCCTCGCTCCACGGACGGCGGAACGGCGGGCGCAAGCCCGCCGTTTGTCTTCATCCCGCCGCCGCGGTCTTGGTCTTGAAGCTGCACAGGTCGCGGATCACGCACTGCGGGCATGCCGGCTTGCGCGCCTTGCAGACATGGCGGCCGTGCAGGATCAGCCAGTGGTGCGCGTTCTGGTGAAACTCCGGCGGCACGACCTTCATCAGCCGCGCCTCGACCGCGGCTACGTCCTTGCCGGGGGCGAGCCCGGTGCGATTGGCGACGCGGAAGATGTGCGTATCCACCGCGATGGTCGGCTCGCCGAAGGCGGTGTTGAGCACCACGTTGGCGGTCTTGCGACCGACGCCGGGCAGCGCTTCCAGCGCGCCACGTTCGCGCGGTACCTCGCCGCCGTGCCGCTCCAGCAGCAGCCGGCAGGTGGCCAGGATGTTCTTCGCCTTGGTGTTGTACAGACCGATGCTGCTGATGTGGCGCTTCAACCCGTCTTCGCCCAGTGCCAGCAGCGCGGCGGGCGTGGCGGCGACGGCGAACAGCCGGCGCGTGGCCTTGTTGACGCCGACATCGGTCGCCTGCGCCGACAGGATCACGGCGATCAGCAGCTCGAACGGCGTGCGGTATTCGAGTTCGCTGCGCGGCCGCGGATTGATCTCGCGCAGGCGTTCGAAGAGCTGCTGGACCTGCTCGCGTTTCATCGTGCGGATTATGCCGCGCCAGCGGGACGGCGCGGACCGGGACGGCAGGAACGCCGCCCGGAACGACGGGCACGGCGCGTCAGAAGCCGTTCCAGGCCGGTGTCGGTCCCAGCATCAGCGCCGCGCCACCCAGCAGCAGGCCGATGGTGATCGCCGCCAGCACGTCGCTCGGATAGTGCAGACCGAGCACCACGCGCGAGGCCGCGACCAGCAGGGTAAACGTCAGCAGCAGCGGCGCCAGCAGCGGAAACCAGGCCAGTGCCACGACGCTGAAGCTGACCGCATGCAGGGTATGGCCGGAGGGAAAGCTGAACTCGTCCAGCGGCGGGACGCGGGCGATGACACCGGCGCAGCCGCGGTACGGGCGCGGTCGCCGCGTCCGGCGCTTGAGCGTGCGGTACAGGAGCAGTGCCGCCAGGCCGGTCGCTGCCATCTGCAGCGCGGCGGCCGCGCCGCGGGCGCCGCCGACCAGCGCGAGCACGGTCATCAGCGCATACCAGAACAGGCCGTCGCCGAGCCGGCTGATGGCGGCGAAAAACAGCCCGACCGCGCGCCGTGCGCCCCAGCGATTGACGGCGAGGCAGAGGCGCCCGTCGAGGGCGATGCGCTCAGATGCCGGCTGCGGCGAGAGAGCCATGCGGGAATTCCTCCGCGAGTGATCGCAGCAGTGCCGCGAACTCGGCGACAACCGTATCCGGAGCCAGCGCGGCGACGCTGGTGCGCGCGTTGTGGCCGAGCCGCGCGCGGCGCGGCGCGTCCAGTGCCAGATCGAGGGCGGCGGCGATGAATCCGGCGCGGTCGCTGGTGTCGATGCGGCGGCCGTTGACGTCGTCGACGACGTGTTCGCGCGCGGCGCCGTGGTCGAACGCGACCACCGCCAGTCCGCTGGCCATGGCCTCCAGGGTCACGTTGCCGAAGGTCTCGCTCAGGCTGGGAAACAGGAACAGATCGGCACTGGCGTAGTGGCGTGCCAGGGCCTCGCCGCGCTGGATTCCGGCGAAGATGAAGTCCGGGTGGGTCGCGGCCAGTTCCGCACGCAGCGGGCCATCGCCCACCCAGACATAACGCGCCGCCGGCACGCGCGCCTGCAGGGCCCCGAATGCGCTGATCGCGAGGTCGAGATTCTTCTCGGCGGCGATGCGGCCCGCGTACAGCACCACCGGCGCGTCGGCCTGCGCCCGCCAGGCCGCCCGCAGCGCCGGATCGCGACGCGCCGGCTGAAACAGCGCCGTGTCCACGGCGCGGCGCAGCAGCCGCGCATTCGGCACGCCCAGTGCCAGCAGCTCGTCATGAAGGGCTTGCGTGGGCACCAGGGCGGCGGTGCTGCGGCGATGGAAACGGCGCAGGTACGCCAGCACCAGCGGCGTCAGCAAGCCCAGTCCGTAGTGCGCCGCGTAGTCGTCGAAACGGGTGTGGAAGCCGCTGGCGACGGGGATGTCGAGTCGGCGCGCGGCATTCAGCGCCGAGTTGCCGAGCGGACCCTCGGTGGCGATGTAGATGGCATCGGGTCGTTGCGCGCGCCAATGGCGCAGCAGCCGGTTGCCGGCCGGCAGGCCGAAGCGCAGGCCGGGATAGCGTGGCACGGCCGCGCCGCGGACCAGCAGCGAAATCATGCGGTCAGTGCCGTCTTCGACGCGCTGCCGCGGGCGGACCACCTCGACCTGATGGCCGCAGGCGGCCAGACCCTCGGCCAGTCCCTGCACGGTCAGGGCGACGCCATTGATTTCCGGCGGGTAGGTCTCGGTGACGATGCCGATGCGCATGGGCCGCTCCACGGCGAGCTGGCATCAGCATGGACGCGCTGCATTGCATGCGCTTGATCGGCAGGTGACGTCACGATGACGCCGCGCGCTGCGCATCCGCCGCGCGCGGGGCCGTGGTTCAGCGCGAGAACGGGCTGACCCGGCGCATCAGGCTGCGCTCGATCGGGGTGGTCGTGGTGGCGACGAAAATGTGGCCCAGCGCGTGATAGCCGCGCACGAAGTCGGCGACGTCGGCCTCGCTGGCGCCGGATGCCGCGGCGATGGTCGCGACCGTGCCGGGCTGTTTCATCATCGCCGTGGCGATGCGGAAATGGCGCGGATACTCGCGTTCGATCTGCGGCCAGCGCAGCAGACGCAGCTCGCTCTCGGCGCCGATGCCCGGCGGCAGCGCGCCGGGCGTGGCGCTGACGGCGGCAAACCAGCGCAAGCGCGCCAGCGGCTGCATCGGCTGCGCGGCACGCGCGGCGTTCAGGGCCGCCGCGTCGAGCGGCTGCAGTGCCTGCACGGGCAGTGCCAGCAGCGGCGCCAGTGCTTTCAGGCTGGCGTCACCGTGGTAGGCATCCCGTGCCGGATCGAGCACCAGACTGATGTCGCCTTCGCAGGCTTGCAGGGGGCCGTCCACGCTGCCGCTGCGCAACAGTTCGCCGAGCGTGCGCGGTGCGTGAATCGGCGTCGGTACATTGACGGATGCGGGCGCGGCGGTCGCCGGCGCCGGCGCATGGCCCGCTGCGGCGTCGGGTCCGGGTCGCGATTGGCGCGGACCGATGCGGGATTCCAGCGGTTGCAGGACGCCGGCCAGCGCGGCCGCGGTCAGCGGCTTGCCGAGCAGCGGACCACCCTCGCGCGGTGCGCCGTTGTCGCTGTAGGCCACGGTGTGTTTGCCGGCGTTGCCGGCCTTCAGCCATGCCATATGGCCCCAGACGCTGTCGATGTCGACCAGCACCACATCGGCGGCGGCCTCGTCGGCCAGCGTCCAGCGATCGGCCAGCGCGTGCTCGCGGTCGCCCAGGCAACGGGTGACGGCGGCGGCATCGACGTCGGAAAAGCACGAAAGCGCGAGCGTGTAGTGCGTCATGACGGTCTCCCTGACGGGCATCACCCGTTTCCCCTGACCATGCAATGTCGCCGCCATTGTCGCGGTCCGTCGGGTGCGGTCAATCAAAATGACTCATTTTCACCGTCAACAATTGCAACCGGGCGAAGACGGGCGCCGCGCGGGCATCCGTTAAACTGGCGCTCCGTACCCGTTGACCGGCGCTCATGACCGTCCGCACCCGCTTCGCCCCCAGTCCAACCGGTTACCTGCACATCGGCGGCGCACGCACCGCGCTGTACTGCTGGCTGCAGGCGCGCCATCGCGGCGGGCAGTTCATCCTGCGGGTCGAGGACACCGATCGCGAGCGCTCCACCGATGCCGCGGTGCAGGCGATTCTCGACGGCATGCAGTGGCTGGGCCTGGCCTGGGACGAGGGTCCGGTGTTCCAGACCGCGCGCATGGACCGCTACCGCGAGGTCGCCGAAGGCCTGATCGCGGCCGGCAAGGCCTACCGCTGCTGGTGTTCGCGCGAGCGTCTGGATGCCCTGCGCGCGCAGGCGCTGGCCACAGGCGCCAAACCGCGCTACGACGGCCACTGCCGCACGCACGCCGAGCCGGTGCCCGGGATCACGCCGGTGATCCGCTTCCGCAATCCCGACGTCGGCACGGTGGTGTTCGACGACCGCGTCAAGGGTCGCATCGAGTGGAGCAACAGCGAGCTCGATGACCTGGTGATCTTCCGCTCCGACGGCTATCCGACCTACAACTTCGCGGTGGTGGTCGACGACATCGACATGCGTATCACCGACGTGATCCGCGGCGACGACCACGTCAACAACACGCCGCGCCAGATCAACATCTACGCGGCGCTGGGCGCGCCGGTGCCGGACTTCGCGCATCTGCCGATGATCCTCGGCGCCGACGGCCAGAAGCTGAGCAAGCGCCACGGCGCGCTGGGCGTGATGCAGTACCGCGACGACGGCTATCTGCCGCACGCATTGCTCAACTACCTGGTGCGGCTGGGCTGGTCGCACGGCGACCAGGAGATCTTCTCGATCGCCGAGATGATCGCGCTGTTCGACATCGCCGACGTCAACAAGGCCGCCTCGCGTTTCGATCTGGCCAAGCTGGGCTGGCTCAACCAGCATTACCTCAAGCACGACGACCCGGCCGCGCTGGCGCCCGAATTCGCATGGCACCTGCGCGCGGCCGGCATCGATCCGGCCACCGGGCCGGCACCGGCCGACGTCATCGTCGCCCTGCGCGATCGCGTGCAGACGCTGAAGGAAATGGCCGATCGCGCGCGCATCTGGTACGCGCCGATCGCGCAGTGGGACGCCAAGGCCGTCCAGAAGCATCTCAAGGCCGACGGCGCGGCGGCGCTGCTGGCCGCGGCGCACACCGCGTTCGCGGCGCTGCCGGCATGGAGCCCGGAAGCCGTGCATGGCGCGATCGAGCAGGTCGCCGCGGCACAGGGCGTCGGCATGGGCAAGGTGGCGCAACCGCTGCGCGTGGCGATCACCGGCACTGCGGTGTCGCCCTCGATCGAGCACACGATTTACCTCGCCGGCCGCGACGAGGCCCTGCGCCGCATCGACGCCGCGCTGGCGCTGGCTGCATCCCCGGGCTGACCGCGCCGGTCTGGCCGCGACAGCTTCCGTGCGGCGCCGATGCGGGCTGTCCCGCCGCCTCGCCGCGTCGGATGCGCGAACGGATCGCGGTGATACCCTGCGAACAGGACAGTCCGCATGAGCCTTGCCAGCGCCCGCCACGTTCATTCCCAGGCCCGTCGCGCCGACCGCTATCTGCGCGAGGTCGAGGATGCCTGCCGCGCGCGTTCGTTGCGGCTGACGCCATCGCGGCGGGAAGTGCTGGCGCTGGTCGCCGCGGCCGGCCGTCCGGTGAAAGCCTACGATCTGCTGGAGAGCCTGCGCGAGCGGCACGCCGCGGCGGCACCGCCCACGGTCTATCGCGCGCTGGATTTCCTGCTCGATCACGGTTTCATCCATCGTCTGGAATCGATCAACGCCTTCGTTTCCTGCCACCATCCGGCCGAGGCGCATCAGGTGCCGTTCCTGATCTGCGATGTCTGCGGGGATGCCGAGGAACTGTGCGACGGCGGCACCGTCGCCGGCCTGATCGAGAGCGAGGCCGATCGCCGCGGTTTCCGACCGCGATCGCAGACCCTCGAGGTCCACGGGCTGTGCGCCCGTTGCGGCGTGAATGCCGCGGCGCCCGCCGCCTGAGCGTTCCAGATCACGGCAACCGCAGCGCTGCCGCGCCGGCTTGGCACCGGCCGCGGTCGCGGTGCGCGGCCGGCTGCGGCGCGGGTCGCGGGTCGGGTGATTGTGTAACGCGTGCATGCGCGTGAAGAATGCGCGGCATGACCTCGATCCCTCCGCATCCTCGCGCCGCTGCCGTTGCCGGCCATGATCACGAAAGCGTCGACGTGCCCGCGGTCGCCGCGGGCGATCGCCGCGGCCTGCGTCTGGGCATCGCCCTGGCGCTGACTCTGCTGATGCTGGCGGTGGAGGCCGCGGGCGGGCTGTTTTCCGGTTCGCTGGCGCTGCTGGCCGATGCCGGCCACATGCTGATCGACTCGCTGGCGCTGGGATTGGCCTGGGCCAGTGCCGGCATGGCCCTGCGCCAGGCCGATACGCGCCGCAGCTTCGGTTACGCGCGCTTCGAGGTGCTGGCCGGCTTCGTCAATGCGTTGACCCAGTTTCTGCTGGTCGGCTGGATCGCGTGGGAGGCCGTGCAGCGGCTGCTGACGCCGCACGCGATCCTGTCCGGGGTGATGCTCGCGGTGGCCGCCATCGGCCTGGTGGTCAACACGCTGGTACTGCGGCTGCTGCACCAGCATGACCACGACGACGTCAACATGGCGGCGGCCAACCTGCACGTGCTGGGCGATCTGCTGGGTTCGGTCGCCACGGTAGTGGCGGCGCTGCTGGTGCGCTGGGAGCACTGGCTGTGGGCGGATCCGGCACTGTCGCTGCTGGTCTGCGCGCTGCTGCTGCGCAGCGCCTTCGTCCTGCTGCGCCGGTCGACGCACATCCTGCTCGAGGGCACGCCCGAGGGCCTCGATCCCGAAACGCTGGCGCTGGCGCTGCGCGATGCCGATGCCGCGATCCGCGACGTGCATCATCTGCACCTCTGGCAGATCGCCAGCGGTCAGCGCATGGCCACGCTGCACGTGCGCGTCGAAGTCGCCGCGGATGCCGAACGCGCGCGGCGCGCGGTCAAGACCATGCTGCACGACCGTTATGCGATCGGCCATGCCACCGTCGAGATCGAACGCGATGCCTGCAGCGATCCGGACGGACACGATTGCGCGTCCGGCTAGTGGGGTGTCCCGGAAGTACGCGCCAGCGATTGCCGATGGATTGCGGTGCGAGACCCGGCGCGACGAGGAGTCATGGCCGCGCCATGGCGACGAGGCGCAACGCGGTATCGCGCCGAAAGACGCGGGAATGATGGATGCGCATTTCCGGGACACCACGCTAGGCGCCGGCGCGCGCCGGCTGGTATCCTGCCGCCACCCGAATCACGCATTCTCCGAGGATCCATCCATGGGCAAGGGCGATCGCAAGACCACCCGCGGCAAGACATCTCGCGGCAGCTACGGCAACAGCCGCCCGCACAAGGAAAAAACGGTCGTCGTGACCAAGGCCGTGGTGACCAGCAAGCCGGCGGTGAAAAAGGCGGCGCCGAGGAAGAAGACGGCCGTCTGACCGGGCGTCGAGTGCCGGCGTGACACCAGGCCCCCGCAGCGCGGGGGCTTCGCGTTTCAGGGCGCGGCGTTGCTGCCGAGTTCGCGGCCGCCGGCGATCACCCGCCGCGCGCGCGGCCCGGCGATCCAGTACACCAGTTCGGCCACGCTCTCGACGTCCCACAGCACCAGATCGGCGCGCAGTCCCGACGCCAGCCGGCCGCGGTCACCGAGGCCCAGCGCACGCGCGGCGTTGACCGTCGTGCCGCGCAGCGCTTCGTCCGGCGTCAGCCGGAACAGCGTGCAGGCCAAGTTCATCGCCAGTCGCAGCGAGGCCAGCGGCGAGGTGCCGGGGTTGAGGTCGGTCGCGACCGCGATCGGCACGCCCTGCGCGCGCAGCGTCGCCAGCGGCGGCCGGCGGGTTTCGCCCAGAGTGTAGAACGCACCCGGCAGCAGCACCGCGACGCTGCCCGCGGCGGCCATGGCGGCGATACCGGCAGCATCGCTGTATTCGATGTGATCGGCCGACAACGCACCGAACTCCGCGGCCAGCGCCGCGCCTCCACAGTCGGTCAGCTGGTCGGCGTGCAGCTTGACCGCGATGCCGTGCCGACGCGCGGCGACAAACAGGCGCCGCACCTCGGTCGGCGTGAACGCGATGCCCTCGCAGAAGGCGTCCACGGCGTCGGCCAGCCCGGCCCCGGTGGCGGCGGGCAGCAAGCTGTTGCAGGCGAAATCGACCCAGCCGTCGCGGTCGTGCGCGTACTCCGGCGGCAGCGCGTGCAGCGCCAGGAGGGTGGTGCGCACGCCGATGCCCAGCGTCTCGCCGAGGCGCCGCGCGACGCGCAGCATCGCCAGTTCGGTGGCGAGATCCAGCCCGTAGCCGGACTTGATCTCCAGCGTGGTCACGCCGTCGGCGAGCAGCGCCCGTGCACGCGGCAGCGCCGCCGCCAGCAGCGCGTCCTCGCCGGCCGCGCGGGTGGCGCGCACGGTGGCCAGGATGCCGCCCCCGGAGGTCGCGATCGCGGCGTAGCTCTCGCCCCGCAGGCGACGTTCGAATTCGTCGGCGCGCGAACCGGCGAAGACCAGATGCGTATGGCAGTCGATCAGCCCCGGCGTGACCAGCGCGCCACGGGCGTCGGTCGCGCTGTCGCGCAGATCATCGAATGCGCGCGGCAGATCGCGGCTGGCGCCGACCCAGACGATGCGGCCGTCTCGCCAGGCCAGGGCCCCGTCATCGAGCAGGTCGCAGTCGCCGTCCGCGAGCGTGGCCAGGCGCGCGTGCAGCAGCAGGCCGCAGGCCGTGTTCATGCGCCGGTTCCGGAGTCGGCGCCGCGCTGGCGCTCGTAGTCGGCCACCAGACGATCGGCGAAGGCACTGTAGATCGGCTTCTTGCACAGCAGCCCCGAGAAGGCGCGCGCCAGCAGGCACACCGCCATGATCGGCAGCACCAGGCCCTGGTTGTTGGTCAGCTCCAGCGAGATCACCGCCGCGGTCAGCGGGGTCTGGGTCACGCCGGCAAGGTAGCCGGCCATCCCCAGCAGCATCACCGCCGCCGGATCGACATGCGGAAACAGCGGCGCGAGGTTGTGGCCGATGCCGGTGCCGACCGCCAGCGCCGGCGAGAACAGGCCGCCGGGGATCCAGGCCCAGTAGGAGACGATGTTGGCCAGCAGCTTGAGCACGCCGAAACTTTCGCCGGGCGCGTGCGCCTCGTGCTGCAGCAGGGCGCGCGCCTGGTCGTAGCCGGTGCCGTAGACGCTGCCGTGGCTGAGCAGGCCCAGGCCCACCAGCGCCAGTCCGCAGCCGGCGGCAAACCATACCGGGAAGCGCGTGCGCAGCGCCGCCAGTTTCGGCAGCGGGCCGGCGTCGAGCAGGATCGCGCGCGCGAACGCGCCGCCCAGCAGACCGCCGAGGATGCCCAGCGCCAGCACCGCCAGCCAGCCCTCGCCCAGCGGCAGGCTGGCGTGCACGGTGCCGAAATAGCTGTAGTTGCCGATCAGGCCCAGCGACACCACGCCGGAAAAGAACACCGCGGCGATGATGATGCCGCTGAGGCGATGCTCGAAGGCGCCGGCCAGCTCCTCGATCGCGAACACCACGCCGGCCAGCGGCGTGTTGAACGCGGCCGCCAGACCCGCGCCGCCGCCGGCGAGGATGAAGCGCGCGGCCTGCTTTGGATCGTCGAAACCGAAGCGCTTGCCCAGCGCGTACATCACGCCGCTGCCGACGTGCACGGTCGGACCCTCGCGACCGATCGAGGCGCCGACCAGCAGGCCGAGCAGGGTCAGGCCCATCTTGCCGGCGACCACCGGCAGTCCCAGCAGGCGGTCGTTGAGGCTGCGATCCTCGACCTGCAGCGCGGCAATCACCTCGGGGATGCCGCTGCCACGCGCACCCGGCAGCTTGCGCGAGGTGATCCAGCCCATCGCCGCGAACACCAATGGCGTGATCAGCAGCGCGATCCACGCACGTCCCGCGATCACCCGCACGAAGGTGTCGTAGGCCCAGGTCGTCGTTTCCGCAAAGAACACCGCAGCCAGGCCCACCAGGATGGCCCCGCTCCACAGCACCGCGCGACGCTTCCACGGGCGCTGCTCGGCTTCGGCGGGATGCGGCATGGGCGGGTCCGGTCGGATCGGCGGCTGCTCATTATTGCAGGACGGCGGCGCGCGGATCCGGCCCACCGGCCGGCTGGCATGCACTCCACGCCCCGGTTAGCCTGCGCCATCGCCGATCGAGGAGCGCCGATGTCATCCGACCTGCCGGTTCACCGTGCCTGGTTGCCCAGCGGTTGGTGCACCGCACGGCTGCGTGGCGACACGGGTGATTTCGCTCTCGAGCCGCTGGCGACCCCCGAACCGGGTGCCACCGGCATCCTGCTGCCGGGCCTGCCCAACCTGCATTCGCACGCGTTCCAGCGCGCGATGGCGGGGCTGGCCGAGCGCGGCAGCGCGCAGCGCGACAACTTCTGGAGCTGGCGCGAGACCATGTACGCCTTCGCCGCGCGCATCGATCCCGATGCATTGCACGCGATCGCCGCGCAGCTCTACGTCGAGATGCTGGAGGCCGGTTACACCCGGGTCTGCGAATTCCACTACCTGCACCACGCGCCGGACGGCCGCCCGTACGCGGATGCCACCGCGATGGCGCAAGCACTGATTGCGGCCGCGCACGAGACCGGCATCGGTCTGACCCTGCTGCCGACGCTGTACCTGCGTGGCGGCTTCGACGACCGTCCGCTGGCGCCGCGGCAGCAGCGCTTCGCGCACACCGTCGACGGTTTTCTCGATCTCGTCGCGGCGTTGCGCACGCAGGAGCAACCCGGCCTCAACGTCGGCATCGCGTTGCATTCGTTGCGCGCGGTGCCGGCGGACGCGCTGCGCGCCGTGCTTGCCTCGCAGCTGGCGGCGACGGGGCCGATCCACATCCACGTCGCCGAGCAGACCGCCGAGGTCGACGACTGTCTTGCCGCGACCGGCCAGCGCCCGCTGGCCTGGCTGCTCGACCACGCGCCGGTGGATGCGCGCTGGTGCCTGGTGCACGCCACCCACATGGACGCCGACGAGACCGCGCGGCTGGCGCGATCCGGCGCCGTCGCCGGCCTGTGTCCGACCACCGAGGCCAACCTCGGCGACGGCCTGTTCCCGCTGGTCGAGTATCTGGTGCTGGGCGGGCGCATCGGCGTCGGTTCCGACAGCCAGATCTCGGTGTCGCCGGTCGAGGAGCTGCGCTGGCTGGAGTACGGCCAGCGGCTGACGCGGCGCGCGCGCAATCTCGCCGCCAGCGCGGCGCAGCCGCACAGCGGCGCGCGGCTGTTCGCGGCGGCGCTGGAGGGCGGCCTCGCAGCCAGCGGGCTGGAGGCAATCCGGCCCTATGCCGCCGGCGCGCTGGTGCTGGACGATGCGCATCCGCTGCTGGCCGCGCGCGCGGACGACGAGCTGCTCGACAGCTGGATCTTCGCCGGCAACGCACCGCTGGTGCGCGCGGTGTGGACCCAGGCCGGGCCGGTGGTCTCCGATGGTCGCCACCGCCAGCGCGAGCGAGTGGCCACGCGCTATCGCGCCACCCTGCGCCGCCTGCGCGCCGCCGACTGATTCCGCGCGGCCGCAGCGGCCGCCTGCAATCAGCCGTGCTGCCGAAGACCGACGGGTCGCATCGAAAGCATCCCGTTCAAGGCACGGCCATGGCTACCAGGCCGGGATGCAGCACCAGACGATTGCGGCCGTCCGCCTTGGCCCGGTACAGCGCCACATCGGCGCGCTGGATCAGCTGCTCGGGCGAGTCGTCGCCGCGGCCGAGGCCGGCGATGCCGATGCTGACGGTCATCGCCACCGGCTGGTCATCGATGCGCACGGCCATGGTATCGACGCGCTGGCGAATGCGTTCGCCGATCGCGATCGCGACCGCCGGCGACGCACCCGGCAGCAGGGCCACGAACTCCTCGCCGCCCCAGCGCGCCAGCACATCGCCCTGACGCAGCTCCTCGCCGACGGCGGCCGCCACCGCTTTCAGGCAGGCGTCGCCGACCAGATGCCCGTAGCGGTCGTTGATCGCCTTGAAATGATCGATGTCGAGGAACAGCAGGGTCAGCGGGTGGTCGCCCTGGCGAGCCTCGGTCAGTGCCTCGGCCAGCTTCGGCATCAGCGCGCGGCGGTTGTACAGGCCGGTGAGCGGGTCATGCCGGGCTTCCTGGCGGGCGCGATCGCGCTCGCGCCGCGCCTGCAGGGTCGCGAGGCCCAGACCCATGGTCAGCACCAGGCCGGACAGCGCCAGCGCGGCCGGCACGCCGAACTCCAGCCAGCCGGGCAACGGCAGTTGCAGCAGCAGCTGGCCGGCGCGCAGGGCGGTGAACAGCGACTGCGGCATCCACGCCAGCAGGAAGACGCCCGCGGCCACGCTGCCGCGTCGCCAGGACAGGGTCACCGCGCCGATTGCCGCGAGCGCGCCGAGCATGAACAGCAGATTGCCGATATCGGCCTGCCAGCTGCCGTGATGCCAGCTCATCGGCAGCAGGGCGGTGCCGGCCAGCGCCAGGAACGGCAGGCGCAACCACGCCAGCAAGTTTGCGTAGCGCGGGGTCAGCGTGCGCAGTTCGGCGAATTCGATGATGAAGGACAGCGCGAACGGCGTGCTCAGCGCCGCCACGAACCAGAGCAGGCGGATGCCCCACGGTTCCATCCACGCCGTGCCGGGCAGCAGATAGATATCGCCGCTGGCGATCAGCAGGTAGACGAACTGCGGCGCCAGATAGCCGACGAAGTAGCCGTAGAGCTTCTGCCGCAGCGCAGCCCAGAGGGTCAGTCCGACCAGCAGCATGGTGAACTGCACCGATTCGAACAGCACCATCACCCGCGTCCAGCCGACATCGGCGATGTGATAAGCCGCCTCGGGATACACCTGCAGCGTGAACGGCGTGCGCTTGCCTGACGGCGGCAGTTGCAGGTACACGGCCTGATCGGCACGCAGCGTGTGCGGCAGCTCGTACACCAGCGCCCGGCGCGAGAATCGCGCATCGCGCCGGTGTTGGGCGTGGTGCTGTACCTGCGGCCGGTAGTCGGGCGGCGCATACAGCGTCACCGGCTGGAAGCGCGCGTTGTGGACCACCAGCAGCGGCGGAGTCCCTGCGTTCCAGTCGGCATCGAGCTGGATGCGATACCAGCGCTCGCCGCGGCGGGCGAAGACGAGGTCGGCGGCGTTGGCTGGACGAAAGGCGGCGGCCAGCGAGCCGCGCGTCACGGCCGCGGCGGTCGGGGTCGCCGCCGTGACCGGCAGCACGCTGATCCGCACCGGCGCGGCCTGCAACAGCGGATCGGCGCGCACCGTGCCGGACGGCAGCGCCAACCCGCACAGCATGATCAGCAGCAAGCCGAACTGACGCATCGTCCCATCCCCGGGCCCCGCTTCTCATCCTAGCGCTGACCGGGGTGCTCCCCAACTTTCACGCTGCGGCAGGCTCTCGCTGACCCGGCATCAGCGGCGATCGAACCGTGCGGCCCGCAATGCCGGCGTCCGTGCCCGGGGCGGCCTTGCGATAGGCGGCGAGCCGGCGGGCGAGGGCGCCGGGACGCTCGGCGAAGACCCGGGCGCCCAGCGTCCATGCTTGCTCCTGCAGCGTCGTGCGCTCGTTGGCGATGCGGGCGGCGAGCGTGGCGTTGCCGGGACGCGCGACCAGCGGCGTGCGCAGCCGCGCGAACACCGTCGCCAGCAACTGCAGGTCGCGTTCCGCCCCCAGCAGCCGTGCGAGCCGGCGCGCTTCCCCGACCTGGGCGCCGATGACCTCGGGCCAGACCGGGTGCAGCAACTCGAGCTGCAGCCGGTGCTCGCGTACCCGCTGCCGCCAGCGGTGCAGGTGGGCGGCCGGGTCGCGGCGTGCGCGGCGCAGCGCGCGGGCGGCGCGCGCGTAACCGCGGCGCAGCCCCTGCAGGATGTCGGCGTCGCTGGCGTCACCGGTCCAGGCGGCGACCGCGGTGCGCGCGGCGGCGAGCAGCGCGTCGACCCGATCCAGCGCTTCGAACTGCTGCCGGCAGGCCGTGCTGCGCCGGCGTCGCAGTCGACTCATCAGCGCCGCGCGGGCGTTCTCCGCAAACAGCGGCGGCTGGCGTTTCGCCAGTTGCTCGACCGCCTCGATCACCGCCTGCGCATCGCGCAGCGCCGACAGCGCGGCGCCGGCATCGCGCAAGGGCTTTGCCAGCGGTTCGTAGTGTTCGCCGAGCGCCGGTCGCAGCATCTGCAGGATCGCCCGCGCCCGGCGCATGGCGCGGCGCGCTTCATGGATCGCGTCGTGCATCGCCGGCGTGCGCAGATTCAGCAGCGCCTGCGCGGCATCGATCTGCGCCAGCGCCAGCCGCTGCAGTTCCTGGCCCGCCGGCTGGCGGATGTCGAGCGCGAAGTCCAAGCTGCGGTTCCCCCTGCGGAAGATGACGGCGCCCGGGTGATGCAACCCGCGGGATCGGCGCGGTTGCGCGGCAAGGGCAGGCATGCGCTCGTGGCGCGGCGGTCGCCACTCTAGCGCAGCGGGCCGACGGCGATCCGGAGCGGGAATGCCGCGCGATGGGGAGTGGCGGCACGGATGCCATAATGGCGTGGTTTCGCCGGCCGGAGTCCGCCATGAACGCCCCCACCCGCAGCGACCCGTCGCGCGTGATCCGCGCGCCGCGCGGCGCCGAGAAATCCTGCAAGAGCTGGATCACCGAAGCGGCCTTCCGCATGATCCAGAACAACCTCGATCCCGAGGTGGCCGAGAATCCGGCCGAGCTGGTGGTGTACGGCGGCATCGGCCGCGCCGCGCGCAACTGGGAATGCTTCGACGCGATCCTGAAGTCGCTGCGCGAACTCAACGACGACGAGACCCTGCTGATCCAGTCCGGCAAACCGGTGGGCGTGTTCCGCACCCACGCCGACGCGCCGCGCGTGCTGATCGCCAACTCCAACCTGGTGCCGCACTGGGCGACCTGGGAGCACTTCCACGAACTGGATCGCAAGGGCCTGATGATGTTCGGGCAGATGACCGCGGGCTCGTGGATCTACATCGCCTCGCAGGGCATCGTGCAGGGCACCTACGAAACCTTCGTCGAGCTGGGCCGCCAGCACTACGGCGGCAGCCTGCAAGGGCGCTGGATCCTCACCGCCGGCCTCGGCGGCATGGGCGGTGCGCAGCCGCTGGCGGCGAGCATGGCCGGCGCCTGCAGCCTCACCATCGAATGCCGGCAATCGCGCATCGACTTCCGCCTGAAGACGCGCTACGTCGACGAGCAGGCGACGGACCTCGACGACGCGCTGGCGCGCATCGCGAAATACGCGCAAGCCGGCGCGGCCAAATCCATCGCCCTGCTGGGCAACGCCGCCGAGCTGTTGCCGGAGCTGGTGCGCCGCGGCGTGAAGCCCGATGCCGTCACCGACCAGACCAGCGCGCACGACCCGATCAACGGCTACCTGCCAATCAGCTGGACACTGGAACAGTGGGCCGAACGTCGCGCCGCCGATCCCGAAGGCGTGCGCGATGCGGCCAAGCGCTCCATGCGCGTGCATGTCGAGGCCATGCTGGCGTTCATGGATGCCGGCGTGCCCACCTTCGACTACGGCAACAACATCCGCCAGATGGCCAGGGACGAGGGCTGCGTGCGCGCGTTCGAATTCCCCGGTTTCGTGCCGGCCTACATCCGGCCGCTGTTCTGCCGCGGCGTCGGCCCGTTCCGCTGGGTGGCGTTATCGGGCGATCCGGAGGACATCGACAAGACCGACGCCAAGGTCAAGGAACTGATCCCGGACGATGCCCACCTGCACCACTGGCTGGACATGGCGCGCGAACGCATCAACTTCCAGGGCCTGCCGGCGCGCATCTGCTGGGTGGGTCTGGGCCAGCGTCACCGGCTGGGCCTGGCGTTCAATGAAATGGTGCGCACAGGTGAGCTGAAAGCGCCGATCGTGATCGGCCGCGACCATCTCGATTCGGGCAGTGTCGCCAGCCCCAACCGCGAAACCGAGGCCATGCGCGATGGCAGCGATGCGGTGTCCGACTGGCCGATCCTCAACTGCCTGTTGAACGCCGTCAGCGGCGCCAGCTGGGTCAGCTTCCACCACGGCGGCGGCGTCGGCATGGGCTACGCCCAGCACGCCGGCGTGGTCATCGTCTGCGACGGCACGGCAGAGGCCGATGCGCGCATCGCGCGTGTACTCTGGAATGACCCCGGCAGCGGCGTGATGCGCCATGCCGACGCCGGCTATCCCGATGCCATCGCCTGCGCGAAAGAGCAGGGGCTGAAGCTGCCGATGGTTTGAGCAATGGCCTGGCATCGTCGACTTCGCTGCACCGCATCCGCGCCGCGCGCGGACCTGACCGACATCAGTGCACGCGTGGCGGGGCGTAGTGCCGACCCGGTTCCAGCGCGTGCACGTAGGGTCCGTTCCAGTCGCGATCGAAGATCGCCGTGAGCGTGCGCGCCGGGCCGCTGCCGGCGATGAACAGCGAGGCATCGACGGTGGTGGCGAAGTAGCTCCAGCCCCAGTTGCCGGTGCCGATGAAGCTGACGCGGCCATCGACCACGGCGTATTTGCAGTGCTCCACGCGGGCGTAGGGGATGAAGCCCTGCGGTGCCTCGGGCAGGGCGCTGTACTTGACCGCGATGTCGGGCATCAGCGCCAGCGATTTCAGGTACGCCTGCATCGGTTCGCGCAGCGACCAGTCGGCGACGATGATGCGCACCTTCACGCCGCGCGCGGCGGCATCGCGCAGCGCGCTGTCCAGCACCGGCCACCAGCCCCGGGGGCCGTAGTCCTTGAACGCGCTGAGCGTCATCACCTGGATGTCCAGCGTGTGCTGCGCGCTGTCGATGAAACGCACCAGCTGCGGTTGCTCCTGATCCAGCCAGGCCGGGCTCAGCGCCGGCGGACTGAAGGCGGGGAACAGGCTGATCGGCGCGTCGCCGGGCTGTTCGAGGATCACCGGATCCTGCGCGGTCACCGGCGCGAAATCCGGCGGTTGCACGGCGCGCCTGGCTGCCGCGGGCAGATCGGGATCGGCGGCGAGCCGCCAGTCGAACTCGAACGCGGCATCGAAAGTCCGCGCCAGGCGCTCATTGCGCAACACGGCACCGATCTCGTGGATCTGGCTCAGCGCGCGCCAGTCCCAGTTCTGCGAGCCGACGAACACGGTGTGGTCATCGACGATGAAGTACTTGGCGTGCAGCACGCCGCCGGTGAGCCGGTTCACCGGCAGGATGCGGATGTCGATGCCGGGTTTGCCGTGCAGCAGGTCGTAAGCCGCGCGGCTTTCCTTCATGAACGTGGCATCGAGCAGGATGCGCACCTTGACGCCGGCGGCGGCGCGCCGGATCAGCGTATCCAGCACCGGTTGCAGCGCCTCGCCCGGCTGGTTGCTGATGTAGAACGCGGCGAGGTCGATGCTGCGCCGCGCATGGCTGATCAGGCCCAGCCACACGGCCTGCGTGCGCGGCACGCCGGGCTGGCCGTAATCGGTGGCCACCGGCACGCTCTCGACGATCTGGAATGCCGGCGCCGCGGCGGGCGGCGCCTGTGCCAGCGCAAGGCCGGGCGGCAGCAAGGCCGCCAGCAGGGCGAGCACGCGCAGGCATGCGCCGGGTGTGCAACGGTACGTCGGGGTCGAGGGCGGTTTCGAGCTCATCGGCGGTTGCCTTGTACGGTACTGGCGACTGGGGGCGCGGCGCGGTCGGCAGCCGGCGCCGCCGCGTGCGCCGCGACCAGGCGCACGATGGCGTCGAGGTCCTGCGTCGGCAGCGGCGGTACCCAGTTGCCGGCGGCATCGATCGGGCGCTGGTAGTTGTTGAGCATCAGCGCGAAGGCATAGCGACTGCCGCCGGCGCCGTCGAGATAGCCGGAAAGCGTGTAGATGTGCGCCAGGGTGCCGGTCTTGGCGTGCACCGCATCCCCTTCGGGCAGGTCCTGCAGGCGTCGGTCCAGGGTGCCGTCCCGGCCGGCGACGGGCAGCGCCTCGGTGAGCACGGCGGCCCAGGGTTGCCGGGTGATCCACGCCAGCAGCGCGGTGGTGGCGCGTGGCGAGACCAGGTCCTGGCGCGACAGCCCGCTGCCCTCGCTGAAGTGCGCCTGTTCGCGCGTAATGCCGATCTCGCCGAGCAGCGTGCGCATCGCGCACAGTCCCCATTGCTCGGTCCAGTGCAGCACCCAACCACAGGAACCCCGCCCGCCGTGTTGCCAGAGCAGGCCCGACTGCAGCAGCAGGGTCTGCGCGTAGAAGTTGTCGGACTGCTTGAGCATGTGCCGCACCAGTTGCGACAGCGGCGGCGAGGCCACGCTGGTGATCTGCACGCGTTGCGCGCTGTTCATGGCCGGATCGTTTTCGGGCCAGCGCAGCACGCGCAGCCTGCCGTCGAAGGCGATGCCGGTGTCCGTGATCGCCTGCAGCAACTGCCGGCCCGCCATGCGCGCCGGATCGGGCGCGGCGAGCGCGAAGTCACGCTGGCGCACGCCCGGCGGCAGACTGCCGCTGACGTAGAGGGTGTCGTGGCCGAGCGGACGGTAGAGGCCGAGGCTGGCCGGGTCGCCCGGCGTGGCATCCACGGTGAGATTGACCACGCGCACGCCGGCGGCGGCGGGTTCCACGCTGACCGTGCAGCAGTGCGCCGCGTCGCGGCGCACGTTGACCTCGATGCGGCCGGCATTACTGGTCAGCGCGCTGACCGCGGGTGCGTAATCGGCAAAGAGGTCGTCGGCCTCCCAGCCGGTACCGAAGGGCGGGCCGCGGAACAGCGTGGCGTCGGCGATCAGGTCGCCTCGGATGCGCGTGACGCCTTGCGCGACCAGCGCTGCGGCGAAGCGCCCGGCCCAGTCGCCCGAGGTCGATCCGGCGGCGGTCGTGCCGAGTGTCGGATCGCCGCCGCCGTGCAGGATCAGGTCGCCATGCAGCACGCCGCGGGCATCGGGCTTCTCGCTGGCGTACAGCGTGGTGGTGAAGCGCGCCTGCGGCCCGAGCCGATGCAGCGCCAGCGCGGCGGTGTAGAGCTTGGCGTTGGACGCCGGCACGAACAGCTTGTCGGCGGCATGCTGGTAGAGCGTGCGGCCATCGGCGAGATCGATCACGTCGATGCCCCAGCGCGCGCCGGCAAAGCGCGGCTGCGCAATGTAGGCATCGAGGCGCGCGCGCAGGGCGGATGCGGCAGGTGCGGGCCGCGGTTTCGCGGCGCCCGTCGACCGTGCCGACGCCGGCGGCGCTGGCGCCACCTCGCCCGCGGGCGCGTGGCCGGTGGCGGCCGCGGCGGCGTGCAGCGGTGCCGCGCCGCAGCCCGCGATCAGCAGCGCGAGCGCAAGGGTGCCCGATCGGACGGAACGGAGACGCGAGGGGATCATGCGGACCTGTCGACGGCGCCGGGATGCGGCGGCCACAGCCTACCCGAGCGCCGCCGTCGCGTGCGGCGCGGGGCCGTGTCGCGCCGGCGCGCCCGTTGCCGGCGATGATCCGGTGAGCCGGATCATCGGTCGGAAGCTGCGCCGGGTTCACGCCGCAGCCGTGGCGATTGTGGTTCACTCGCACCCTCGCTGGGCTGATTCCGTTGGCAATGACCCGTACCCGACGCACACTGGATCTGCTCACGGCCCTGCTGGCCTGGAGCGCGCTGGTCCTGCAGTTCGCGCTGATGCAGGAGCAGGCGCATCAGGTCAGCCATGAATGGATGACGCTGCGCTATTTCAGCTACTTCACCATTCTCAGCAATCTCGGCGTGGCGCTGGCCTGCAGCCTGACCTGGATCGGCCGCGATACCCGCGCGGGCCGGCTTGCCGCCCACCCCGCGGTGCGCGCCGCGCTGACGCTGTACATCCTGGTCACCGCGAGCGTGTATCACCTGCTGCTGGCCGGACTGTGGCGGCCGCAGGGTCTGCAACTGCTGGCCGATGCCCTGCTGCATACCGCGGTCCCGGCGCTGTACGCCGGCGGCTGGCTGCTGCTGGCTCCGCCGCGCACGCTGCGCTGGCGGCAGGCGTTTTACTGGCTGCCGTTTCCCGGCGTCTATCTGGCGTGGGCGCTGCTGCTGGGTCGGGTGCTGCATGTCTATCCCTATCCCTTCATCGATCTCAACCGGCTCGATCTGGCGCTGGTATTGCGCAACGCCGCCGCGATGGGCCTGCTGTTCCTGGCGCTGGGTGCGCTGCTGGTCGCCTGGAACCGTCGTCCGGCGTGGCGTCGCGGCGCGTCCGCCACCGCCTCCGAGCCGCAGGGTTGAGCGCGGCCCAGCGATCGCCGGCATGAAGGCAGCCCATCTGCAGGTTTCCGATCTGCACGGTCTGGCGCGCCTGGCGACCGACGCCACGCTGGGCGTGACCGATCTGGTCGAGGCGGTGCACGCCGGCATCGCGCGCCCCTGGCGTCGTCGCGATGCGCCGGATGCCGCGCGCACCCGCGGCATCACCGGACTGGTGTACGCCGGCATTCGCGGCCTGACCCGCGGCATCGGCGGCGGTGCCGCGGCCGCGCTGGAGCGGCTGGTACCGCATGCCGATGCGATCGAGCCCACGCCGGCGCGCCTCGCCGCGCTGGCGGCGCTCAACGCCGTGTTCGGCGACCGGCTGACCGCCGACGGCAATCCGCTGGCGCTGCCGATGCGGCTCCATCGCGCTGACGGCTGTCCGTTGCCGATGCGGGCGCCGGCGCCGGTCGCGGCCAATCTCCCGGCCGGCCCGCGCGTGCTGATCCTGGTGCACGGACTGGGCCTGCACGACGGCCACTGGCGCCACGCCGGACACGATTACGGCGCGCTGCTGGCGCGCACGCGGGGCTACACGCCGCTCTACCTGCGCTACAACACCGGCTTGCACGTCGCCGCCAACGGGCGCGCGCTGGCCGAGCTGCTGGAGGTGCTGCAGTCGCAATGGCCGCTGCCGATCGAGTCGCTGGCGATCGTTGCCCACAGCATGGGCGGACTGGTCGCGCGCAGCGCCTGCCATCACGCCGAGCGCGCCGGATACGCCTGGCGATCACGGCTGCGGGTGCTGGTCTGCCTGGGCACGCCGCATCACGGTGCGCCGCTCGAGCGCGCGGGTCTCGGCGCGCAGCGCCTGCTGGCGGCGCTGCCGTTCGCGGCGCCGTTCGCGCGCCTTGCGCGCCTGCGCAGCGCGGGCATCACCGATCTGCGCCACGGCAACCTGCTGGAAAGCGACGCCGGCGAAGCGGACCGTTTCGCCGATGCCGCGGACCGGCGCACGCCGGTGCCGCTGCCGCAGGACGTGCGCTGCCATGCGATCGCCGCCAGTGTCGGCACGCGGCGCGGCGGGCTGGCCGCGCGCCTGCTCGGCGACGGTCTGGTGCCGCTCGACAGCGCGCTGGGCCGGCATCCGCAGCGCGCACGCCGACTGGCGTTTCCGCGTTCGCGGCAGTGGGTGGCGCAGGGCATCGGCCACTTCGACCTGCTCGGCGATGGCGCAGTGGCGGAACGCCTGCAGCGCTGGCTGGCGGTCTGACACCCGTTCGCTGTCAAGATACGAAACCGCGTCGCCCGGATGCAGCGCCCCCTTTGTCATTCTGAGCGCAGCGAAGAATCTGGCTTTCGCCCAGTGCGCATACCGGGCCGGGTGCCTTGCCCGCGGGCACGGGCCTGCGTGCTAGCCTCGTCGGCGCAGAGCCGAACTGCGGCGCACCCGCGCAGCCGTCCGTCCGTTGATCCACCCCCGCCACCAGGAGCACGCGCCATGAGCAAAGGCATGAACCAGAAGAAGGACACCAAGAAAAAGCCGCTGAAGACGCTGAAGGAAAAGCGCGCGGAGAAGCACGCCAAGAGCGAAGGCAAGACCTTCATGCCGAAGTGAGCGTGCGCGGTGCGCACGACGCGCGTCGAGGATGCGCGCGGGTTGCATGCTGACGACGCGACGGTCTTTCGCGCCGCAGCGCTGCGTGCGGACCGGCGCGGCGGCGCGATGACGGCGCCATGAGCACGACGGGCGCGGAGGCGGATGTCGCCATCCTCGGTGGCGGCGCGGCGGGTCTGATGTGCGCGCTGGTGGCCGGCCGGCGCGGCCGCCGCGTGCGCGTGATCGAGCATGCCGAGCGCGTCGGCAAGAAGATCCTGATGTCTGGCGGCGGGCGCTGCAATTTCACCAACACCGGCACCACGGCCGCCCACTTCATCTCGGCCAACCCGCACTTCTGCAAGTCGGCGCTGGCGCGCTACACGCCGCAGGATTTCATCGCCCTGGTCGATCGCCACGGCATCGCCTGGCACGAGAAGGAACCCGGGCAGCTGTTCTGCGACGACTCGTCCAAGCCGATCGTGCGCATGCTGCTGGACGAATGCGCGGCGGCCGGCGTGCAGATCGAGACGCGCTGCAGCGTCGAGGACGTGCAGCATCGCGACGGCGGTTTCGCGCTGGCGACGACATCGGGCAGGGTGCGCGCCGCATCGCTGGTGGTGGCGACCGGCGGCTTGTCGATCCCGAGCATGGGCGCGACCGGTTTCGGCTACGCGCTGGCGCGCCAATTCGGTCACGCCGTGCGGCCGACGCGCGCCGGACTGGTACCGCTGACGCTCAGCGGCACGCACCAGCAGCATTATCAGGACCTCAGCGGCGTGGCGCTGCCGGTCGAGGCGCGCTGCAACGGGCAGGGTTTTCGTGCCGGCCTGCTGGTCACCCATCGCGGCATCAGCGGCCCGGCGATCCTGCAGATCTCCTCGTACTGGCAACCGGGCGACGACCTGCGTCTGAACCTGCTGCCGGATTGCGATGCGTTCGAAGTCCTGCATGCGCAGCAGCGCGCGCACCCGGACGCCGAGCTGCGCACGCGACTGGCCGAGCTGCTGCCGCGGCGGCTGGCGCAGCGGCTGTGCGAGATCCGCCTGTCCAGCCGGCCGTTGCGCCAGTACCGCGAAGCCGAATTGCGCGCGGTCGCCGCGCAGCTGCAATCCTGGCCGCTGGTCGCCAGCGGCACCGAGGGCTACCGCACCGCCGAGGTCACCCTGGGCGGCGTCGACACCGACGCGCTGTCATCGACCACGATGGAATCGCGCCAGGTGCCGGGGTTGCATTTCATCGGCGAGGTGGTGGATGTCAGCGGCCATCTCGGTGGCTACAACTTCCAGTGGGCGTGGGCTTCGGGGCATGCCGCGGGCGAAGTCGTCTGATACCGAATTCGCGTTCCATCGATACGATGAGTAGCCCGGATGGGGCCGTAGGCCGTAATCCGGGGCCCAAGGGATGACTCTCCGCCGTTGTCATCCCTTGGGGACTTCCGTTGGCCGTCCCTTGGGGATTTCTCCGCTGGACTTCCTTCGGTCGCGTTGGTCTGAGGCCACAGGGCGAAGGATCTTTCGGGCCTGGCGGGCCAGATTCTTCGCTGCGCAGATCCTTCGCTGCGCTCAGGATGACAAGGGAGTGCTCAGAGCGACCAACGCGAGCGGGGAAGTCCCGAAAGTCTAGGGCGCGGGCGCGGCCCCGGCCCCGGCCCCGGACACGCACAGCGCGCGCTTGGCCGCGGGCGACAGCTGCTTGATCGCGTACTCGGCCTTCAATGCCGCCGAGCGATCGGGATATTCGAACCGCGCCAGCAGTCGCGCCGGCGGATGCGCGCGGGTGTAGCGCGCGCCCTTGCCGCGCGCGTGCGCGGCGTAGCGTGCGTCCACGTCGACAGCGATACCGGTGTACAGACTGCCATCCACGCATTCGATCAGATACACGAACCAGGTCATGCGCGGCGCCCCGCGGGTCAGGCCAGGCTGGCGGCGATGCGGCGCCAGCTTGCGCGTTCGGCGCGACAGTCGCTGCCGCCCATGGCGAACTCGCGGCAGACCCTCGGGCGCTGCGCATGGATCGTGCAGCGCAAGGTGTCGCGGTCGAGCGCCACGCACCAGCCGTCGTCGAGCCGGCGCATGACCTCCATGCCGTGCGCGTCGGTGGCGATCAGCGACTCCGGCACCTCGTCATCCGCCATCACCAGCACCGTCAGCTGGCAGCAGCAGGCCTGGCAGCGGCTGCAGCGGATCGCGGCGGGATCTTCAGGTTCGGCGAGGTGCGGCATGCCTGCAGTGTCCCACAGGCCGCCGGGCGCCAGATCCTGGCTGGGGACCATCTGAACCAGCCGTCATCCCGGCGCAGGCCGGGATCCAGGGCTACTGCAAGGTATGGAAGAGACTGGATGACGTGTGACTCCTGCTGCACGCCGTTCGGGCCATTCGCGACGCGAATGGTCGCTTCGGCGTCCCGCCTGCGCAGTCCGGCTTGCGCCGGAATGACGAACAAGAACTGGATCAGAACTTCCTAGTCCGCCATGCCCTTGGCCTCGGCGGTGGCCAGCAGCTCCGGTTGCGCCTCGTGCGGCCGCTTGCGCGACAGCAGCGGATGCGCGAACACCGCCGCGAGGATGATCGCGACGCCAAGATAGAAGCGTGGCTCCAGCACGCGCTGCTCGTGCAGCAGCAGGATCGCCAGCACGATCGCGTAGACCGGTTCGAGGTTGGTGATCAGCTGCATGCTGAAGGCGCTGACGCGGCGCAGCGCCACCAGCGCCAGCGAGAACGGCAGCAGCGTGCAGGCGAAGGCGAGCAGCGCCAGCAGTACGGCGTCGTGCAGGTCGGGCAGCGGAAATGCCGCGCCCGCATGCGGCAGCAGCGGCGCCAGCAGGGTGAGAAAGGCGGCACCGGCGCCCAGCTCCAGCGCGGTCACCGCCAGCGGCTCGGCGTGCTCGACGAAGCGCTTGTTGAGCGCGCTGAACACCGCCACGAACAGCGCCGACAGCACGCCGACCGCCACGCCGAGGCGCATGCCCGACGGTACGCCGTCCACCACCAGCGCCACCCCGGGGATGATCGCCACCGCCAGCAGCAGCTCGCGCGGATCGAAGCGGCGGCGCACGATCCACGGCTCGACCACGGCCAGGAACACCGGTGCGATGGCGATGCAGGTCGCCGCCACCGAGGCGTTGGCCAGCTTGATCGCGCCGTAGAACGTCAGCCAGTGCAGCGCCACCAGCACGCCGATTCCGGCGTAGGCCAGGCGCAACCGCACCGACATCGCCGCCAGCGCGCGCCACACCCGCGGCACCAGCAGCAGTGCGGCGCTGACCAGCAGCATGCGCCACCACACCAGCGGCAGCGCCGCCAGCGTGATGAGTTTTCCGAGGATGGCGGTGAAGCCCCATAGCAGAACGCAGAAGTGGATCTGCAGGCGGGCCTTGGCGGTGGGCGACATGGTCGATCGGGGTGCGGGGGTTGCCTAGCGTGCGGGCTTTTGCACCGGCTGGGAAGAGCGCATTGCAGGCGGTTGTGAGCTGCGGGATGATCATGCGGGGAATCAGGGGGAGTGCACGCCATGAATGCGATCGCACCATCGTTTCCGCGTGACCGCGCCAAATGGACGTTTTTCGCCGTGCTTGCGGCCTGCGTCCTGCTGGTGATTTACACCGATGAACGTTTCCTGGTGAACCGGCACGATCCGGAATGGGCGCACATCGCGCCCTTCAAGTGGTGGCTGCTGGTGCACGGACTGGCGGGCGCGACCGCGCTGTTCACCGGAGTCTTCCAATTCTCGGACACCGTGCGACGCACCCACCTCTCATGGCATCGCTGGACGGGCAGGGTTTACGTCGGAGCTGTTTTCATCGCCGCACCGGTGGCCTGGTACATCGGCACTCACTTCGAGCAGCCATTGCTCGCCGCCGAGCAGCCGGTGCAGGCAGGAGGCTGGCTGCTGACCACCGCGATGGCCCTGCTCTGCGTGCTGCGCGGCAACATCCCGGCGCACAAGACGTGGATGATGAAGAGCTACTGCTTCTGCCTGGTCTTCGTCGTCTCGCGCGTGCCGGATGCCTTCAATGTGCACTGGACCGATGCGCTGATTTCCAACTTCCTCTGGTATCTGGTGGCCGCCGCCCTGGTCGGCCCCGACATCGTGCTGACCGTGCGCGAGCTGTGGCGCAAGCGGCGGACGCCGCGGGCGGCCGCGAGCACGAGCGTGAACGGGTCACATCGGCCGGGCGGGACGGATCGGGCCGCCGGATAGCTCGGGCGCCATGCTGCGGCAGCAGACCCGCGTGCGGGCACGCTTCGTCAAAGCTTGGGTCGAGGTGCCGATCCGGTTCAAGCCGACGCCGTCACCCGGGCCGGCCCCCATGGCGGTCCGGCCGTATTGATCGATCGCTGCGGCACGCCCCCGGATACGGCAACTGCTTATCATGGGGGGAGACCGAAGATCCCCTCTCCGGTCACGTTCGATGCGCGTCCCCGGTGATGAGGCGTCCAACGACACGGCTGTGGTATGTGCGATCGCGCAGGCAAGGGTGGCGCCGGTTTCCACCGAGCCTTCCCGCGGGCGCCGTGCTGATCTGCGCGCTGCTGGCCGGATGCGTGGCGTCCGGCACGAGGCCCGGCGATTCGACCACGCCGGCGCAGTGGCAGGCCGAGCAGATCACCGCGCTCAATCTGGCGCAGCAGATCTACGACCAGGCGCAGCAGCAGCCGGGCCTGCTGGCGCAGGACGAGTTCATGCGCCACGCCGGCCACCAGCACAGCGGCGCGGCGTTCACGGTGATCTTCGGCCAGTACCAGAACTGGTACGACGGCTTTCTGGGCAGTGACCTGCGGGCGCAACGCAAGTTCTCCATCGCCCAGCCGCTGCCGCCGGATGCCGCCAGCTCGCCCCTGGTCCGCCCCGGTGCATGGCACGCCGCGCCGGCGCTGGCGGCCATCCCGCGCCTGGCGCGCGGCTACCGCGCCGTATTTCTCAATGAAGACCACACCAATCCGGAAACACGCTCGCTCACGGTGGCCCTGCTGTCGCGACTTCGCCGCGAGGGCTTCAACACCTTCGCCGCCGAAACGCTGTACGAGCAAGGCATCGCCGGGCTGCGCCGGCGCGGTCATGTCACCGATGGCACCGGCTTCTACACGCGCGAGCCGGTGTACGCGGAGATGGTGCGTACGGCGCTGCGGCTTGGCTACCGCGTGATCGCTTACGAGGCAGCGGACAGCGCGCATGCCGGCACGCGCGAAGCCGGCCAGGCCGCCAATCTCTATCGGCGCGCCTTCGCCGGCCATCCCGATGCGCGACTGGTGGTCAATGCCGGTTTCGCGCACATCGAAAAGCACGGACGCTACCTGGGCGGCGATTCGATGGCCGAGGACTTCATGCGCCGCACCGGCATCGATCCGCTGGTGATCGAACAGACCATGCTCACCGGCCACTTGCGCCGGTCCTACGACAGTCCGTACTGGCGCGCGGTGATCGATGCGCTGCATCCGCGGCAGCCGATCGTGTTCCTGGATGCGCGCGGCCGGCCTTGGTCGCTGCTGCCGCGGCGTTACGATGTCAGCGTGTTTTTCCCGCGCGAGCGCATCGCCGATGGCCGCCCGACCTGGCTCGGCTTGTGGGGCCTGCGCGTGCCGAAGGCGGTGCCGGCAGGGCTATGCAGGGGCCACTATCCCTGTCTGGTCGAAGCGCGCCCGCCGGGCGAGCCGCGCAAGGCGATTCCGGCTGACCGCGCGCTGCTTCGCTGCGCCGCCGAGCAGCGGGCGCTGTGGCTGCGCCCAGGTCCCTATGCGTTGATCGCCGTCGACGAAGCCGATCAGGTGGTCGGCCGCATCACGCTGCAGGCGCGCGCGGATACGCCTCTCCCGCGCGGCACACCGGCCACGGACGACCGCGCGATGGCCTGCCATCCGCTGACGCAGGTGCTCGGCAACTGACTCGTCATCCTGAGCGCAGCGAAGGATCTGCGCAGCGAAGCATCTGGCCTTCCGGGTCACCGCCGCCGTCATCGAGCCACCGGCCGGCCATGCAGCGAGATGCCCGTCGCCTGTCAGATCCTTCGGCCTGCGGCCTCAGGACGACAGCAAGAGAGAAAAGGGCTGTCGCCCTGAGCACAGCGAAGGGTCTGGCATGACGAGACGGTCGTCCGCTTCAGTACGGTGTGCCGTCGCGATGCGTGTAATGCCGCGCGCCGCGCGGCAGGTCGAGATCGATGTCGGGGTAGTGCGCGCCGTCGCCGGCGGGATTGCGCGTGCCCACCTCCAGGATCAGCGCCTCGCGCCCGCTGCGATTCTGCAGGTGATGCGCGTCCGCCGCGCCGGCCTTGAAGCCGGCGCAGTCGCCGGCACGCAGCAGTTCCTCGCCGGCGTCGGTGACCAGCACCACCTCGCCCTCCAGCACGTAGAGAAATTCGTCCTCGGTCTCGTGCCAGTGGCGCTGGCTGGACCACTGACTCGCGGGCAGGTGCAGCAGGTTGACGCCGAACTGATTCAGGCCGGCGGCGTCGCCCAGCTGCCGGCGGTGCCGATCGCGGCAGGGCTGATCGTAGGGCGCCGGATAGCCGGTGCCGTGCCGGATCGGGGCGGTGTCGAGGTTGATCCTGGCCATGCGCGGGCGCTCGATGTGGAACCGGGGCAAGCGTAGCAAGACCGGCGACGGCTGCGGGATGCGCAATGGCGCTGCCTGCCAGCAGACCCGCGCGATGATTCGCCTGCGGGATCGCCGCGATCGCCGGGATCAGTACAGGCGCGTCTTGTGGTGCGCGCGCCACCAGGTCTCGGCGTCGCGTTGCGCCGAGGCCAGCTGCAGCGGGCTCATGGTCGCGCCCAGTGCGGCCATGGCCCGGTCGGTGCAGAGCGCGCCCGTGCCTTTCGGCTGCGATGCCGCCTTGGCCAGCGCGTCCCAGGTGTAGGCGGCGACCACGTTGCGCGCGATGCCGTGACCGCCCGCGTACATCCCGCCCAGTGTCCGTTGTGCGGGAACGAATCCCTGCTCGGCGGCGCGCAGGTACCAGGTCAATGCGCGCGCCGGGTTCGCCGGCACGCCGCGGCCGAACTCGAAGGTCACGCCGAGATTGAACTGCGCCGGCGCGAAGGCGCGGGCGGCGGCGGCAAACCAGCCCTCGGCCTTGCCATAGCTCTGCGGAACGCCGCGTCCCTGCGCGTACATCACGCCGAGATCGTTCTCGGCGCCGACGTCGCCCTGCAGCGCGGCGCGGTCGAACCACTGCACGGCCCGGGCATCGTCCTGCGCCACGCCGCGGCCCTGGACATGCATCACGCCGAGCAGGTGCTGGGCGGCGGGATCACCGTGCGCGGCGTGCAGCCGGATCCAGCGCACGCTGGCCCAGCTGGCCGCGTGCCCGAACAGCTGCATCACGCCATGGCCGATTCCATACAGGTTGAGCAGCGCCTGGGTGTCCGACGGGCCGTGCGCGGGCGTCGGGCGCGTCGCTGCGAACGTCGTCGCGTAGGCCGGCTCGATGGCGACCGGACACGACGACACGGCCGCATGCGCCGCGATCGGCAGGAGCATGCCGGCGAGGAGGCCCGGCGCAGCGAGCCGGCGTGGATGACGAAGCGGATGCATTTCAGGGACGGCCCGGCGGCAGGGGCGCGACGATACGGTGTTCGCGTGCCGCGCGAAAGGGCCGCCGGATCAGGGCTTCGCCGCCGGCGTCACGCGGACCGGCAGCGGCACGTTGCAGACGCTGATGTGGCCGGCCGGCCGCACGAACCAGGATTCGCTGCGGTCGCGGCGTGCCTCGACCAGCGCCGCGAAGGTGGCCGTGTCGGTGCGCAGCACCTCGAGTCGCGGGCGGTCGGCAAGAGGCAACTCGCTGGCGAGACGCACGTCGAGGATGCGCGTGCGGTGAGCGGGATCGCGGTAAAAGCCCAGGTCGCCGCCGCCGCGCGGCAGCGCCGCCAGCAGATGCATCCCCGCGACCACGCGGCCGACCACGGTGATGTTGCGATCGAGCTGGCGCGGCGCCTGGCCGATCACGGCGTAGAGTTCGGCGCCGCTGCCGTTGTCGGGCGGATTGTCACGACCCACGCCGACCATGCCGTAGCAGTGCAGCAGCCAGGCCGTGTTCGTGCGCGGATCACGGCCGACCGGGAAGCCGTCGACGAAGCCCACCTGGGGCGCATAGACATCGCCATCGGGCAGGCGCGTGAAGTCCAGCCCGGCGGCGCTGCGCTGGTATTCGTCCGGCATCGCGGCGCGCGCGTCCGCCGGCAGCGGGCGTGCCTTGGAGGGAATGTCCGAATCGGCGTCGCCCCACTGGGTGACGAAGTCGTCCTGCACGCGGTTGATGGTCAGGCCGTCGAAGAAATGCGCACGCGCCAGCGCTTCGATGTTGGCGACGTGACGCGGCGCGAAGGCCGGCGCCAGTTCGATCACCACGCGGCCCTGCGGCAGGGTCATCACCAGCGTTCGGGCCGGATCGAGCGCGCGCCAGTCGGACGGTTTGGAGGCGGCGAGCACCTGCTGCATCGTGGTGTGCGGTGTTTCGCCCGTGGCCGTGGCCGCCGCCGGGACCGCGCCGGCATGCGCGGCGATCGCAACCAGCGCCAGGCACAGCGCCGGCGATGCGCGGCGATGCGTGATGGATCGGGAATGCAGGAAGTGCATGCGCAGGCTCCGCGGTTGCCGATGCCGCAGGATAGCGCCGGCGCGATCGAACGCCGGAGTGCGGCCCCTCTCCCTGGCCCGGAAGGTTGGGCAAGGGGTCGGGGCCAGGCGTTTGACGGGGCTCGCTAGCAAACGATTACCGGTCTCTCAGTCGAACGGCCGGATCACATCCTCGCCCTGCTCCTCGGTGCCGTCGCTGCGGTCGCCGCCGAGGCGGCGCACGATCACGTAGAACACCGGGATCATGAAGATGCCGATCAGGGTCGCGCCGAGCATGCCGCCGATCACGCCGGTGCCGATGGCCTGGCGGCTGTTGGCGCCGGCGCCGCTGGAGATCGCCAGCGGCAGCACACCGAGCATGAACGACAGCGAGGTCATCAGGATCGGCCGCAGGCGCAGCCGCGCCGCTTCCATCGTCGCCGCGATCAGGCCCTTGCCCTCCTTGAGCTGCAGCTCGCGCGCGAACTCGATGATCAGGATCGCGTTCTTGGCCGACAGGCCGATGATCGCGATCAGTCCGACCTTGAAGTAGATGTCATCCGACAGCCCGCGCAGGAAGGTCAGCGCCAGCGAGCCGAACACGCCCAGCGGCACCACCAGCAGTACCGCGACCGGGATCGACCAGCTCTCGTACAGCGCCGCCAGCGCCAGGAACACCACGATCAGGCTCATGCCGTAGACGATCGGCGCCTGCGCGCCGGAGAGCACTTCCTGCAGCGACTGCCCGGTCCACTCGTAGCTGATGCCCTTGGGCAGATCGCGGTCGATGATGTTCTGCATCGCCGTCATCGCCTGGCCCGAGCTGACGCCCGGCGCGGCGTTGCCGACGATCTCGATCGACGGATAGCCGTTGTAGCTGTCGAGCACCGGCGGGCCCATGGTCCACTTGGCCGTGGTCACGGTCGAAAGCGGCACCATCGCGCCACTGCTGCTGCGCACGTAGAAATCGTGCAAGGCCTGCGGGCTCATGCGGTAGGGCGCATCGGCCTCGAGCAGCACGCGCAGCACGCGGCCACCGTAGTTGAAGTCGTCGGCGTACACCGGCGCCAGCATCAGCTGCAGGGCGCTGTAGACGTCGGTGACCGAGAGGCCCATCGACGCCGCCTGCACGCGGTCAACGTGCAGTTGCAGCTGCGGCGCATCGGCGAGCCCGTTGGGACGCACGCTGTCGAGCAGCGGGCTGTGCGCGGCCTTCTGCAGCAGGATGTTCTGCGCGGCGAGCAGTTGCTCGCGACTGAGTCCGGCGCGGTTTTCCAGCTCCATGTCGAAGCCGCCGAACTGGCTGAGGCCGCGGATCGCCGGCAGGTTGACGACGAAGATCTGCGCGCCCTTGATGCCGTAAAGCGCGCCGTTGGCCCAGTTGATGAAGGCGCCGATCTGTTCGCCGGGCTTGGTGCGCGCGGCCCACGGCTTGAGGCGGATGAAGGCGAGGCCGACGTTTTCGCCGGAGCCGATGAAGCTGAATCCGGCGACGTCGACCATGCCCTCGACGGCGGGGTTCTTCAGGATCACGTTCTCCATCTGCTCGAGCACGGCGGAGGTGCGCTGCAGGGTGGCGCCGGGCGGCAGCTGCACGATGGCGAAGGCGTAGCCCTGGTCCTCTTCGGGCAGGAAGCTGGTCGGCAGCTTCCAGAACAGCACGCCGACCAGCACGATGATCAAGGCGTAGACGAACATCCAGCGCGGCGTATGCCGGATCGCCGAACGCACGCGATCGAGATAGCGCTGCTGCATGCGTGCGAACCAGCGGTTGAACCAGCCCAGCGCGCGATTCTCATGATCGACCGGCTTGATCAGGCTGGCGCACAGCGCCGGGGTGAAGCTCAGCGCCATCAGCGCCGAGATGCCCATCGAGATGGCGATGGTCAGCGAGAACTGCCGGTAGATCGCGCCGACGCTGCCCGACAGCAGCGCCGCCGGGATGAACACCGCCGCCAGCACCAGGGTGATGGCGATGATCGCGCCGGTGATCTGCTGCATCGCGAGGATGGTGGCCTCGCGCGGAGCGAGGCCTTCCTCGGTGATGTGGCGCTCGACGTTTTCCACCACCACGATGGCGTCGTCCACCACCAGGCCGATCGCAAGCACCATGCCGAACAGGGTCAGGATGTTGATCGAGAAGCCGGCGATGTAGAGACCCGCGAAAGTGCCCAGCAGGGCCACCGGCACCACCAGGGTCGGGATCAGCGTGGCGCGCAGGTTCTGCAGGAACAGGTACATCACCAGGAACACCAGCACGATCGCCTCGAACAGGGTCTTGACCACCTCGTCGATGGAGATGCTGACGAAGGTCGTGCTGTCGTAGGGCGAGAACCAGGTGATGCCGGTGGGCAGCGTCGATACGATCTGGTCCATCTTCGCGCGCACCGCGGCGGCAACCGTGAGCGCGTTGGCGCCGGGCAGCAGCTGCAGGCCGATGCCGGCCATCGGCTGGCGGTTGTAGCGCGCCGCGAAGGCGTAGTTGTAAGGCGCCAGCTCGACACGGGCGACGTCGCCGAGATGCACCGTGGTGCCGTTGCTGTCGGTGCGCAGGATGATGTCGGCGAACTGCTGCGGCGTGGTGAAGCGGCTCTCGCCGTTGACCGTCGCGGTGATCGCCTGGCCGGCCAGCGAGGGTGCGGCGCCGATCGCTCCGGCGGCGGTCTGCACGTTCTGCGCGCGCACCGCGGCGAGCACGTCGGTCGCCGACAGGCCGTACCCCTGCAGCTTGCGCGGATCGAGCCAGATGCGCATCGCGTATTCGGAGCCGAACTGGTTGGCGCTGCCGATGCCGGGGATGCGCAGGATCGGATCGAGCACCTGCGCCGACAGCATGTTGTTCAGCGCGTAAGCGTCGATCTGCGGATTGCTCGAGCGCAGCGCGACGACCATCAGGAATCCGGCGTTGGCCTTGTTGACCGTCACGCCGTTGGCGATGACCTCGGCCGGCAGCCGCGGCTCGGCGACGGCGACGCGGTTCTGCACCTGCACCGCGGCGATGTCGAGGTTGGTGCCGTTGCGGAACGTTACCGTGATGTTCGAACCGCCGTTGGAGCTCGACGACGAGCTGAAGTAGAGCAGGCCGTCGAGCCCGGTCAGCTGCTGCTCGATCACCGAGGTCACGGTGTCCTCGACCACCTGGGCGCTGGCGCCCGGGTAGCTGGTGCTGATCTCCACGCTGGGCGGCGCGATCTCGGGATAGGCCTCGACCGGCAGGCGGAAGATCGCGGCGATGCCTGACAGCATGATCAGGATCGCGATCACCCAGGCGAAGATCGGGCGGTCAATGAAGAAACGAGGCATGGCGAGTCCTCAGCCCTGGGCCGGCTTGCCGGCGCCGGGCGCGGCGACGCGCGCGGGCGCGCCGGGCTTGACCTTCTGCACGCCGTCGACGATCACGCGCTGGCCATTGCCGAGGCCGCCCGTGACGATCCAGTCGCTGCCGCGCATGTCGCCCAGTTGTACCGGCCGCTGCTCGACGATGCCGTGGCCGTTGAGCACGTACACGAAGGCGCCCTTGGGATCGCGCAGCACCGCGGTCTGCGGCAGCAGGAACACGCGATCGAGGGTGCCGACGTGCAGGCGCACGGTGACGAACAGCCCTGGCAGCAGGCTGCGGTCGGGATTGGGAATCAGCGCGCGCAATTGCACGGCGCCGGTCTGCGGGTCCACCGCCATGTCGGAAAAGTCCAGCGTGCCGGGGTGCGCATAGACGCGACCGTCCGGCAGCACCAGTTGCACCGCCGGAGTGCCGCCTGCGGCCGGCTTGAGCTGGCCGGCCGCCTGCGCTGCGCGCAACTGTTCGACCTCGGAATACGGCTCGCTGAAGTTGGCGTAGATCGGATCGATGCGCTCGACCGTGGTCATCGGCGTGCCGGCGGTCGCGCTGACCAGCGCGCCGACGGTGACCAGGGCGATGCCGGCGCGGCCGGCGATCGGCGATGTCACCGTGGCGTAGGACAGATTGAGCCGCGCTGCCTCGACATTGGCAGCAGCCTGCTGCACGGCGGCGGCGCTGCTGCGCGCGGTGGCCTCGGCGACGTCGTAGGTCTGCCGCGCAAGCAACCCGCGTTGGACCAGATCGGCATAGCGGCGGGCGGTCTGCGCGGCGTTGGCGGCGGTGGCGCGCGCCTGCGCCAGCGCGGCGCGCTGCGCGTCCAGCGCTGCCTGCAGTGGCGCCGGATCGATGCGGAACAGCACCTGCCCGGCCTTGACGTCGCTGCCCTCGGTATACGCCAGCTGCAGCACGTTGCCGGTGACGCGCGCGTTGACCTGTGCGGTCAGCGTCGGCGTCAGCCGGCCGACCAGATCGCGCGTCAGCGGCAGATTCACGGCGTGCGCGGTGACCACCTCCACTTCCGGCGGCGGTGGCGTGAAGCTGGGCGCCTTGCTGCAGGCCGCCACCAGCAGGATGCCGGCGGCGAGCAGGAGCTGGCGCGGGAGAGAGCGGATCATGGTGCGGCTCCAGGGGCGATCAAGGCAGGCGGACGGCGATCGGGCGAGGCATGCGGCGGCTGCAGACGGGTGACCCGCGAGGTGCGAGCAGGCCATCGACGCCCGTCTCGCAAAGGGGTCGACGCAGCGGATGAACTGCTGCCGTCGTTCAAGTGCACCATTCAGTTTAGTTATTTGTGCGAGCCAGGGTCAAGCGTGGCGAGGGCCGACTGGATGCAGTGGCCGGCAGCGCCGTTTTGTGCTTGCGATCGTCCTCGCGGGGTATCGCGTGGACGCCTGAACCGTGGCGGAAAGTGGTTGCCCCCGGTTCCGGCCGGCGTGCATCTGTGCCCGACCGAAGCGATATGCTTGTGCGATTTCTTCACTAGCAACTGGACTTCCCATGCCATCGAACCACGCGCTCCAGGCGTCCACACCGGCCTCGCGGCTGCTTGAAGAGGTCATCGCCCGCCTGCCCGGCGCCCGCAGCGCCGAGGCGCAGGTGCTGGTGCCGGCACTGCTGGCGCGGGCGCCGGCCGAAGAACTGGCGCTGCGTGATGCCGCCGACTGGGCGGCGCTGACCCTGGATCTGCTCGACTTCCTGCGCGTGCGCCGCAGTGGTCATGCCGCGGTGCGGGTCTTCAACCCCGTGCGCGCCAAGCACGGCTGGGAGAGCCCGTACACGGTGGTGCAGATCATCACCGACGACATGCCGTTCCTGGTCGATTCGGTCGGGATGGCGCTGCAGGCGGTCGGGCTGAAGATCCATGCCCTGCTGCACCCGGTGCTGGCGTGCAGACGCGATGCCAGCGGGAATCTGCTGGCGCTGCTTGACGGCACGCCCGAGTCGCTGACCCATGTCGAGGTGGATCGTCTGGCCGATGCCGCCGACATCGTGCGCGTGACCAGGGCGATCGAGAGCGCGCTCGAGGACGTGCGTCTGGCGGTCAGCGACTGGCCGGCGATCCGCACGCGCATGCTGGCGATCGCGGACGAGTTGCCCGCGCGCAGCGGACCGCTGTCGGCGCAGGATCGGGCCGAAGCCCAGGAATTCCTGCGCTGGGTCGCGGACGACCATTTCACCTTTCTCGGCTATCGCGAATACGAGGTCGCTGCCAAGGGCGACGACGAGGTGCTGGATGCGCGTGCCGGATCCGGTCTCGGCATCCTGCGCAATCCCGAGCGGCGGCTGACGCCGCGCTCGCTGAAGTCGCTGGTGGCCACGAGCCTGCCGCAGTCGGGCGCGGTCGACGCGATCATCCTGACCAAGACCAATGCCCGCGCCACCGTGCACCGCCCCGGTTACATGGACTACATCGGCGTGCTGCGCTTCGACGCGCAGGGACGTCCGGTTGCCGAGCAGCGCTTCCTCGGTCTGTTCACCTCCGGCGCCTACATGCGGCGGCCGCAGGACGTGCCGCTGGTGCGGCGCAAGTTCGAGGCGGTGATGGAGCGCTCGGCGCTGCGTCGCGATTCGCATTCCGGCAAGGCGCTGCGGCACATTCTCGAGACCCTGCCGCGCGATGAGCTGTTCCAGTCCAGCGAGGACGAGTTGTACGCCATCGCCAGCGGTATCCTCGAGCTGGGCGAGCGCGCCCGCACGCGGCTGTTCGTGCGCGCCGACCGCTATGGCCGGTTCTATTCGTGTCTGGCTTTCCTGCCGCGCGAGCGCTTCACCGCCGGCGTGCGCGAGAAGATCGAGCAGATGCTGCGCGCAGCGCTGGACGGCGAGCAGGTGGACGCCACGGTGCTGCTGGACGAATCGGCGCTGGCGCGGCTGCACGTGGTCGTGCGGCTGCGCGTCGGCGCTCGTCCGCAGGTCGACGCGGCCGCGCTCGAGCTGCGCCTGACCGAGCTGGTGCGCAACTGGCAGGACGATCTGCGCGAGTGCCTGGTGCGGCGCTGCGGCGAGGAGCGCGGTCTGCGCCTGGCCGCGCGCTACGGACGGGCGCTGCCGGCCGGCTACATCGAGGAAGTCACGCCCGAGATCGCCGCCGCCGACGTCGAGCATCTGGCCGCGCTGGCCGGACCCGACGATCTGCGCATGTCGCTGTACCGCGCGCCTCATGGCAGCGGTCTGCGCTTCAAGCTGATCCACTACGGTGCGCCGATCGCGTTGTCGCTGGCGTTGCCGATGCTGGAGAACATGGGCGTGCGCATGCTCGCCGAGCACGTCTACCCGCTGTCGCTGCAGGGTTCCGAGCTGACCATCCACGACTTCGAGCTGGAAGCGCCAGCGGTGCTGGCCTTCGAACTCGGCGAGCTGGCCGACGGCTTCGAGCGTGCGTTCGCGGCGGTCTATCGCGGCCAGGCCGAGAGCGACACCTTCAACCGGCTGGTGCTGACCGCGCGGCTCGACTGGCGGCTGGTCGCGCTGCTGCGCGGCTACTGCAAATACCTGCTGCAGGTCGGCGTGCCGTTCTCGCAGGCGTACATGGAGGAAACCCTCAACCGCTACCCGCTGATCGCCGGTCTGCTGGCGGAGCTGTTCCTGGCCAAGTTCGATCCGCGTCGCGAGGCGTTGTCCGCGGCCGAGCTGGAGGCCGCGCGCGCGCGCTTGACCGCCGAGCTCGACGCGCTGCTGCCGGGGGATGTCTCGCGCACGCATCCGCAGCTGGCGGCGGATCTGGTGGATGCGCTGGGCGCGCCACGCGCGGTGCAGATCGAGGCGGTGATCGCCACCCTCAAGGTGCTGTTCGACGGCGTCGCCAGCCTCGACGAGGACCGCATCTTGCGCAGCTTCATGGGCGTGATCCGCGCCACCCTGCGCACCGGGTTCTTCCAGACCCGCGACGGCCGTCTGCGCGACTACATCGCCTGCAAGTTCGACAGCGCCCAGGTACCCGATCTGCCCAAGCCGCGGCCCTATCGCGAGATCTTCGTCTACAGCCCGCGCGTCGAAGGCGTGCATCTGCGCTTCGGCCCGGTGGCGCGCGGCGGCTTGCGCTGGTCGGACCGCCGCGAGGACTTCCGTACCGAGGTGCTCGGCCTGGTCAAGGCGCAGATGGTCAAGAACACGGTGATCGTGCCGGTCGGCTCCAAGGGCGGCTTCTTCGTCAAGCGCCCGCCCGTTGGCGGCGATCGCGAGGCGCAACTGGCCGAAGGCGTCGCCTGCTACCGGTTGTTCATCAACGGCCTGCTCGATCTCACCGACAACCTCGTCGAGGGCAGGGTCGTGCCGCCGGCCGACGTGATCCGCCACGATGCCGACGATCCCTACCTGGTGGTCGCCGCGGACAAGGGCACCGCCACGTTTTCCGACATCGCCAATGGCATCGCGCTCGAACACGGCTACTGGCTGGGCGATGCCTTCGCTTCGGGCGGCTCCCACGGCTACGACCACAAGGGCATGGCGATCACCGCGCGCGGCGGCTGGGAATCGGTGAAGCGCCACTTCCGCGCGCTCGGACGCGACTGCCAGAGCGAGACCTTCAGCTGCGTCGGCATCGGTGACATGTCCGGCGACGTGTTCGGCAACGGCATGCTGCTGTCGCGTCAGACGCGCCTGCTCGCCGCGTTCGATCACCGCGACATCTTTCTCGATCCCGATCCCGATCCGGCGGTTGCGTTCGCCGAGCGCGAGCGACTGTTCAAGTTGCCGCGTTCGTCGTGGCAGGATTACGACAAGGGCGCGATTTCCGCGGGCGGCGGCGTCTGGCCGCGCTCGGCCAAGAGCATTCCGGTCTCGCCCGCGGTGCGCGCCGCGCTCGGCATCGAGGAAGCGGTCGAGCAGATGAGCCCGACCGAGCTGCTGCGCGCGATCCTGCGCGCGCCGGTCGACCTGCTCTGGAACGGCGGCATCGGTACCTACGTCAAGGCCAGCTCCGAAACCAGTGCCGACGCCGGCGATCGCGCCAACAACGCCATCCGCCTCAACGGCAGCGAGCTGCGCTGCCGGATCGTCGGCGAGGGCGGCAACCTCGGCCTGACCCAGCGCGGCCGCGTCGAAGCCGCCTTCAACGGCGTGCTGCTGAACACCGACTTCATCGACAACTCGGCCGGCGTCGACACCTCCGATCACGAGGTCAACATCAAGATCCTGCTCAACGACGCCGTGCAACGCGGGGAGCTGAGCTTCGACGGCCGCAATCGCCTGCTGGCCTCGATGACCGACGCGGTGGCGCGGCTGGTACTGCGGGACAACTACCGCCAGAACCAGGCGATCAGCCTGATGGAGCGCATGGCGGTCAAGCGGCTGGGCTCGATGGCGCACCTGATCCGCACGCTGGAAGCGGAGGGCGTGCTCGATCGCGTGATCGAGTTCCTGCCCAGTGATGCCGAGCTCGTCGAGCGCAGGACGCGCGGGCTGGGCCTGACGCGGCCCGAGCTGTCGATCCTGCTGTCCTACGACAAGATCAAGATCTACCAGCAGCTGCTCGATTCCGACGTGCCCGAGGATCCCTACCTGTCCCGGGAGCTGATGCGCTATTTCCCCGAGCCGCTGCACGAACCCTACGCCGGGCACATGCAGCGCCATCGCCTGAAGCGCGAGATCATCGCCACCGCGGTGACCAATACCCTGGTCAACCGCATGGGTGCCAGCTTCATGCTGCGCATGCAGGAGGACACCGGGCAAAGCCCGGCCGCCGTCGCCAAGGCCTTCACCATCGCCCGCGAAGTACTGGACGCGCGCGCGCTGTGGGCCGAGATCGAGGCCCTGGACGGCAAGGTCAGCGATGCCGCCCAGATCGAGGCGGTGCTGGCGGTGTGGGAACTGCTGCGCAGCCTGACCCGCTGGCTGCTGGGTCGGCCATCCGCCGGGCTCGACATCGCCGCGCACGTCGAGCGCTATGCGCCCGGCGTGCAGCGCCTGCGTGCGGCGCTGCCACGGATCCTGCCGGAGGCGGCGCGAGCCGTGTTCGTCGCGGCCGGCGAGCGCTGGGTCGCGCAGGGGTTGCCCGCCACGCTGGCGCAGGCGCTGGCGGGATTGCCCGATCTGGCCATGGCGCTGGACGTGGTCGAGGTCGCCAGCAGCAGCCGGCATGACGTCGAGGAGGTTGGCGCGGTGTTCTATCAGATGGGCACCGCGCTCGAGCTCGACTGGCTGCGGGCGCGCATCGAGGAACTGCCGGTGGAAAGTCGCTGGCATGCGCAGGCACGTGGCTCGCTGCGCGACGAACTGGCTGCGCAGCACCGGACGCTGGCGATGCAGGTGATCGCATCGGCGCGCATGGGTGATGCGACGCCGGTGCAGACCTGGCTGGGTCGCGATGACGCGCAGCTCAAATACACGCTGGGCATGCTGGCCGAGATCCGCGGCCAGAGCATGGACTACCCGATCGCCTCGGTGGCGCTGCGCCGGCTGGCGCAGCTGGCTCACGCCGGCTGAGCGCGGCGCACGCGGGGATCGATGACGTGCGGTTCCGGCCGGATCACACGATCCGGCCGGAAGGATGACCCGCGTTCAGCGTGGGCCGGGCACGCGGCCGTTGCGATTGCTGCTCTGGCTGCGCGGCCGCCGCGAGTGGTGCTGTGCGGCGCGGGCATCGCCGCCGCTCGTTGCCGCGCCGCGTCGCGGCGCATCGGCGGACGTTTTCTGCGGCCCGCGCGATCGCGGCTTGGCGTGCCGTGGCGCCGCAACCTCGGCGCGCTCCTGCGCGCTGGCGGTGCCGGGCTCGAAGCCGGGCACCACGCTGGACGGCAGCGCGCGCTTGAGCAGCTTCTCGATGTCGCGCAGCAGGCCGCGCTCGTCGCCGCTGACCAGCGAGATCGCCTCGCCCGCGGAACCGGCGCGGCCGGTGCGGCCGATGCGGTGCACGTAGTCCTCGGGCACGTTGGGCAGCTCGTGGTTGATCACGTGCGGCAGCTGGTCGATGTCCAGCCCGCGCGCGGCGATGTCGGTGGCGACCAGTACGCGTACGCGGCCGGCCTTGAAATCGGCCAGCGCCTTGGTGCGCGCGTTCTGCGACTTGTTGCCGTGGATCGCCATGCTGACCAGGCCGGCGCGCTCGAGCTGGTCGGCCAGCCGGTTGGCGCCGTGCTTGGTGCGCGTGAACACCAGCACCTGGCGCCAGTCGCCGCTGGATACCAGATGCGCGAGCAGCGCCGCCTTGCGCGCCTTGTCGACCGGATGCGCACGCTGTTCGACGAGTTCGGCAGCAGTGTTGCGCGGCGCCACCTCGACCCGCGCCGGATCATTGAGCAGGCCGGCGACCAGCGCGCGGATGGCATCGCTGAAGGTGGCCGAGAACAGCAGGTTCTGGCGCCGCTTCGGCAGCGCCGCCAGCACGCGGCGGATATCGCGGATGAAGCCCATGTCGAGCATGCGATCGGCTTCGTCCAGCACCAGGGTCTCGATGCCGGACAGATCCACGCTGCGCCGCTGCATGTGATCGAGCAGGCGCCCGGGCGTGGCGACGACGATGTCGGCGCCGCGACGCAGCTGTTCGACCTGCGGGCCGAGGCCGACGCCGCCGAAGATCACCGCGCTGCGCACGCGCAGATGGCGACCGTAGGTGCGCACCGATTCGGCGACCTGCGCCGCGAGTTCGCGGGTCGGCACCAGCACCAGCACGCGCGGCCGCGGCGAAAGCGCCGGCGCGCCGAGCAGGCGCTGCAGGATCGGCAGGGTGAAGGCCGCGGTCTTGCCGGTGCCGGTCTGCGCGGCGGCCAGCAGATCGCGGCCGGCCAGCACCAGCGGGATCGCCTGCTGCTGGATCGGGGTGGGCGTGACGTAGCCCTCGTCCTCGAGGGCGCGCAGCAATTCGGGCGCGAGGCCCAGTTCGGAAAACAGCATCAACATGACTCCTGAAGCCGCCTCACCACGCGGACGCGATACCGGTTCAGGCAGAAATGAAGGGGGAGGGCGGGCGCCGACGGCGCTGCCGGGTTTGCTGCGGAAGAAGACTGAATCGACAGCAGGGGCGCAACCGGAGCGCCACGACAAACGCCGCCATGATAGCCGAAGCTGGCCGCGGCCGTCGGCCCGGCGCGCCGGCGCCTCGGCTCACGCCGTGCTTACCGATCGTTGAGGTGGATCACGAAGGCTCCCGCGACGGGCACAATGACGACTCCGCCCGCGCCGGTCGCACGGGCGAAACATATCCGGGAGGACCATCATGAGATCGCACGCTGCCGCGCTGTCGCGCCATCCACTCTTGCTCGTCGCCGCCACGCTGGCCCTGACGGTCAGCGCCACCGCGAGCGCCGGCACCACGTTGCTGCGGATTCCCGGCGGCGCGCACGGTCTCGGTTTCGACGACCTCGGCTATGCCCCCGCGCTCGGTCGCGTGCTGGTGCCGGCAGCGCAGAGCGGCGCGCTGGTGCTGGTCGACCCCGCCGATGACGCACTCAAGGTGCTGCCGCATATCGCTCCGGGCACGGTCGGGCCCGACCACGACGATGCCGGTACCACTTCGGCCGACTACGGTGAAGGTCTGCTGTTCGCCAGTGACCACGCGCACATGGCGGTGCTGGCAGTCGATCCGCGAACCGGCGCGGTCGTCGCGCGCGCGCAGCTCGCGGGCGGCCCCGACTACGTGCGCTACGTGGCGCCGCTGCATCAGGTGTGGGTCAGCGAGCCGCACCTGAAGCAGATCGAGCGCTTCGCGGTGACCGCGGGCGCGCATCCGGCGCTGACGCGCGTCGGCGCGGTCAGCGTGCCGGGCGGCCCCGAGTCGCTGGTGATCGACGCCGCGCGCGCGCAGGCCTACAGCAACGAGTGGAAGGACCACACGGTGGCGATCTCGCTCGAGCATCCGCATGTCACCGCACGCTGGGCCAACAGCTGCGAGGGCAGCCGCGGGCTGGCACTGGACGCCGCCGGCCACACCCTGTTCGTCGGCTGCAAGGAGGGCAAGGTGGTGGCGCTGGACCTCGACCATGCCGGCCGCATCGAAGCCAGCGCCAAGGTCGGCGCCGGCGTCGACATCATCGCCTGGAATCCGGCGCTGCATCACGTGTATGCGCCCGGCGCGGTCAGCGCGACGATGAGCGTGCTCGACTTCAGCGGCGGCGCACTGAAGACGGTCGCGACGGTGCCGACGGCGGCACACGCGCACTGCGTGGCGACCGACGGCAAGTCGGTGGCCTATGTCTGCGATCCGGGCGCCGGTGCGCTGATCGTCTATCGCGATCGCACCTGAGCGTGATGCCTCGCGCCACCCGCGCCGTCGCCGGCGGCGCGGGCGGCGCTGATCGTCAGGTCGTCCGTCGTGCCAGGCGCAGCCAGGTATCGACCACGGTGTCGGGATTGAGCGACATCGATTCGATGCCCTGATCCATCAGCCACTCGGCGAGATCGGGGTGATCCGACGGGCCCTGGCCGCAGATGCCGACGTACTTGCCCTTGGCGCGTGCGGCGCGGATCGCCAGCGCCAGCAGATGCTTGACCGCCGGGTCGCGCTCGTCGAACAGCGGTGCCACGATGGCGGAATCGCGGTCGAGTCCGAGCGTCAGCTGGGTGAGATCGTTGGAGCCGATCGAGAAGCCGTCGAAGATCTCCAGGAACTGGTCGGCGAGGATGGCGTTCGACGGCACCTCGCACATCATGATGATCTTGAGGCCGTCCTTGCCGCGCTCGAGACCGTTCCTGGCCAGCACCTCGATCACCTTGCGACCTTCGGCCAGCGTACGCACGAAGGGAATCATCACCCAGGCGTTGGCGAGGCCCATCGTCTCGCGCACCTTGCGCATGGCCCGGCACTCCAGCGCGAAGGCGTCGGCGAAGCCCGGATCGACGTAGCGGCTGGCGCCGCGGAAGCCGATCATCGGGTTTTCCTCGTGCGGCTCGTAGCGCGCGCCGCCGAGCAGGTTGGCGTACTCGTTGGACTTGAAGTCGCTCAGGCGCACGATCACCGGGTGCGGCGCGAACGCCGCGGTGATGGTGGCGATGCCCTCGGCCAGGCGGTCGACATAGAAATCGACCGGGCTGGCGTAGCCCGCGCTGCGGGCGTCGATCTTCGCCCGTGTCTCGGCGTCCTGACGGTCGTACTCGAGCAGCGCTTTCGGATGCACGCCGATGTGGCTGGCGATGATCATCTCCAGCCGCGCCAGGCCGACGCCGGCGTGCGGCAGCATGGCGAAGTCGAAGGCGCGCTCGGGATTGGCGACATTCATCATGATCTTGAGCGGCGCCGGCGGCATCTGCGCCAGGTCGGCCACCACGCGCTCGAACGCCAGCAGGCCGCGGTAGATGGTGCCGGTGTCGCCCTCGGCGCAGGACACCGTGACCTCGCTGCCGTCGGGGATCGTGTCCAGTGCATGGCCGGTGCCGACCACCGCGGGCACGCCCAGCTCGCGGGCGATGATCGCGGCGTGGCAGGTGCGCCCGCCGCGGTTGGTGACGATGGCCGCGGCGCGCTTCATCACCGGCTCCCAGTCGGGATCGGTCATGTCGGCCACCAGTACGTCGCCCGGCTGCACCTTGGCCATGTCGGCCAGCGAGCGCACCACGCGCGCCACGCCGCTGCCGATCTTCTGGCCGATGGCGCGGCCCTCGGCCAGCACCTCGCCGCGGGTCTTCAGCGAATAGCGCTCGATCTGCGTCGCCCGCGTGCGCGACTTCACCGTTTCCGGTCGCGCCTGCACGATGTAGACCTTGCCGCTGACGCCGTCCCTGGCCCACTCGATGTCCATCGGTCGCCCGTAGTGCTGCTCGATGGTCAGCGCCTGCCGCGCCAGTTCGTGCACGTCGGCGTCGTCGATGGCGAAGCGGGCGCGCAGCGCGGCCGGGGTTTCCTCGATGCGCACGCGCTCGCCGGGCTGGTCGGAATAGACCATCCGTTGCTGCTTGGCACCCAGCTGGCGGCGCAGGATCGCCGGCTTGCCGGCGCGCAGCGTCGGCTTGAAGACGTAGAACTCGTCGGGATTGACCGCGCCCTGCACCACCATCTCGCCGAGCCCGTAGCTGGCGGTGATGAACACCGCGTCGCGGAAGCCCGACTCGGTGTCGAGGGTGAACAGCACGCCGGCGGCGCCGACGTCCGAGCGCACCATCAGCTGTACGCCCGCGGACAGGAACACCTCCTCGTGGGCGAAACCGTGGTGCACGCGGTAGGCGATCGCGCGGTCGTTGTACATCGAGGCGAAGACTTCCTTGACCTTGCGGATCACCGCATCCGCGCCGGTGACGTTGAGGAAGGTTTCCTGCTGGCCGGCGAACGACGCATCCGGAAGGTCCTCGGCGGTGGCCGAGGAGCGCACCGCCACCGCCACCTCGCCGCCACCGGACTGCGCGCACAGCTGCGCATAAGCCTCGCGCACGGCGCGGTCGAACCCGGGCAGCAGCGGCGTTTCGATCAGCCAGCCGCGAATCTCCGTGCCGGCGCGGGTCAGGGCATCGACATCCTCGACATCGACTGTGGCCAGGCGGGCGCGGATGCGTTCGGCCAGGCCGCTCTGGGCGATGAACTGCCGGAACGCATGCGCGGTGGTGGCGAAGCCGCCGGGCACCGACACGCCGAGGCCCGCCAGGTGGCCGATCATCTCGCCCAGCGAGGCGTTCTTGCCTCCGACACGGCCGAGGTCAGCCATGCGCAAGTCGTGCAGCCAAAGCACCAGGTCGTTCAAGGGGATCTCCGGTCGCGGCGGGCTGGAAAGCCGGCTATTGTCCGGCCCGCGGCAGACTGAAACAAGCACGCATGGCGCCGCTCGCGTCATGCTCTGCCTCGCCAGGAGAGGTCCATGCGGCGCACGGTGTTCTACGTTTCCGATTCCACCGGCATCACCGCCGAGACGATTGGTCACAGCATCCTGACCCAGTTCGACGGCATCGAGTTCGACACCCACCGCATTCCCTTCGTCGACAGCACCGACAAGGCGCAGGCCGCCGCGCTGCGGATCAAGTCCGAGTACGCGCGCTCGGGCCAGCGGCCGGTGGTGATCAACACCGCGGTCGACCAGGCGCTGAGCGAGATTCTGGCCGGCAGCGGTGCCTTGATGCTGGACGTATTCGCGCCGTTCGTCGGCCCGCTGGAAGCCGAGCTCGGCTCCAAGCGCCGCCCGGCGGTCAATCGCGCGCACGGACTGGTGGACTTCGCCAGGTACGAGGCGCGCATCAACGCCACCAACTACGCGCTGACCCACGACGACGGGCTGGACGTGAATTACGCCGAGGCCGACCTGATCCTGGTCGGCGTGTCGCGCTCGGGCAAGACGCCCACGTGTCTCTACATGGCGCTGCACTTCGGCGTCAGTGCCGGCAATTATCCGCTGACCGAGGACGACCTCGACAAACTCGAGTTGCCGGCGCGGCTGCGGCCCTACCGTGCGCGCCTGTTCGGGCTGACCATCGAGGCCGGGCGACTGGCGCAGATCCGCGAGCAGCGTCGCCCGGGCAGCAATTACGCCACCCTGGCGCAGTGTCGCAAGGAGCTGGCGCAGGCCGACCAGCTGTTCCGGCGCGAGAACATCCCGGTCCTCAACACCACCCACACCTCGATCGAGGAGATCGCCAGCAAGATCTTTGCCCAGCTCGGCATCGAGCGGCACCTGTTCTGAGCCGCATGTCCGATGGCGCCCCGACGGCCGGTGCCCGGATGCGCCGATGCTAAGCTCGGGCCATGCTGGCCGATCGCATCACCGCCGCCGCGCTGCTGCCCGGACGCTTCGAGCTGCTGATGGGGCTGTACGCGGAGAACTATCACCGCCTGGCGCGGCTGTTCGCGCCGCAGCAACTGGCGGTGGGGCGTTACGTGTCCGACGTCGACGATGGTCTCGACGTGCATCTCGAGGTGCAGGTGCGGCACCCCTACACGATCGAGCTGGAACTGACCTACGACCTGCGCGACGCCGACACCGGCCTGCGCGCGCCGTCGGCGCAGATCCGCATGTACACCGACGCGCACGTCGCCGAGGTGCTGCACTGCCATCCTGGGCGGCGGCTGTGGCAGGTGCTGGGTCCGTTTCCGCCGCCGCGCACGGTGCTGCAGCACCGCATGCGCATGGCGAGTTTTCTCAGCCGCTGGCTGGAATATCTGGTCGAGCAGGGGCACTCGGCGGGGACGCTGATGCGCGCCGTCGACGTCGTTGCGAATCCCTGAAGCACCGGGCTCGCGCGACGGCCGTGCCTGAAACGAACAAGCCCGCTCGCGGCGGGCTTGAGGTGAATGGCGGAGCGGACGGGACTCGAACCCGCGACCTCCGGCGTGACAGGCCAGCATTCTAACCAGCTGAACTACCGCTCCGCGTTTTGACGACTGCTCGTGTTGCCTTGCAACTCCGCCCGGCATCCGCTGCCGGGACGACCTCGTGGCGTCCCCACGGGGATTCGAACCCCGGTCGCCACCGTGAAAGGGTGATGTCCTAGGCCTCTAGACGATGGGGACTTGAAGGGTGGTGGAGCCAGCCGGGATCGAACCGGCGACCTCTACAATGCCATTGTAGCGCTCTCCCAGCTGAGCTATGGCCCCCACGCTGGAAGCCGGAAAGGTTACGGGGGGGGCGCGAAGCCGTCAAGCTTTATCGCCGATGGCCACGGTCGCCGGGCGCGTGAATCGCGGCTGCACGGCGGTCCGCGGACGGCACGCTGCCGTTTGCCAATCGTAAGGTGGTCCCGCACAATGGGCGTCCGCGTTCGCGCACCGCGTGTCGCGCAAACGCCCATCCACATGAGGAATATCGAATGTCGAAGATTCTGCGTCCCACGCTGCTCGCGGCGGTGATGTCCGCGACGCTGGGCCTGACCGCGGTCGCGCACGCGGCCGGGCCGGCGCTGACCACCGAGAAGGCCAAGAACAGCTACGTCGTCGGCATGGATCTCGGCAGCTCGCTGCCGCCGATCGTGCGCGAGGAACTCGATCCCGCGATCGTGGCGCGTGCGCTGCAGACCGTGCTGTCGGGCCAGAAGCCGGCGATGAGCGAAGCCGAGGCCAAGACCGTGCGCGAGGCCTTCATGGTCAAGCTGCAGGCGAAGAACAAGATCGAAGTGGCCAAGATGGCGGCCAAGAACGAGGCCGACGGCGCGGCATTTCTCGCCAAGAACAAGACCCGTCCGGGCGTGAAGACCTTGCCCGACGGTCTGCAGTACGAAGTGCTGCAGATGGGCACCGGTGCCAAGCCGACCGCCAATGACACGGTGCAGGTCAACTACACCGGTACCTTCATCAACGGGCAGAAGTTCGACGCCTCCGCCGATCACGGTGGTCCGGCCTCGATCCCGCTGGGCAACGTCATCCCGGGCTTCCGCGAGGGCGTGATGCTGATGCCGGTGGGCAGCAAGTTCAAGCTGTTCATCCCCGGCAACCTGGCTTACGGCGCCACGCCGCCGCCGGGCACGCTGCCGCCCAACATGACTCTGGTGTTCGACATCGATCTGCTGAAGGCGATGCCGACGCCGGCAGCGCCGGCTGCACCCGCCGGCAAGTAAGCCGTCGCACCTGCGCAGCGGGGCGTGGAGCAATCCGCGCCCCGTTTGCTTTTGCGCAGCGGTCTGCCACTGCGCTGGCCGCGATTCATGGCGGCGCCTAGAATCGCCATGCGGATTTGCCACCGCCTCCCATCTCGCGCATTCCGGAGCGTTCATGCGTGTCACCCTGTTCGGCACCGGATACGTCGGTCTGGTCACCGGCACCTGTCTCGCCGAGATGGGCAACGACGTGCTCTGCATCGATGTCGATGCGGCCAAGGTCGCGCGCCTGGAACGCGGTGAAACGCCGATCTTCGAGCCCGGCCTGGCGCCGCTGGTGGCGCGCAACCGTGCCGCCGGGCGACTGCATTTCGGTACCGACGCCGCAGCTGGCGTGGCCCACGGCGAGTTGCTCTTCATTGCGGTCGGCACGCCGCCGGACGAGGACGGCAGCGCCGATCTCAGCCACGTGCTCGCGGTGGCGCGCAGCATCGGCCGCCATCTCGACGGCTACGCCGTGGTCGTCAACAAGTCGACGGTGCCGGTCGGCACCGCCGATCGGGTGCGCGCCGCCATTGGCGAACAGCTGGCCGCACGCGGCATGCGCCTCGAATTCGATGTCGTCTCCAATCCCGAATTCCTCAAGGAAGGCGATGCGGTCAACGACTGCCTGCGTCCCGACCGCATCATCGTCGGCAGCGACAGCGCGCGCGCCATTGCGCTGCTGAAGGCGCTCTATGCGCCGTTCAACCGCAATCACGAACGCATCGTGCTGATGGACGCGCGCTCGGCCGAGCTGACCAAGTACGCCGCCAACGCGATGCTGGCGACCAAGATCAGCTTCATGAACGAGATCGCCAACATCGCCGAGCAGGTGGGTGCCGATATCGAGCTGGTGCGCCAGGGGATCGGCGCCGATCCGCGCATCGGCTACCACTTCATTTACCCCGGTGCCGGCTATGGCGGCTCGTGTTTTCCCAAGGACGTGCAGGCGCTGGAGCGCACCGCGCACGCGCATGGCTATGCGGCGCGCCTGCTGGCCGCGGTCGAGGCGGTCAATGCCGATCAGAAGGGCAGGCTGTTCGCGCTGATTTCGCGGCACTTCGGCGCTGTGCTGCGCGGCCGCACGATCGCGGTGTGGGGGCTGGCGTTCAAGCCCAACACCGACGATCTGCGCGAAGCGCCCAGTCGCCGCCTGCTCGAGCAGCTGTGGGCGGCCGGCGCGCGCGTGCGTGCCTTCGATCCCGAGGCGATGGATGCCGCGCGGCAGCTCTACGGCGCGCGCGCCGATCTCGAACTCTGCGCCGACCCGCACGCGGCCCTCGCGGGCGCCGATGCGCTGGCCCTGGTCACCGAGTGGAAGGCCTTTCGCAGTCCCGACTTCGCGCGGGTGCGCGCCGAGCTGCGAGAGGCGGTGGTCTTCGATGGCCGCAATATCTGGGATCCCCCGGTGGTCGAGGCGGCGGGACTGGCTTACTACGGCATCGGCCGTGGCCGTTCGCTGGCGCGGGCCTGAGCATGAACGAGCCGGATCGCCTCGCCGAGCTGGAGGTGCGCATGACCTTTCTGGACGAGGCGGTGGCTGGCCTGCTGCACGCCGACGCCGAGCGCAGCGTGCGACTGGATCTGCTCGAGCGCAGCGTGCGCGAATTGCGCAGCGAGTTGGCCGCGGTGCGCGTTGCACTCGGTGCCGACACCCACCTCGAACCGCCGCCACCCCATTACTGAGAACCGGGCATGAGCGAATCCCTGCGTGATCAGCTGCTGAAGAGCGGGTTGGTCCAGGTCCGGCGCGACGACAAGCCGCGCGACGACAAACCGCGCGACGGCCGATCGCGGGAAGGCCGATCGCGTGGCGCTCAGTCGCGTGAGGATCGGCTGCGCGAGGACCGGCCGCGCGAGCAGCGCCCCGTGCGGCAAGGCGAGCCGACAGCCGGTGCTGTCCGCCGCAAGACCGCGCCGCGCGTCGTGTCAGCCGAGATCGACCTGGCCAAGGCCTACGCCCTGCGCGCCCGGCAGGAGCGCGACGAACGCGTGCGTGCCGAACGTGAGGCTGCCGCCAAGGCGGCAGCGCGCAAGGCGCAGCGGCAGAGGCTGCTCGCGCTGCTCGATGGCCGCGCGCTCAATCGTGCGGACGCCGAGCACGCGCGGCATTTCGAATACGGCGGCAAGATCCGCCGCGTCTACGTCAGCGCCGAGCAGCTGCGCGAGGTCAACGATGGCGCACTGGGCGTGATCCAGTGCGAGGGTCGCTACCTGCTGGTGCCGCGCGCGCTGGCCGAGGAGGTGCGCGCCTTTGCGCCCGCGGTGGTGGCGTTGCTGGCCGAGCCGGGCAGCGCCGCGGACGATCTGCCGCACGGCACCGGCTAGCTGCCGCGGCTCGGTCAGCCGGCGCTGCCGCCCGCGCGCAGCGCGGGGTTGTCCCAGCCGCGCCTGGGTGCGAAGCGCGGACCGTGGCGCGTGGCCAGCTGCTCCAGCCGCGATCGCAGCGTGTCCGCGCCGACGTTGCGGATGTGGGCGATCGGGCCGCCGCGGAACGGCGCGAAGCCGGTGCCGAAGATCACGCCGGCATCGAGCAGGTCGGCATCCGCCACCACGCCATCGGCCAGGCAGGCGACCGCCTCGTTGAGCAGCGGCAGGATCATGCGGTCCTCGAGGTCGTCGGGCGCCGCGTACTTGGGATCTGCCGCCGGCTTGACCGGTTTGCCCTCGCGCCAGACGTAGAACCCCTGACCGTCTTTCTTGCCGCGCTTGCCGGCCGCCAGCAATGGCTCCAGCCCGGCGGGAATATCGAGGCCCAGGAACGGCCCCAGTTCCTTGCCGACCGAGGCCGCGACGTCGAGGCCGACGGTGTCGGCCAGCTCGATCGGCCCCATCGGCATGCCGAATGCGCGTGCGACCTTGTCCAGCAGCGGCCCCGGCACGCCCTCGGCGTAGCAGCGCATGGCCTCGAGCAGATAGGGCATCAGGATGCGGTTGACCAGAAAGCCCGGCGTGCCGGCAACCGGTACCGGCAGCTTGTCGATGGCGCGCACGAAAGCCAGCGCGCGCTTTTCGGCCTGCGCATCGAGCCGATCGTGGCGCACCAGCTCGACCAGCGGCATCTGCGCGACCGGGTTGAAGAAGTGCAGACCAATAAAACGCTCAGGCGCGACAAGCCTGGCACGCAACTCATCCAGCGGAATGCTGGAAGTGTTGGTCGCCAGCAGACCGCCCGCACGCAGCTTCGGCTCGATCTGCGCGTACAGCGCTTCCTTGGCTTCGGGGTTCTCGAAGATCGCCTCGATGGCCAGTTCGGCATCGGCGGCGCCGCGGCCTTCGACGTCCGCGCTCAGTCGCGCCGTGGCCGCGGCGACGCGCTCGGGTGTCTTCAGCCGCTTCTCGAACAGGACCCGTGCCCGCGCCAAGGCCGGCTCGATGAACTTCAGCTCGCGATCCTGCAGGGTCACGTCGAAGCCGCGACAGGCACACCAGGCCGCGATGTCGCCGCCCATCACGCCGGCGCCGACGACGTGCACATGACGGATGCCATGCTCGACTCCGGCACCCAGGCCCTTCAGGCGCTCCTGCAGGAAGAACACCCGGATCAGGTTGTGTGCGGTCGCTGTCCCGGCCAGCCGCGCCACCGAGCGCGCCTCTAGCTTCAGACGTTGGCGGATATCGGTGCTGCCGCGGCGCCAGACCTCGATGATCGCGAACGGCGCCGGGTAATGCGCCGCACGCACCTTGGCTGCGGTCTGCCTGCGCACCAGTGGTGCGAGCAGTTGCCGTGCGATCCAGGTATTGCTGGCCCATGCCCGCAGCCGCTGCGCCAGCGGACGCGCCGGCGGCTGCCGCAGCATCGCCAGTGCGGCATCGAGCAGATCCTCGACGGGCACCACCCGCTCGACCAGGCCCAGTTCGCGCGCGGCGGTCGCCGAAATCGCCTTTCCGGTGAGCATCAGCGGCAGCGCCTGCAGGGCGCCGATCAGGCGCGGCAGACGTGCGGTGCCACCCCAGCCGGGGTGGATGCCCAGCATCACCTCGGGCAGACCGATGCGGGTCCTGGCGTCATCGCTGGCCACGCGATGGCGGCAGGCCAGCGCCAGCTCGGTGCCGCCGCCCATGCAGTGGCCGTGGATCGCGGCCACGGTGGGGCAGGGCAGCTCGGCCAGGTGCTGGAACACGCGCTGGCCGAACTGGATCGCCGCCAGCACACCGCCGTTGCGCTCGTAAGTGGCGAACTCGTGGATGTCGGCGCCGGCGATGAAGCCGGCCGGTTTGGCCGAGCGGATCAGCACGCCGGCCGGCGGCTCGATGGCGAGGCGCTCGACGATCGCGGCGAGCTCGTCCAGCACCGCGCGCGCCAGCGCATTCACGCTGCTGTCCGCGCGATCGAGCGCGAGCACCACGATGCCGTCTTCGCGCCGCTGCGCCTGCCAGTGCCTGAACCGCAGACCTTCGAACATGATGCGATCGCCCCGCGTTTGCGTCAGAGTAATGATCACACGATAACCAGCGGCTGCGAGCAAGGCCGCGCGAGCGCCGGGGAATGCCAGAACTGCAGGTCGAGGTCGTTGCCACCACTGCCGAGTTGCTGGCGCGTGTGCTTGCCGGCGAGCAGGCACTGACCCTGCTGGATACCGGTGACGCAGCAGCGCTGGCCGACGAGTTTCGCCGCCAGGCCCTGCTGGGCGGCCAGTCGCTGTATCTGTGGAATGCCGAAGAAGGCCTGTGCAGCCTGCGCGAGGCCGGTGTGCGGGTGCCGGCGACGCACCGTCCGGGCGATGCCCTGCGCTATGTGCTGCAGAGCATGCATTTCGGCATCTATCTGATCCCGTTGCCGCTGCAGGACCTGCCCGCGGTGCTGCCGCTGCTGCATCAGATCCTGCGGCAGCGCGCGGGCTACGCCCGTCGCGTGGTGCTGCTGGCGCCCCTGGATGCACTGCCGCCCGCCCTGGCCGAACAGGCGCTGCGCCTGCGTCTGGCTGCGAGCGGGCAGGGCCGCCTGCGCCTGCGCGGCGGCCGCTGGGTACGCTGAGCATGCCTGGCCACGACGCTCCCGCTCTGCTGATCGTGGCCGCTGACCGCGGCGAGCGGCGCGTTCTTTACGATGCCCTGGAACAGGCCGGCTTCGAGGCCCTGTATACCGCGCGTGATGTGGCGCAAGCGCGTGCCTTGCTGGCGCAGATTCCCGTGCTGGATCTGGTGCTGCTCGAATTCAACGGCGAGGCCGGAGAGGCCGTGTTGCTCTGTGCCCAACTCGCCCAGCGCCAGGGTCCGGCGGTGCTCGGGCTGCTGGCCGGCGAATCCGCGCAGCGGGTCTGGGGGTTTCACCGTGCCGTGCCGGGCGTCAGCGACTGGCTGGCGGCGCCGTTCGCGGCCGGCGAGGTCTGTGCACGCGTCAACACCGCGCTCGGACGGCGCCCCGCGGTTGCCGCGGTCAGCAGCGAGGCAGACGATGTCCTGCGGCTGTTTTTCGATACCAGCAGCGACGAGCTGCTGGTCAGCGACAGCGAAGGCGGCATTCTCGCCTTCAATGATGCGTTTGCGCGCGCCAACGGGTTGACCGGCGCGGCGTGGCGCGGGCGTCATCTGGATCCGATCGCACTGTGCGCAGACGCCGCGCGCCAGCGGGTGCTGCGACGCAAGCTGCAGATGGAGGGCGCGGTGCAGTTCCGCTGCGAGCGGCCGCGGCCGGACGGTCGCAGCGATCCCGTCGAGATCAGCCTGCGGCTGGCGCTGCGCGATGGCGTGCCGGTGCACTGCAGTCGCATCCGCGTCCTCGACGACCAGCGCCGTGCCCGCGATGCCCTGGCGCTGCTGGCACGCGTGAACGCGGCCGGCCGCGGCGATGCCGCGCTGGAGGCCGCGGCGCGCCTGCTGGCCGATACCCTCGACCTGGCCTTTCTGGCGGTCTATGCCAGCGTCGCCGATGACACCGTGTTGCCGCTGGTGATCGTGCAGCGCGTGCCGGCGCCGACCGATGCGCCCGACCCGGCCCAGCAGCCGACGCTGGCACTGGCGCTGGCCGGCGAGGAGGTGATGCATCTCGACGGCGCACGCCAGCTGGCCGCAGCCGACGGCTTTCTTGCCGCGATCGCGGCATCGGTCTGCGCCTGTCTGCCGCTGACGGATCCGCATGGCAACGTGCTCGGCGCGTTGCTGGCCTATGCGCGTGCGCCGCGCGGCTCCGATCTGCTGCTGGCCGACACCCTGCGGGTGGCGGCGGGCCGCTTTGCCGCCGAGCTGGCCCTGCGCCGCGCCCGCGAGCAGGGCCGCGCGCGCGGTCTCGAGGACGCTCTCACCGGCCTGCCCAACCGGCTGCAGTTCAACGACCGGTTGCAGAACGTGCTGCTGGAGGCGGAACGCGGCGGCGAGAGCTTCGCCGTGCTGTTTGTCGATCTCGATCGTTTCAAGAGCATCAACGATGCGCTGGGCCACGCCACCGGCGACCAGGTGCTGCTGGCCGCGGGGCGGCGCCTGCGCGCCAGCGTGCGCGCCTACGACACCGTCGCCCGCTATGCCGGCGACGAGTTCACCGTGATCCTGCGCCAGATCGTGCAGCGCGACGACGTGCATCGCATCGCCGACAAGATCGTGCGGCTGATGGAGGCGCCGCTGGCCCTGCCCGATGGCAGCGAGATCGCCGTCACCGCGTCGATCGGGCTCAGCGTCTATCCCGACGACGCCGCCAACGCCGAGCAGCTGCTGCAGCATGCAGACATGGCGATGTACAGCGCCAAGGGCCTCGGCCGCAATACCTGGCAGGCCTACGTGGCGATGCCGCAGGAAGCGCATCGCCAGCGCGTGGCGCTGGAGGGGCGGCTGCGCCAGGCCGAACGCAACGGCGAGCTGCGTCTGCACTATCAGCCGCAGGTGGACGCCGCCAGCGAGGACATCGTCGGCATGGAGGCGCTGATCCGCTGGGAGCATCCCGAGCTCGGCATGATCAGTCCGGCGTTCTTCATCCCGCTGGCCGAGGAGACCGGCCTGATCCTGCCGATCGGGGAGTGGGTCCTGCGCACCGCCTGCGCCGATGCGGTGCGCTGGCAGCGCCGCTTCGGCCTCGGCCTGCGCGTGGGCGTCAACCTTTCGGCACTGCAGCTGCGCCACCCCGGGCTGGTGGAAACGGTGCGCGCGGTGCTCGCCGAGAGCGGCATCGATCCCGGCCTGCTCGAGCTCGAGGTCACCGAGAGCGTCAGCCTGAAATCGGCGAGCGGCGTACCGGAGGCATTGCAGGCACTGCGCGCGCTGGGCTGCCGCATCGCCATCGATGATTTTGGCACCGGCCAGGCGTCACTCGACTATCTGCGCCGGTTTCCCGCCGATCGCATCAAGATCGACCAGAGTTTCGTGCGCCACATCGGCATCGATCCGGATGATGAGGCGATCGTGCGCGCGACGGTGTCGATGGCGCACAGCCTGGGTCGGGCGGTGGTCGCCGAGGGCGTGGAAACCGAGCAGCAGTTCGAGTTCCTGCGCCTGCTGGGTTGCGAGGAGCTGCAGGGTTATCTGTTCTGCCGGCCGCTGGCGCACGAGGCGTTCGAGCGCCTGCTGGCAACGCGCCTGCAGCTGCACCCGGAGTCTTCCGGGCCGGGGGTCTGAGCCCCGCGCCGCGATTCGCGCCGTCATCGCGGGGCGCCGCACGGGGTCGGTGTCGCGGGGCCTGCAGCGGCTCGCCGGCACGTCGCTTCGGCTACTCTAGGAGGATCCGCACCAAGGGGACGCGCGGCGATCCTGCGCCCGCCGGGTGCGCCCGGCGCAAGAACACTGCTGGCGATCCGTCGCCGTCGAGGGAGATCAGCCCGGATGGGCGAGCCAGAAACCGATCGTGCACTGGTCGAGCAGGTGCAGAAAGGCGATACCCGCGCCTTCGACCTGCTGGTGCGCAAGTATCAGCATCGGGTGATCGGCCTGATCTCCCGCTACATCCAGGACTGGAGCGAGTGCGAGGACGTCGCCCAGGAAGCGTTCATCCGCGCCTATCGGGCGATCGGCTCGTTTCGCGGCGACAGCCAGTTCTACACCTGGATGTACAAGATCGCCGTCAATACCGCCAAGAATCATCTGGTCTCGCTGGGCCGGCGTCCGCCGACCGAGGACGTCGCGATCGAGGACGCGCTCTACGCCGAGAGTGCCAACGGCCTGCGCGACGGCGATACCCCGGAGCATGAACTGTTGCGGCAGGAGATTGAACAAACCGTGTTTTCCACGGTCCAAGCCTTGCCCGAGGATTTGCGCACCGCGATCACGCTGCGCGAGGTCGACGGGCTGAGTTACGAGGAGATTGCCGAAGCGATGAACTGTCCGATCGGCACCGTGCGTTCACGGATCTTCCGCGCCCGCGAGGCGATCGACACCAGCCTGCGGCCGCTGATCACGGACAGTTGAGAGTTGAGGGTTGCAGCCATGAGCGACACGACGATCCGCGAGCACCTTTCCGCACTGATGGATGGCGAACTGTCGCGCGAGCAGGCCGGCTTCCTGCTGCGTCGGCTCGGTCACGATCGCGAAGCCGTCGCCTGCTGGACGCGGCTGCACGTCGCCCGCGATTGCCTCAAGGGCGCCTCGCCGCGTCTGGCCGCTCCGGGTTTTGCCGCCCGCGTCAGCCGTGCGCTGATCGGCGACCCGTTGCCGGCGCGCGGCCGCTGGCTGCGCTGGTCGGCGGGCGGGGCCATTGCCGCGGCGGTAGCGGTGACCGCGCTGCTGATGGTGCAGCCGCTGCCGCGCTCCGAGCCCGACATGGCGGCGGTGCCCGCGCCGACACCCGCTCCGGCGTGGCTCAATGATCCCGCTGCCGTGCCGCAGCCTGCGACGGCATTCGCCCAGGCGCCGGTGGCCATCGACGACGTGCAGACCGCCGCCTACTCGCCGCAGCTCGACGCCTACACCCTGCGTCACTACCAGTCGGGTGACGCGGCGGCGGCCGGTGGTCTGGTGCCCTATGTGCTGCTGATGTCGCCGCCGCGGGACATGACCCCGGTGCGCGGAGGCGCCGCGGAGCAGCGCTGATGCGTGCCCGGCGCGGCGCGCTGCTGCTGTTGCTGGGCTTGCCCGGACTGGCCGCCGCGGCGCAGCCGCCTGCAGCGACCGCCTGGCGGCGGATGCGTCTGGCGCTGGTGGATCTGGACTACAGCGGCACCCTGGTGCTGCGCCAGGGCAGCGATCTGCAGACGCTGGCGATCGAACACCGCGCCGGCAGCCCCGACCGCGATCTGCTGACCAGCCTCGACGGGCGCGCGCTGCAGATCACGCGCCGCGGCACCCGCGTGCAGTGGACTCTGGCTGGCGCGCCGCCGCTGCGGCTCGATCCCGGTCACTTGCATACCCTGCTGCCGCTGGTGCCCGACGTGCCGCTGGCCGCACTGCATCCCAGCTACACGCTGACCCTGCGGCCGGGTGAACGCATTGCCACGCGGGCGACCGAGCAACTGCGGGTCCGGCCGCGCGACGGTTACCGCTACGGCTACCGCTTGTGGCTCGATCGTGCGAACGGATTGCCGCTGCGCGTGCAACTGACGCTCGATGGCCGGCCGCTGCCGGAGGAGTTCCGTTTCGTCGCGCTGCGGGTGGGCGCGCAGGCCGATCTGACGGCCCTCGACGGCGCCGCGCCGGCGACCGCAGCGCCGCTCGCGGCGCGTCTGTCCGCGCAACCCGCGCAGTGGCGCGTGATCAATGCGCCACCGGGGTTCCATGTGCGCGTGTGCGTGGGCGACGGCACGTCCGGCAGCGAGCATCTGGTGCTCAGTGACGGCATCGCCAGCGTGTCGGTCTATGTCCAGCGCGGCCCGGTACAGCTGCCGCAGGGCGCCGGCGTGCGCGGAGCGCTGAGTTTCGTCAGTGAGACCCATGACGGCGAACGGGTCACCGTGCTCGGTGATGTGCCGGTGCCGACGGTGCAGCGGATCGCCGACTCGGTGGCGTTGGCGGCGGGCCATTGAGCGCGCGGAGTCCGCTGCGCGCCGGCCTTGCCTGCCTTCCCGGCGGACGCCGCCGGCCTGAACGGATGCCCACCGGCACTTGAACTTCGCCGGCCACGCTGGCATCGAAGGCCTCACTGGCGCCGCGCGCGTCATTTCCCCCATCCGTCCATCTGGAGGTAATCCCGTGATGAGCAAAACCTGGAAGCGACTGGCGGCCATGGCCGTGCTGCTGTTGGCGACCGCGGGCGCCGCGGCCGCTGCCTCGTTGCCTGACTTCACCGGCATCGTCCAGCAGAATGGTCCGGCGGTCGTCAATGTGCAGGCGGTGATCAGCCAGCCCGAAGGATCGATGCCGGCCGGTGCACAGGGCATGCCGCCCGACTTCTTCCGCTTCTTCGGCATTCCGATGCCGCGCCAGCAGCCGGGTGCCGGCGAGGAGATGTCGCTGGGCTCGGGCTTCATCATTTCCAGCGACGGCTACATCCTCACCAACAACCACGTCGTCGCCCACGCCAGCAAGGTCACGGTCAAGCTGTCCGATCGCCGCGACTACACCGCCAAGGTGGTCGGCGCCGATCCCTCCTACGACATCGCGTTGCTGAAGATCGACGCCAAGAACCTGCCCACGGTCAGCATCGGCGACTCCCGCACGCTCAAGGCCGGGCAGTGGGTCGTGGCGATCGGCTCGCCCTACGGCCTCAGCCACACCGTCACCGCCGGCATCGTCAGCGCGGTCGGCCGCAGCCTCGCTCCCATGAACGACCAACCCTACGTGCCGTTCATCCAGACCGACGTGCCGATCAACCGCGGCAATTCCGGCGGCCCGCTGTTCAATCTGGACGGCCAGGTGGTCGGCATCAACTCGCAGATCTTCTCCAACAGCGGCGGCTACATGGGCCTGTCGTTCGCGATCCCGATCGATGTCGCGATGAATGCCGTGCAGCAGATCAAGGCCAAGGGCTACGTCAGCCACGGGATCATCGGTGTTTATGTGCAGCCGCTGACCCAGAGCCTGGCCAAGAGCCTCAAGCTCGACAGCGAGAGCGGTGCGCTGGTGGCCAAGCTCGTGGCCGGAGGCGCGGCGGAAAAGGCCGGCGTGCATGTGGGTGACCTGATCACCGCCTTCAACGGCCAGCCGGTGTACAGCAGCTCGGACCTGCCGCCGATGGTCGGCCTGGCGCCGATCGGCAGCATCGCCAAGCTGACCGTCCTGCGCGATGGCAAGCCACGCACGATCGACGTCAAGATCGAGGCCGCGCCGCGCAACGCCGCGGACCTGGCGGCGGTGCAGGGTCGCGCCGAATCCGGCAACAACCTGGGCCTGGTGGTGGAGAACATCACCCAGGAGCAGCGCAGCCAGCTCGGCCTGAAGAACGGCGAGGGCGTGCTGATCACGCGCGTGCTGGGTCCTGCGGCAATGCAGGCCGGTCTGCATGCGGGCGACGTGATCCTGATGGTCGGGCAGCGCCCGGTCGGCAGCGCCAAGGCCTTCGACCAGGCACTGCAGGGCTACCGTCCGGGCGACGACGTGATGCTGCTGGTGCGCCGTGACAACCTCACCCAGTTCATCGCCATCCCGGTGCCCAAGCAGGGCTGATCGCGGCAGGCCGGGGCCGCGACGGACCCCGGCTTCTGCCATAATCCGCGCCTCGCGCCGCCTCCGGGCGGCGCGCGGCCATGCGGACCGCGCATTGCCGTTGCCCCTGCGCGTTGGCCATGGATCACATCCGCAACTTCTCCATCATCGCCCACATCGACCACGGCAAGTCCACGCTCGCCGACCGCATCATCCAGCTCTGCGGCGGTCTCGAGGCGCGTGAAATGGAGGCGCAGGTGCTGGACTCGAATCCGATCGAGCGCGAGCGCGGCATCACCATCAAGGCGCAGTCGGTGTCGCTGCCGTACACGGCGCGCGACGGCCGCATCTACATGCTCAATTTCATCGACACTCCCGGCCACGTCGACTTCAGCTACGAGGTCAGCCGCTCGCTGGCCGCCTGCGAGGGCGCGCTGCTGGTGGTCGACGCCGCGCAGGGCGTCGAGGCGCAGTCGGTGGCCAACTGCTACACCGCCGTCGAGCAGGGCCTGACCGTGGTGCCGGTGCTGAACAAGATCGACCTGCCGACCGCCGACATCGCGCGCGCCAAGGCCGAGATCGAGGCGGTGATCGGCATCGATGCCGAGGACGCCATCGCGATCAGCGCCAAGACCGGGCAGAACGTGATCGAGGTGCTGGAGGCGATCGTCGCCCGCATCCCGCCGCCGCGCCCGCGCGACACCGATCGCCTGCAGGCGCTGATCATCGACTCCTGGTTCGACAACTACCTCGGCGTCGTCTCGCTGGTGCGCGTGATGCAGGGCGAGATCAAGCCGCGCGACAAGCTGCTGGTGATGTCCACCGGACGCGCGCACGAAGTCGAATCGGTCGGCGTGTTCACGCCCAAGCGCAAGGTCAAGGACCGGCTGGGCGCCGGCGAGGTGGGCTGGGTCACCGCCTCGATCAAGGACGTGCACGGCGCGCCGGTGGGCGACACCCTGACCCTGGCCGCCAGCCCGGCGCCGCGCGCGCTGCCCGGCTTCCAGCAGATGCAGCCGCGCGTCTTCGCCGGCCTGTTTCCGGTCGCCGCCGAGGATTATCCGGCGCTGCGCGAGGCGCTGGACAAGCTGCGCCTGAACGACGCCGCGCTGTTCTTCGAGCCGGAGTCCTCCGAGGCGATGGGTTTCGGCTTCCGCTGCGGCTTCCTCGGCCTGCTGCACATGGAGATCGTGCAGGAGCGCCTGGAGCGCGAGTACGACCTCAACCTGGTGACCACCGCGCCGACGGTGATCTACGAGGTGCTGCTGACCG
>JAJYTG010000038.1 GCA_021793195.1 Pseudomonadota bacterium
GCCAAACCGCTCCGCGCCCACCTTCGTCAGCGCCGCCGTCAGCGTCGTCTTCCCGTGATCCACGTGACCTATCGTCCCCACGTTCACGTGCGGCTTCTTTCGCTCAAACTTTTCCTTGGACATGACTCGGAACCTCAGAACAATGGCTTGGTTGACGGAAAACGATCAGGCCGACTTCTTGATGACCTGTTCGGCGATGCTGTTGGGTGCTTCAGCGTAGTGTGCGAATTCCATGGTGAAGGTCGCGCGGCCCTGGCTCATCGATCGCAACGTGGTGGCGTAACCGAACATTTCCTTCAGCGGCACCAGCGCATTGATGACCTTTCCGGAGGGTGACTCGTCGGACCCCTGCAGCAGACCGCGCCGGCGACTCAGATCGCCCATCACGTCACCCATGTAATCCTCGGGCGTCACCACTTCGACCTTCATGATCGGCTCGAGCAAGGCGGGATTGGCCTTGTTGAAACCTTCCTTGAAGGCCATCGAACCGGCGATCTTGAACGCCATTTCGCTGGAGTCGACCTCGTGGTACGAACCATCGACCAGACGAATCTTGACGTCCACCACCGGGAAGCCCGCCATGACACCGTTGGCAACGGCCTCCTGGATGCCCTTGTCCACCGCTGGAATGTATTCGCGCGGGACCGAGCCGCCGACGATGCCGTTCTCGAACAGGTAACCGCTGCCGCGCTCGCGCGGCTCCATTTCGATCCAGACATGGCCGTACTGGCCCTTGCCGCCCGACTGGCGCACGAACTTGCCTTCGACGCGCACCGGCTTGCGGATGGTCTCGCGAAAGGCAACCTGCGGCTGGCCGACGTTGGCTTCGACGCTGAACTCGCGTTTCATGCGCTCGACGAGAATCTCGAGATGCAGCTCGCCCATGCCGGCAATGATGGTCTGGCCCGACTCCTCATCGGTGCGCACGCGGAAGGATGGATCCTCCTGCGCCAGGCGCGACAGGGCAACGCCCATCTTTTCCTGGTCGCTCTTGGTTCGCGGTTCCACCGCCATCGAGATCACCGGCTCCGGAAACACCATGCGCTCCAGCGTGATCAGATGATCCTGCGAGCACAGCGTGTCACCCGTGGTGACGTCCTTGAGGCCGACCGCTGCGGCGATGTCGCCGGAACGGACTTCCTTGATTTCCTCGCGCTGATTGGCGTGCATCTGCAGAATGCGGCCGACGCGCTCCTTGCGGCTCTTGATCGGGTTGTAGACCTGATCGCCGGCCGCCAGCACGCCCGAATAGACGCGGAAGAAGGTCAGTGATCCGACGAACGGATCGGTCATGATCTTGAACGCCAGCGCCGAAAACGGCTGCTCATCGCCGGCCTTGCGCAGCGCTTCCTTGTCATTTTCGTCCATGCCCTTGACCGGCGGACGATCGGCGGGCGATGGCAGCAGTTGCACGACCGCGTCCAGCATCGCCTGCACGCCCTTGTTCTTGAAGGCCGTGCCGCAGAACACCGGAATCAGCTGGTTGGCCACCGTGCCGGCACGGATGCCGGCGATGATGTCGCCCTCGGAAAGGTCGCCTTCTTCGAGGTATCGGTTCATCAGTTCTTCGGACGTCTCCGCGGCGGCCTCGACCATGAAGTTGCGCGCCTTGGCGCACACTTCCGCGAGATGCGCGGGAATGTCCTGGTATTCGAAGCTCATGCCCTGGCTGGCCATGTCCCAGACAATGGCCTTCATCTTGACCAGATCGACCACGCCATCAAAGTTCTCTTCGGCGCCGATCGGCACCTGCATCGGCACCGGATGCGCGCCGAGACGGCTCTTCAACTGCTCGATCACCTTGTCGAAGTTGGCCCCGGTACGGTCCATCTTGTTGACAAACGCAAGGCGCGGGACGCCGTACTTGTTGGCCTGGCGCCAGACGGTTTCCGACTGCGGCTGCACGCCGCCGACGGCGCACAGCACGAACACGGCGCCGTCCAGAACGCGCAGCGAGCGCTCCACCTCGATGGTGAAGTCGACGTGGCCGGGCGTGTCGATGATGTTGAAGCGGTGCTGCGGGAACGAACGGTCCATGCCCGTCCAGAAGCAGGTCGTCGCCGCGGACGTGATGGTGATGCCGCGCTCTTGCTCCTGCTCCATCCAGTCCATGGTCGCGGCGCCGTCGTGCACTTCGCCAATCTTGTGATTGACGCCCGTGTAAAAAAGGATGCGCTCCGTGGTCGTGGTCTTGCCGGCATCGATGTGGGCCATGATGCCGAAGTTGCGATAGCGCTCGATGGGAGTGGTGCGGGCCACGGCTCTTGCCTCAATTCTTACCAGCGGTAATGCGAGAAGGCCTTGTTGGCCTCCGCCATGCGGTGCGTCTCTTCACGCTTCTTGACCGCGCCGCCGCGATTCTCGGATGCGTCGAGCAGTTCGGCGGCCAGCTTGCGCGGCATCGAGTTCTCGCCGCGCTTGCGCGCCGAATCGATCAGCCAGCGCATCGCCAGCGCCTGACGGCGCGAAGGGCGAACTTCGACCGGCACCTGATAGGTCGCACCACCGACGCGGCGGGACTTCACCTCAACGGCGGGCGACACGTTGCCAAGCGCCTTTTCGACCAGCGCGACCGGCTCGGCATGTTTCTGCCCCAGCTGGTCCAGTGCGCCATAGACGATCTGCTCGGCGATCGACTTCTTGCCGCTTTTCATCACCATGTTGATGAAACGGGCGATGACCTGGCTGCCGTGCTTGGGATCCGGCAGGGTGGTACGGGCTGGATGTGAACCTTTACGCGACATGACGGGAGTCCTTGAAATCCATTAGCCCTTCGGGCGCTTGGCGCCGTACTTGGAGCGGCTCTGGCGGCGCTTGGCCACACCGGCGCAGTCGAGGCTGCCGCGCACGGTGTGATAGCGCACGCCCGGCAGATCCTTGACGCGACCACCGCGGATCAGAACCACCGAATGCTCCTGGAGGTTGTGACCTTCGCCGCCGATGTAGCTGATCACCTCGTAACCGTTGGTCAGACGCACCTTGGCCACTTTGCGCAAGGCCGAGTTCGGCTTTTTCGGTGTCGTGGTATATACACGGGTGCATACACCGCGGCGCTGCGGGCAATTCTGCAGAGCGGGTGATGCGCTCTTGTAACTCTTCGCACGCCGCGGTTTACGCACCAACTGATTGATCGTCGCCATGCCGTGATGGTCCTGAGAAACGTAAAGGCAAGCCGAGCAAACCCGGCCTGCCGAGAAGCGGAAATTTAACATGCGCCGTGCCGGGTCAGCAACCCCGTAACCGCGCCATCCCTGTGCCCGAACACGAAGCGCATCCATGCGCCTCATTTCGTATGTCGCCCGGGTCTAAGCCCGGAGGCGGCTCAGTCGCCGCCGGTTTCGTCACCCGCCGACACTTCCTCGAAGACGCTTGAAGCGCCGCCCGAGAGGGTTTCGAGTTCAGATGCGGACAATCCGCCACGAGCCCGGCGTTGCGCGTGGTACGCAAGGCCTGTTCCGGCGGGAATCAAGCGACCAACGATAACATTCTCCTTCAGACCACGCAAGGTATCGCGCGTCCCGCGCACAGCCGCCTCGGTCAACACGCGCGTGGTTTCCTGGAACGACGCAGCGGAGATGAACGATTCGGTCGCCAGCGACGCCTTGGTGATACCAAGCAGCATCGGCTCGTATCGGGCCGGCCGCTCGCCGCGCGCTTCGACGCGACGGTTTTCGGCCAGCGAGCGCAACCGATCCACCTGCTCGCCTCGCAGGTAGCGCGTGTCGCCCTGCTCGACAACCTCCACCTTGCGCAGCATCTGGCGAATGATCGCTTCGATGTGCTTGTCGTTGATCTTGACACCCTGCAGACGATAGACGTCCTGGATTTCCTTGACCAGATAAGCGGCCAAGGGCTCGACACCCAGCAGGCGCAGGATGTCGTGCGGATTCGGCTCGCCGTCCACGACGGTCTCGCCCTTCTCGACGTGCTCACCCTCGAACACGATGACGTGTCGCCACTTCGGGATCAGTTCCTCATGATCGTTGCCATCGGCGTCCTTGATCACCAGGCGCTGCTTGCCCTTGGTGTCCTTGCCGAAGCTGATGATGCCCGAGCGCTCGGCCAGGATTGCAGGCTCCTTCGGCTTGCGTGCTTCGAACAGATCGGCCACGCGCGGCAGACCGCCGGTGATGTCGCGGGTCTTGGAGGTCTCCTGCGGAATACGCGCCACCACGTCACCGACGCCAACCTCGGCACCATCCTGCAAGCTGACGATCGCGCCTGCCGGCAGGAAGTACTGCGCCGGAATGTCGGTGCCCGGCAGCTTGAGTTCCTTGCCCTTCTTGTCTTCCAGGCGCACGGTCGGACGCAGATCCTTGGCGCCGCCACCACGACGCTTGGGGTCGGTGACCACCGCCGACTCGAGGCCGGTCAGCTCGTCGGTCTGCGACTGCACGGTGACGCCATCGAGAAAGTCGATGAAGCGCACCTTGCCCGCCACTTCGGACACGATCGGGTGGGTATGCGGATCCCAATTGGCCACGGTCTGGCCCGCCTTGACCTGGGCGCCGTCCTTGACCGCCAGCGTGGCGCCGTAGGGCACCTTGTAGCGCTCGCGCTCGCGACCATGCCCGTCGAGCACACTGACTTCACCGGAACGCGACACCGCGACCAGATGGCCCTGGGCATGCTGCACTGTCTTGAGGTTGTTGAACTTGACCGCACCGGTGGTCTTGACCGTGACGTTGTCCACGGCCGCGGCGCGCGAGGCCGCACCTCCGATATGGAAGGTACGCATGGTCAGCTGGGTACCGGGCTCGCCGATCGATTGCGCAGCGATGACACCGATTGCTTCGCCGATGTTGACGAGATGCCCGCGCGCCAGGTCGCGGCCATAGCACATTGAACAGACGCCGTGCGGCGCCTCGCAGGCGATCGGCGAACGCACCTTGACCGACTGCACGCTGGCCTGGTCGAGGCGGTCGACCAGGAACTCGTCGAGCAGCGTGTTGCGGGTGACGATCGGCTTGTCGTCGTTGCCGGGAGCGTAGACGTCCTCGGCCACGACGCGGCCCAGCACGCGGTCGCGCAACGGTTCGACCACATCGCCGCCCTCGACGATCGCGGTCATGATCAGGCCGTCCTCGGTGCCGCAGTCGGGCTGCGTGACCACCACGTCCTGCGCCACGTCCACCAGACGGCGCGTGAGATAGCCCGAATTCGCCGTCTTCAGGGCGGTATCGGCCAGACCCTTGCGCGCGCCGTGGGTGGAGATGAAGTACTGAAGCACGTCAAGGCCTTCGCGGAAGTTGGCCTTGATCGGGGTCTCGATGATCGACCCATCCGGCTTGGCCATCAGTCCGCGCATGCCGGCCAGCTGGCGGATCTGTGCCGTCGAGCCGCGCGCACCGGAATCGGCCATGATGTAGATCGAGTTCATCGACTTCTGCTCGACGGTCTTGCCGTCGCGCGTGATCGCCTTCTCGTTGCCGATGCCCTCGATCATCGCCTTGGCCACCAGCTCGTTGGTGCGCGACCAGATGTCGACCACCTTGTTGTAGCGCTCGCCGGCGGTGACCAGTCCGGACTGGAACTGCTCCTGGATCTCGAGCACCTCCTTCTCGGCCTCCTCGAGGATCGCCTTCTTCTCGCCCGGGATCTTCATGTCGTCGATGCCGATCGAGATGCCGGCTCGGGTGGCGAAGCGAAAGCCGGTGTACATCAGCTTGTCGGCGAACACCACGGTGTCCTTGAGCCCGAGTCGGCGGTAGCTGGCGTTGATCAGGCGCGAGATCGCCTTCTTGGTCAACTCGATGTTGACCAGCGCAAACGGCAGGCCTTCCGGCAGGATCTCGGCCAGCAGCGCGCGACCGACGGTGGTGTCGGTCAGGGTCGTCTTGTGCGTGCGCTTGCCGTCGGCGTCGATCTCGGTCTCGCGGATGCGCACCTTGACCTTGGCGTGCAGCTGCACGGCGCGGTTGTCATAGGCGCGGCGCACCTCGGAGATGTTGGCGAGCGCCATGCCCTCGCCGGTGGCACCGACGAGCTCGCGGGTCATGTAGTACAGCCCAAGCACCACGTCCTGGGTCGGCACGATGATCGGCTCGCCGTTGGCCGGCGACAGGATGTTGTTGGACGACATCATCAGCGCGCGCGCTTCCAGCTGTGCCTCGATGCTGAGCGGCACGTGCACCGCCATCTGATCGCCATCGAAGTCGGCGTTGAAAGCGGTACACACCAGCGGATGCAGCTGGATCGCCTTGCCCTCGATCAGGACCGGCTCAAAGGCCTGGATGCCGAGACGATGCAGGGTCGGCGCGCGATTGAGCAGTACCGGATGCTCGCGGATCACCTCCTCGAGGATGTCCCACACCACCGGTTCTTCGCGCTCGACCAGCTTCTTGGCTGCCTTGATCGTCGTGGCCAGGCCGCGGCTCTGCAGCTTGGCGAAGATGAATGGCTTGAACAGCTCCAGCGCCATCTTCTTGGGCAGACCGCACTGATGCAGGCGCAGGGTTGGGCCGACCACGATCACCGAGCGGCCGGAGTAGTCGACGCGCTTGCCGAGCAGGTTCTGGCGGAAGCGTCCCTGCTTGCCCTTGATCATGTCCGCCAGCGACTTCAGCGGGCGCTTGTTGGTGCCGGTGATGGCACGGCCGCGGCGGCCGTTGTCGAGCAGCGCGTCAACCGACTCCTGCAGCATGCGCTTCTCGTTGCGCACGATGATGTCGGGCGCGTTGAGCTCGAGCAGGCGCTTGAGGCGGTTGTTGCGGTTGATGACTCGACGGTAGAGATCGTTGAGATCCGAGGTCGCGAAACGGCCACCGTCCAGCGGCACCAGCGGGCGCAGGTCCGGCGGCAGCACCGGCAGCACTGTCAGCACCATCCACTCCGGGCGGTTGCCGGAATCGATGAATGCCTCGATCAGCTTGATGCGCTTGGTCAGGCGCTTGAGCTTGGTCTCGGAGTTGGTGGAGCCGAGATCCTCGCGCAGACGCACCAGATCGGCGTTGAGGTCCAGCGTCTTCAGCAGCTGGTACACCGCCTCGGCGCCCATGCGCGCATCGAACTCGTCGCCGTGCTCCTCGACCGCCGCCAGGTACTGGTCCTCGGTCAGCATCTGACCGCGGTCCAGCGTGGTCAGGCCCGGATCGACCACCACGTAGGCTTCGAAGTAGAGGATGCGCTCGATGTCGCGCAGGGTCATGTCGAGCATCAGCCCGATGCGCGACGGCAACGACTTCAGGAACCAGATGTGCGCCGTCGGGCTGGCCAACTCGATGTGACCCATGCGCTCGCGGCGCACCTTGGCCAGGGTGACCTCGGTACCGCACTTCTCGCAGACCACGCCACGGTGCTTCATGCGCTTGTACTTGCCGCACAGGCACTCATAGTCCTTGATCGGACCGAAGATCGCGGCGCAGAACAGGCCATCGCGCTCGGGCTTGAAGGTGCGGTAGTTGATGGTCTCGGGCTTCTTCACTTCACCCCACGACCAGGAACGGATCAAATCCGGCGAGGACAGGCCGATCTTGATGGCGTCGAAATCCAGCGGCTGGCGCTGCTGGTTGAACAGGTTGAGCAGGTCTTTCATGGTTCAGTCTCCGGTTCCGGCGCCGATCACTTGTGTTCGTCCAGCTCGATGTTGATCGCCAACGAGCGGATTTCCTTGACCAGTACGTTGAACGACTCCGGCATGCCGGCCGCCATTTCGAGATTGCCATCGACGATGTTCTTGTACATCTGGTTGCGCCCCTGCACGTCGTCCGACTTGACCGTCAGCATTTCCTGCAGGGTGTAAGCCGCACCGTAGGCTTCGAGAGCCCACACTTCCATTTCGCCGAAGCGCTGACCGCCGAACTGGGCCTTGCCGCCCAGCGGCTGCTGGGTAACCAGCGAATAAGGACCGGTGGAGCGAGCATGCATCTTGTCGTCGACCAGATGGTTGAGCTTGAGCATGTGCATGTAACCCACCGTCACCGGTCGATCGAACACCTCGCCGGTGCGACCGTCGTACAGACGCGTCTGTCCCGATTCCGGCAGATCGGCCAGCTTCAGCATGGCCTTGATCTCGCTTTCCTCGGCACCGTCGAACACCGGCGTTGCCATCGGCACGCCGCTGCGCAGGTTCTCCGCAAGGGCGAGGATCTCGGCATCGCTGAACTGCTTGAGGTTGACGCGCGCGGTGACCTTGTCGTGGTTGTAGACCTGATCGAGGAACTCGCGCACCTTGGCGGTCTTTTCTTGGGCATCGACCATGCGCGCGATCTTCTGGCCCAGGCCTTTGGCGGCCCAGCCGAGATGGATCTCGAGGATCTGGCCGATGTTCATGCGCGATGGCACGCCCAGCGGATTGAGCACGATGTCCATCGGCGTGCCGTCGGCCATCATCGGCATGTCCTCGACCGGCACGATCATCGACACGACGCCCTTGTTGCCGTGGCGTCCGGCCATCTTGTCGCCGGGCTGGATGCGGCGTCGGACGGCCAGGAACACCTTGACCATCTTCAGCACGCCGGGCGCGAGATCGTCGCCCTGGGTGATCTTGCCCTGCTTTTCCTTGAAGCGCTTGTCGAATGCGTCGCGATGGCCCTTGATCTGCTCGGCGGCGCGCTCGAGGAACTCGGCGGCCTCCTCGTCCTTGACGCTGATCTTGAACCACTCGTCCTTCTTCAGGCCGTTGAGGTAAGCGTCGGTGATCGCGGCGCCGCGCTTCAGGCCCTGCGGGCCGCTGTTGGCGGTCTTGCCCACCAGCTGCGTGCGCATGCGGCTGTAGATCGCGCTCTCGAGAATGCGGAACTGGTCGTCGAAGTCCTTGCGGATGCGCTTGATCTCCATCTCTTCGATCTGGCGCGCGCGCTTGTCCTTCTCGATGCCATCGCGGGTGAACACGTGCACGTCGATCACGGTGCCGTCCATGCCCGGCGGCACGCGCAGCGAGCTGTCCTTCACGTCGGATGCCTTCTCGCCGAAGATCGCGCGCAGCAGCTTCTCCTCGGGGGTCAGCTGCGACTCGCCCTTGGGCGTGACCTTGCCGACCAGGATGTCGCCGGCCTTGACCTCGGCACCGATGTAGACGATGCCCGATTCGTCGAGCCGTGCCAGCGCCTGCTCGCCGACGTTGGGGATGTCGGCGCTGATCTCCTCCGGTCCCAGCTTGGTATCGCGCGCGACGCAGGTCAGCTCCTCGATGTGGATCGAGGTGTAGCGGTCCTCCTGCACGACGCGCTCGGAGATCAGGATCGAGTCCTCGAAGTTGTAGCCGTTCCAGGGCATGAACGCGACCAGCATGTTCTGGCCCAGCGCAAGCTCGCCGAGATCGGTCGAGGAACCGTCGGCCAGCACATCGCCGCGCGCCACCACGTCACCGACGTTCACCAGCGGGCGCTGGTTGAGGTTGGTGTTCTGATTGGAGCGCGTGTACTTGGTCAGCGTGTAGATGTCGACACCGGCGTCGCTCTCGCCGACCTCGCTCTCGTGCGCGCGCACCACGATGCGCGCTGCGTCGACCTGGTCGATCACGCCGCCGCGGCGCGCCGCCACGGTGACGCCGGAGTCACGCGCCACGGCGCGTTCGATGCCGGTGCCGACCAGCGGCTTCTCGCTGCGCAGCGTCGGCACCGCCTGGCGCTGCATGTTGGCGCCCATCAGCGCGCGGTTGGCGTCATCGTGCTCGAGAAACGGTACCAGCGCCGCCGCGACCGACACGGTCTGCATCGGCGAGACGTCCATGTACTGGATGTCCGCCGCCGGCCGCAGTTCGGACTCGCCGCGGAAGCGGCAGGATACGAATTCCTCGGTCAGCATGCCGTGCTTGTCCAGCGGCGCGTTGGCCTGGGCGATCACGAACTCGCCCTCCTCGATCGCCGACAGGTAATCGACGTCGTTGGTGACCTTGCCGTCATTGACCTTGCGGTACGGCGTCTCCAGGAAGCCGTAGGAGTTGGTGCGCGCGTAAACCGCCAGGGAGTTGATCAGGCCGATGTTCGGGCCTTCCGGCGTCTCGATCGTGCAGACGCGACCGTAATGGGTCGGATGCACGTCGCGCACCTCGAAGCCGGCGCGCTCGCGGGTCAGGCCGCCCGGGCCCAGCGCCGAAACGCGGCGCTTGTGGGTGACCTCGGACAACGGGTTGTTCTGGTCCATGAACTGGCTGAGCTGCGAGGAGCCGAAGAACTCCTTGATCGCGGCGGCCACCGGCTTGGCATTGATCAGGTCCTGCGGACCGAGATTGTCGGCCTCGGCCAGCGACAGCCGTTCCTTGACCGCACGCTCGACGCGCACCAGACCGACACGGAAGACGTTCTCGGCCATCTCGCCGACCGAGCGCACGCGGCGGTTGCCGAGATGATCGATGTCATCGACCTGGCCCTGGCCGTTGCGGATCGCAATCAACGTGCGCACGACGTCGAGAATGTCGGAGGTCTTGCCGAGCTGGGCGACCAGCCGCTTCGAGTTTTCGTCACCGCGCTCGCCGAAGTAGCGGTAGTCGTACAGCACCTCGGCGCCGGTGACTTCCTTGCGGCCGACGCGACGGTTGAACTTCATGCGCCCGACCGCGGACAGCGCGTAACGCTCGAAGGTGAAGAACAGGTTGTAGAACAGATTCTGCGCGGCGTCCTTGGTCGGCGGCTCGCCGGGGCGCATCATGCGGTAGATCTCGACCAGCGCCTCAAGCTGGGTGCGGGTCGAGTCGATGCGCAGCGTGCTGGAGATGAACGGGCCGCGATCGAGATCGTTGACGTACAGCGTCTCGATGCGCTCGACACCAGCCTTGCGGAACTTGACCAGGTGATCGTCGTTGAGCTCGTCGTTGGCCGTGGCCAGCAGTTCGCCGGTCTTGGTGTCGACCACGTCGCGCGCGAGGATGCGGCCGAGCAGGTACTCGTCGGGCACGTCGAGGGTCTTGATGCCGGCCTTGGCCAGCTGGCGCACGTGACGCTGGGTGACGCGCTTGCCGGCCTCGACCACCACTTCGCCACCCGCGACGAGGTCGAAGTTCAGCGTTTCGCCGCGCAAGCGCTCGGCGACCAGTTCGAGTCGCGCGCCGTCCTTCTTGCCCAGCGTGAACACGTTGTGCTCGAAGAAGATGCTCAGCATCTCCTGGTTGTTGTAACCGAGCGCGCGCAGCAGCACGGTGACGGGCAGCTTGCGCCGGCGGTCGATGCGGGTAAACAGGCAGTCCTTGGGATCGAACTCGAAGTCGAGCCAGGAACCGCGGTAAGGGATGATGCGCGCGGAATACAGCAGCTTGCCCGAGCTGTGCGTCTTGCCGCGGTCATGGTCGAAGAACACGCCCGGCGAACGGTGCAGCTGCGACACGATCACGCGCTCGGTGCCGTTGATGATGAAGGTGCCGGTCTCGGTCATGAGCGGCAACTCGCCCATGTAGACCTCCTGCTCCTTGACCAGCTTGACCGCCTTTTTCGAGGCCGGGCTGTCCTTGTCGTAGATCACCAGGCGCACGGTCACGCGCAGCGGCGCACCGTAGGTCATGCCGCGGTTGCGGCACTCGCGCTCGTCGAACGGCGGCTCGCCAAGGCGGTAATCGACATACTCGAGGGCGGCATTGCCCGAATAGCTGCTGATCGGAAACACCGACTTCAGCGCTGCGTGCAGGCCCTTGTCGCCACGCTGACGCGGAGCGGTCTCGGCCTGCAGGAAGCCGCGGTAGGATTCCGTCTGGATCGTCAGCAGGTTGGGCACGTCCAGCACCGGCGGACGCTTGCCGAAATCCTTGCGGATGCGCTTCTTTTCGGTAAACGAGTAGGTCATGGGAAATACCGCCTAGGTCGGTGTGACGCCGGCACAGCACCGGCAGGGGTGTAAGCGAGGGTCAGAGGACAGACGTCAGATCAGGCAGGTGCATGGGCGCCGGCTCACATCTCACGTCTCGCCTCTCACGGTTCCTGCAGCAGGGAAAGGCCGGGGGCTTGCGCCCCCAGCCTTGCGATCGCCGATTCAAGCCGGCAACGCAACGCGTCGCTTACTTGAGTTCGACGGAGGCGCCGGCCGCCTCGAGTTCCTTCTTGAACTTCTCGGCATCGGCCTTGGACACGGCGTCCTTGACCTCTTTCGGTGCGCCTTCGACCAGATCCTTGGCCTCCTTCAGGCCCAGACCGGTGATCGCACGCACCACCTTGATGACCTCGACCTTCTTCTCGCCCGCGGCCTTGAGCACCACGGTGAACTCGGTCTTCTCTTCGGCCGGGGCAGCGGCGCCGGCAGCCGGAGCGGCAGCCATGGCCACCGGGGCTGCGGCGGACACGCCGAACTTCTCTTCCATCGCCTTGACCAGCTCCATCACCTCGACGAGGGACTTGCTGGAGATCGCGTCGATGATCTGCTCGTTGCTGAGGGACATGATCGGTAACTCCTGGATGACTGTTTGATGTGGACTCGTGACGCTGACGAATCGGGCCGTTCAGGCCGCCTGCTTCTGCTGACCGACTGCCTGTGTCGCGCGCGCCAGCTGGGCGGCGGGCTCCGACAGGACGCGGACCAGCATGGTGGCGGGCTGGACCAGCACGCTGAGCAGCATCGAAAGCGCCTGTTCGCGGGTCGGCAGCGAGGCCAGCACGTCCACATGGGACGCGGGGTAGGCCTTGCCTCCAATCACGACGAGACGGGCTTTCAGCTTCTCGTTGGCCTTGGCGAAATCCTTCACCAGTCGACCGGCCGCACCGGGATCTTCCGTCGAGAAGGCGTACACCAGCGGACCGGTGAACTGGTCCTGGGCGCACTCATAGGACGTGCCTTCCACGGCGCGACGGATCAGGGTGTTCTTCGCGACTCTCACGAAGACCCCGGACGCGCGCGCCTTCTTGCGCAGCTCGGTGAGCTGCGCGACGGTCATGCCGGCGTACTCGGCGGCGACCAGCGAATGCGCCGTTGTGGCCACGTTCGCCAGTTCGGCAACGAGCTCTTTCTTTTGCGCAAGATTGAGCGCCATTGCATTCTCCGAACCAGGCCCGGATGCGTCCTGCACCGGGTACCCATAGCGAGAGCGCCCCCGAGTCCTTCGGGACCGCCGGCGCCCGGACTCGTGCCGAGCCGGACGCCTGTCGTGGTGGCCGTTCCAGGAAAACCTGTTCGGGCAACACCATCTGCGCAGGCCGGGGCCAAGGTCCCGATTAAGACGTTCGTGGCGCGCCGGGCTGCTCCATCGCAGTGGATGCTTCCCTGCGGCCCGGTCGCGACGTTTCGCGTCGCCTGCGGTCTTTGACGGCCAGCGTCCGCACCGGTCAAGCCGGAGTGGACGATCGCCCCCAAATCCTGTCCCGGATCAAGCCCCGGGACGGTGGCCACCGCGACCCCTGCGGGCCGCGGTCTTGCGTCATTTCACTGGCGTCATTTCAGAATCAGCGTGGACGGGTCCACGGCGACGCCGAGACCCATCGTGCTCGACAACGACACCTTCTGGAGGTAGACGCCCTTGGAGGTGGACGGCTTGGCCTTCATCAGGTCGGCGAGCAGCGCGTTGAGGTTGTCCTTCAGCGCGTCCGCTTCGAAATTCACCTTGCCGATCGAGCAGTGCACGATGCCGGCCTTGTCGTTGCGGAACTTGACCTGTCCGGCCTTGGCGTTCTTCACCGCCGAGACCACGTCGGCGGTCACCGAACCATCCTTGGGGTTCGGCATCAGGCCGCGCGGACCGAGCAACTGGCCCAGCTTGCCGACCACGCGCATGGCATCCGGGGTCGCGATGACGCGGCCGAAGTTGAGCTCGCCGGCCTGCATCTTCTCTGCGAGGTCCTCCATGCCGACGACATCGGCGCCCGCTGCCCTGGCGGCTTCGGCCTTCTCGCCGGCCGGGCAGAACACTGCCACGCGCACGGTCTTGCCGGTGCCGTGCGGCAGCATGGTCGAGCCGCGCACGCCCTGGTCCGACTTCTTGGCGTCGATGCCTAGACGGATGGCGACATCCACCGACTCGATGAATTTGGTCTTTGCATTTTCCTTGATGATCTTCAGGGCCGCATCGACCGGATACTGCTTGCCGGCCTCGACCGCCGTCATCGCCTTGAATCGCTTGCTGATCTTCGCCATGGCTCAGTCCTCCGTCCGCACGCCCATGCTGCGCGCGCTGCCCGCGATCGTGCGGACCGCCGCGTCCATGCCCGCCGCCGTGAGATCGGGCATCTTGGCCTTGGCGATCTCCTCCAGCTGGGCACGGTTCAGCACCTTGCCGACTTTTTCCGTATTGGGGCGCTTGGAGCCCGATTCGATCCCGGCCGCCTTCTTGATCATCACCGTCGCCGGCGGCGTCTTGGTGATGAAGGTGAAGCTGCGGTCGGAATAGGCGGTGATGATCACCGGGATCGGAATCCCCGGCTCCATCTTCTGCGTGGCCGCGTTGAAGGCCTTGCAGAACTCCATGATGTTGAGTCCGCGCTGACCCAGCGCGGGGCCGACCGGCGGCGAGGGGTTGGCCTGACCGGCCTTCACCTGCAGCTTGATGTAGCCGACGACTTTCTTTGCCATTTCGGTTCTCCTCGGGTGCCAACGCCTGTTGTCAGGCTCCCCGTTCCTGTTTGTCGCGGGACTCGGGTCCCGGCCTTCAGGCCTTCTCCACCTGGGCGAACTCGAGCTCGACCGGGGTGGAACGGCCAAAAATCAGTACCGCCACGCGCACGCGGCTCTTGTCGTAATCCACGCTCTCGACGACGCCGTTGAAATCGTTGAACGGGCCTTCGGTGACGCGCACCATCTCGCCGGGCTCGAACAGCACCTTCGGCCGCGGCTTCTCGACGCCATCCTGCACGCGCTGCAGGATCGCGTCGGCCTCGCTGTCCCTGATCGGCAACGGTCGATCGGCGGTGCCGCCGATGAAACCCATCACCTTCGACGTTTCCTTGACCAGATGCCAGCACTCGTCGTCGATGCGCAGCGCCTTGCCGTCCTCGCTGGTCTCGATCTGCACCAGCACATAACCGGGAAAGAACTTGCGCTCGCTGCGACGCTTCTGGCCGCCGCGCATTTCCAGCACTTCCTCGGTCGGCACCAGCACCTCGCCGAAACGGGCTTCCATGCCGGCGCGCCGGATGCGCTCCTCGAGCGAGCGCTTGACCTGGTTCTCGAAGCCCGAGTACGCGTGCACTACATACCAACGCTTGGCCATGGCGCGTCCTCAGTTCCCGATCTTCAACAGGTGGTCGAGGATGGCCCACTTCAGGACCACGTCAATCAAGCCCAGCACGATCGAAATGACCACCACCACGATCGCGATCACGACCGTGGTGCGCACGGTTTCGTCGCGCGTCGGCCAGACGACCTTGCGCAGCTCCAGCTGGGATTCGGCCAGGAAGGTCCGTGCGGCGCGGCCCGGCAGCGTGAACGCCGCGATGCCGAGCGCGATCACCGTGGTGGCGACCACGCCCAGCGTGCGCACTGTGTGCGGCAGGCTGCCGAGGTAGGAGTAGCCGACCAGGCCCGCAAGCAGCACCAGCGCCGCCAATGCCAGCTTGCCGATGTCCGCGGCACCGAGACTGCCGTGTTGTTCCGCCTTGACGTTCATCGTTTCCTTTGCGCTGCGGTGCGCCAGGCGCATCGCCATTTCAAATCGCCCAGTGGCACGCCAGGAGGGACTCGAACCCCCAACCTGCGGTTTTGGAGACCGCTGCTCTGCCAATTGAGCTACTGGCGTGTGGCTGGTTCTGAAAGCACCAAGGCGAGCCGTCGCCGGCTCGCCGCTGAAGAGTGCGCCGCGCACGATGCGCCCGGGCGCATCGCGCAGGCCGCGATTGTGTTACTCGAAGATCCTGGCGACGACGCCGGCGCCGACGGTGCGACCGCCCTCGCGGATCGCGAAGCGCAGCCCTTCCTCCATCGCTATCGGCGCAATCAGCGACACCACCATCTTCACGTTGTCGCC
>JAJYTG010000039.1 GCA_021793195.1 Pseudomonadota bacterium
AGCTGGATCGCGGTGGTGCCGATGCCGCTGGCGCCGCCGTGGACGAGAAAGGTTTCGCCGATGACCAGACGGCCGCGCTCGAACACGTTGGACCAGACCGTGAACAGCGTTTCCGGCAACGCCGCCGTCTGGATGAAATCGAGGCCGCGCGGCCGCGGCAGACACTGGCCGGCGGGCACCGCCACGAACTCGGCGTAGCCACCGCCGTTGCACAGCGCGCACACTTCGTCGCCGACGCGCCAGCCGGCGGTGCCGGGTCCGAGCGCGACGACGCGACCCGACACCTCGAGTCCGGGCAGATCGGACGCACCCGGCGGCGGCGGATACAGCCCCGCGCGCTGCGCCAGATCCGGGCGATTGACGCCGGCGGCACGCACCGCGATCAGCACCTCGCCGGCGCGCGGCTGCGGGCGCGGACGCTCGGCCACGCGCAACACCTCGGGACCACCGGGCGCACTGATCTCGATCGCCCGCATCGTCGGCGTGCCCGTCGCCGGTGCGCTCATCGCGGCGTACCGCGCGTCTTCGGCACCGGATGCGCCGAGGCTGCGGCGGCCGGCGCCGGCACCTCGTCGGCGACCGCGACCGGACACAGCACCGCGCGCCGCGCGGCGCTGCCGGCGGGCGGCGCGAACACCGCTCCGATGCGCGACATGCGCGTCGACAGCGCCAGCGGCGTGCCGTTGAGGCGCCAGTCGTAGATCAGGCTGAAGGCGAGCACGCTCTCGACGTAGCCGCGCGTCTCGCGATAGGGAATGGTGGCGATGAACAGGTCCGGTGCCAGCGTGCCGCGGGCGTCCAGCCAGCGCTCCACCGGCTGCGGCCCGGCGTTGTAGGCGGCACTGGCCAGCCACGGCGAGCCGTCGAAGCGTGCCGCCATGCGCGCCAGATAGCGGGTGCCGAGGGTGATGTTGGTGGTGGCGTGATCGAGATCGTCCGCCCCGCCGTAGGGCAGGTCGTCCGCACGCGCCAGCCGTGCCGCGGTGTCCGGAAGCAGCTGCATCAGGCCGCGCGCATCGGCGCCCGATCGCGCGTTGCTGACCCAGGCGCTTTCGGTGCGAATGATGGCGTAGGTCCAGGCGGGGTCGATGCCGGCCGCGCGCGACTGCTGCAGCACCAGATGGCGGCGGCCGAGCGGAAAGCGCTGGTCGTAGTAGCGCAGCGCGCGGCCATCACTGAAGGCGAAGATCGCGCGGTCGTACCAGCCGCGGCGGTAGGCGAGATCGGCCGCGCGCAGTCGCTGCGCGGCGTCGAGCTGCGGCCATGCCGCGTTCCACTCGCGCCGCGCCAGCGTCGGCTGGTCGAGCGCGAACCACTCGAACGCGCGCGCCAGGCCGGGATCGTCCAGCGCCGACTCGGCCTGCTCGGCGTCGACGCCCGGCTGCAGCGGGCACAACGCATAGGGCTGATCCAGCCGGTCGGCGGCGAGAAAGCCGTAGAACGTCGGTCTGCGCGCCAGCGCCGCGAACTGCGCCTGCGCCTGCGCCGGATGACCCAGCTTGGCCAGCGCGCGCGCGCGCCAGTACTGCCATTCGGCCTGCTGCTGCTGATCGGGAGCGAGCGCGTCCAGCGCCGCCAGCACCGCCGGCCAGTCCTCGCGCGCCAGCGCCACCCGCACCCGCCACTCGCGCGTCACCGGCGTCTGCGCCGAGTCCGGCAGCGCGGTCAGCGCGGCCAGCGCACCGTCCTCGTAGTCGGTCGCGCGGTACAGCGCCAGCACGGCTGCGACCTGATCGCGCTGTCCGACATCGAAAGCGAAACGCTCGGCCAGCTGTTGCCACGCGGTGCTGGCCGCGTCGTCGTCGCGGATCGCCAGCCGGCGCACGGCCAGTACCACGGCGGCGCGTGCGCGCGGTCCGTCGGGCCAGTCCGTCGCCTGGCTCAGTGCGGCCTGCGGATCGTCGAGCGCCTGCTGCAGTCGCGCTGCGGCGGTGCGATCCGTGGCAGCGGTCAGATACTTCGCCGTCGCGGCCAGCGTTTCGACGCGACCCGCCGCAGCGGCGCGGTCGATGCGCTGCCACAGCCGCGCCGGCGTCAGCAGGCCGGCCTGCGCAGCCAGGTCGAGTGCACTGTCGCACGCGGCCGGCAGGCTCGGCTGATCCCACAACGCCGCGAGATCGCGTTCGAAATCGAGCCTGGTCCCGGCCGCCCAGCGCGCCTCGATGTCGCGGCAGGCCAGGGTGTCGCCCAACCCCGGGTGGTAGAACGCGCGGAAGGTGGTCCAGTCATGGCGCTGCGCCAGCAGCAGCAGATAGTCGCGGCGCAGGTCGCGCGCCGGGATCAGCCCCGGATAGCGATCGAGGTACGCCTGCACCTGCGCCGCGCTGGCGTCGGCGAGATCGTGCTCGAGCGCCGCCGCCGGCAGATAGGGGTACAGCGGATCGTCGTCGAGCCCCAGCGCCAGCTTCTTCCAGCCGGGATCGCCCTGCTGCGCGGCCGCCCAGGCGCTGCGGAAGGCCTCGCGCTGGCTTCCGGGATCCTCGGCATGCGCCGCGCCCCGCCACGTCAGCAGCGCGACGGCGAGGACGACGAGCGCCGCATGGACCCGGCGCAACGGGCGGCTTGGCATACTTCACTCCGTGTGCGTTCCCATTCTAGCGGAGCGCGTCGGCGCACCCGTGGAGATCGCATGCTGTTCGACTTTGCCCTGTATCTGGCCGTGGGCACCGTGGCCGGCCTGCTGGCGGGCCTGCTCGGCATCGGCGGCGGCCTGCTGGTGGTGGCCGCGCTCAGTTTCACCCTGCCGACCCTCGGCGTGCCCGCAAACCATGTGATGCATGTGGCCGTGGCCACATCGCTGGCCAGCATCGTGCTGACCGCACTCGCCTCGACGCGCGCGCACTGGCGGCGCGGCTCGGTGTTGCCGCATACGCTGGCGTGGCTGGCACCGGGCCTGGTGGCCGGCGGGCTGACTGGCGCCGCGCTCGCCAGCCGGCTGCCGGGCACCGCGCTGCGCATCGGCGTGGCGTTGTTCTGTGCGTTCAGTGCCTGGCGGATGGCGTTCGGCGCCAATGTCAGCGCCGATCAGGAACACGAGCCGCGGTCGCCGTGGCTGCTGGCCGCGGGCACCGGCATCGGCGCGCTGTCGGCACTGGTCGGTATCGGCGGCGGCACGCTGACGGTGCCGCTGCTGGTGGCGCTGAAGGCGCGCCCGGTGCGCGCGGTCGGCACCAGCGCTGCCTGCGGGCTGGTGATCGCGCTGGCCAGCGCGGTGGGCTACGCGCGCGGCGGCCACGGCGCCCAAGGCCTGCCGGCGGGCAGCATCGGCTACATCTACCTGCCGGCGGCGCTGGCGGTCGCGCTGGCCTCGATGCTGATGGCGCCGGTTGGCGTGCGCCTGGCGCACCGGCTGCACGCGACCCAGCTCAAGCGCGTGTTCGCCGCGTTCCTGCTGGTCGTCGGCGCGCTGATCGCGAGCGGCCGCTGAGCATGGCGAACCTCGGCGGGCGCCGGCTGGCGGTGGTGGCGCTGCTGCTGCTCGCGGTGGCGGGCGGTCTGCTGCGACTGGCGCTGCGCGCCGAGCCGGTGACGCTGCCGGACGCACCGCCCGGGCGCATCGCCTGCGTCTCCTACACGCCGTTCTACCGGCCGGGCGAAAGCCCGCTCGATCCGCATGTACGCGTCAGTGCCGCGCGCATCGAAGCCGATCTGGCGGTGCTGTCGCGACGCTTCGACTGCGTGCGCACTTACTCGGTTGGCCAGGGCATGGACCAGGTGCCGGCGATTGCACAGCGTTACGGCATGCAGGTGCTGCTGGGCATCTGGCTGGGCCGCGATCCAGTCGCCAATGCACGCGAGATGGCACTGGGCATCGCCACCGCGCGTGCACATCGCACCGCGATCCGCGCGATCGTGGTCGGCAACGAGGTGCTGCTGCGCGGCGAGCTGCCGGCGTCCGTGATCGCCGCCGACCTCGACCATGTGCGCGCCGCGACCGGCCTGCCGGTGACCTACGCCGATGTCTGGGAGTTCTGGCTGCAGCATCCGCGGCTGGCCGCGCACGTGGATTTCGTGACCATCCACATCCTGCCGTACTGGGAGGACCATCCGGTGGCGGTGGATCAGGCCGTGCAACACGTCGCCGCTGTGGTCGGTCAGGTGCGCGCGGCGTTCCCCGGCAAGCCGGTGCTGATCGGCGAGACCGGCTGGCCCAGCCGCGGCCGCGCGCGCGAGGCCGCGGTCCCCGGCCTGGTCAACGAGGCGGATTTCGTGCGCGAGTTCCTGCGCTACGCGCGGCAAAACCACGTCGCCTACAACCTGATCGAGGCCTTCGACCAGCCCTGGAAGCGCCGGCTCGAAGGTACCGTCGGCGGTTACTGGGGACTGTACGACGACGCACGCCAGCCGAAGTTTCCGCTGCAGGGGCCGGTCGCCGAGGATCCTCGGGCCTGGCGCGCGCTGGTGCCCGCCGCGCTGCTGGCGTTGGTATTCGCGGTCACGGCGTGGCGGCGACGTTGGCCGGAGCAGGCGCTGCGCGCGCTGGCCGGCTTCGGCGGCGGACTGGCGCTGGCGGCGGCGTGGGGGCAACTCGCCGATGGCGCGCGCGGCGCGCTCGAATGGGGCGCGGGCAGCGTCGCGCTGGCGGCGATGCTGGTCACGGTCTGGATCATGGGCGCTCGCCTCGCGCGCTGGAGCGGCGACATCGACGCGGCAGGCTCCGCGCCCGCGACGACGCCGGTGCTGGCACGACTGCAGGTCGGCTGGCTGATCGTGCTGGCCTGGCTGGATCTGCTGCTGGTGTTCGATCCGCGTTACCGCGACCTGCCGCTGGCGCTGATCGCTCCCGTGGCGCTGGGCTTCGCGCTGCTGCGCATCGCCGGGCGGGTGCCGGCGCCCGCGCCGGCCGATCGCCGGCCGCAGCTGCTGGCGCTGGGATGCGCGGCGCTGGCGACGATCACGCTGTTGCACGAGCGCGGCCTGAACCCCGGGGCCTGGGCCTGGCTGGGCCTGAATCTGTTGCTGGGCTCAGGCCTCTGGCGTGTCCGCTCCGCCTGAGCGCGCCGCCGGCCACGGCCGCGCCAGCACCAGTGCGCCGGCCAGCACCGCCGCAGCACCGGCCTCGAAGCTGTAAAGCACCAATCCGGCGACACCCGCTGCCAGGGTCAGCGCGGCGATTCGGCGTTCGCGCGCGATCAGCGCCAGCGCGGTCAGGGCACCGCAGACCAGGGTCAAGCCATGGCTGTGAAAGGCAACGACCGTCGCGGCGCGCAGCGTGCAGCGAAGTCCGCCCGCGCCTGCCGCACAGGCCTGCGCCAGCGCGGCCGGTTCCACCAGCCGGTAGCGCAACCAGGCGGCGATCAGGCCTGCAGCCAACGCCACCAGCCACGGCAGGGTCCGATAAAAGCGGCGCAGACGCGGCATGAGCAACGGCCCGGACGAGGATTTTCAGGATGCCGTCGAGTTTGCGTGATGTCTACGCACACGCAAGGCTTCTTGCGGCATCGATGTGAATTCGTCATGCAAGTGTAGTTCTTTCACAACAAAAGCTTTACATTCGGATCGCCCCGATGCCCGGGGCTTCGCCACCCATGCCAGGGGACCCCCCATGCGTACACCGTTCCGTCGACAGCATTTGTTCCTCGCCATCGCCGCCTGCCTCGCGCCGGCGATGCTGCATGCCCAGGATGCGGCACAGCCCTCCGCCACCCAGGATGCCAAGAAAGCCACGCGGCTCGAAGCGGTCGAGGTCACCGGCTCGCGCATCCGCGGCGCCGACATCGCCACCCAGACGCCGGTGATCACGATCACCGCCAAGGACATCCAGCAGGCCGGCCTGACCAGCATCGGCGACGTGCTGCAGCAGCTGACCTCGTCGGGCTCGGCGCTCAATACCAAGTTCAACTCGGCCGGCAACTTCGGTTTTCCGCCGGATGGCAGCGGCGTCGGCTCCGGCTCGTCCACGCTCAGCCTGCGTGACCTCGGCGCCAAGCGCACCCTGATCCTGGTCGACGGTCTGCGCTGGGTGAACGAGTCGTCGGCCTCCGGCGTCTCCGCGGCGGTCGATCTCAACACTATCCCGATCAGCATCATCGACCGCATCGAGATCCTGCAGGACGGCGCCTCGGCGCTGTACGGCTCGGACGCGATCGCCGGCGTGGTCAACATCATCACCAAGCGCACCCAGGACGGCGCCGCGATCAACTATTACATCGGCGACTACAGCGGCCTGAAGGGCGGCTCGACCAACAGCGGTGACGCCTCGCTGGGCGGCAAGTTCGACCGCGGCGAGTTCTTCGTCGACTTCAGCCACGTCCGGCAGAACGCGATCAGCTCGGGCGCCTGGAGCCAGTCGGGCGCGGCCTGCGTGCCGGGCACCGGCCTGGCCAACTGCAGCTCGGCGACGCCGACCGGCCGCTTCATCTTCGTCGATCCGCAAAACAACACGCAGAGCGTCACCCTCAACGGCGCCTTCCCCAACGGCGCGGTGTACCCGACCGACTTCCATCACTTCACCACCGCCGACCGTTTCAATTTCGCGCCCTACAACCTGCTGCTGACGCCGAGCACACGCAATGCGGTGTTCGCCTCGACGCACTACCAGGTCACGGACAACATCAACTGGTACATGCGCGGCACCTATACCCAGCGCAAGTCGGTCAACCAGGCCGCACCCGAGCCGATCTTCCTCGGCCCCGGCGCCGGCACCGGCGGACTGGCCGACACCGTCGGGGTGGACGTCACCAATCCGTACAATCCGTTCGGCTATACGCTCAACCCCGACCCGGTCAACGGCAACCTGATCCTGATCGGGCGCCGTCCGATCGAGGGCGGCCCGCGCATCTTCAGCCAGACCGTCAACACCTGGGAGTTCGCCACCGGCCTGACCGGCAGCTTCAGCTTCGGCGAGCGCGACTACTACTGGGACGTCAACTACTCACGCGGCAGCAACAGCGCGTCGCAGACCGTGCAGGGCACCTACAACATCGCCCACATCCAGCGCGCGCTGGGTCCGGTCAGCCAGTGCACCGGTTCCTGCGTGCCGCTGAACCTGTTCGGCGGTCCGGGCACGATCACGCCGGCGATGCTCGCCTACATCGGCTACATCGAACACGACAGCAGTGCCAACGATCTCGAACTCTACAGCGCCAACCTCAACGGCTCGCTGTTCACGCTGCCGGCCGGCGACCTCAAGTTCGCCACCGGTTACGAGCATCGCAAATACTCGGGCTTCTATCAGCCGGATGCGGTGGTGGTGGCCGGCGAATCCAATGGCGTGCCCTCGCTGCCGACCTCGGGCGCCTACAACGTCAACGAGTACTACTTCGAGCTGAACGCGCCGATCCTGCGCGATGTCCCCGGCGCCAAGGCACTGGATTTCGATGCCGCCTCGCGCTACTCGAACTACTCGACCTTCGGCGGCACCACCAACAGCAAGCTGGGCGTCCGCTGGCAGGTGGTCGACGACCTGACCCTGCGCAGCACCTGGGCACAGGGCTTCCGCGCGCCGTCGATCGGCGAGTTGAATGGTTCGCCGGCGCGCTTCGACGCCACCCTGCAGGATCCCTGCTCGGCGCCGATCGCCAGCGCGCAGACCGCGGCCAACTGCGCGGCGCTGGGCGTTCCGGTCAGCTACTCGCAGCCCAATCCGCAGATCTCGGTGACCACCGGCGGCAACAGCGCGCTGCAGCCGGAGACGGCACGCAGCCTGACCTGGGGCGCGGTGTACAGCCCGCGCTGGGCCGAGAACCAGGCCTGGGCGGACAAGGTCGACATCAGCCTGAACTACTACCGCATCACGGTGCGCAACGCGATCCAGGCGGTGGATGCGCAGACCCAGCTGAACAACTGCGTCGCCAGCGCCAATCCCGGCTCGACGTACTGCCAGGGCATCCACCGCAACGCCACCGGCAACATCGACGGCTTCAACAACACCCTGCGCAACGTCGGCCGCATCGACACCAGCGGCTATGACTTCAGCATCAACTGGCGCCTGCCGGAGACGGGCTGGGGCCGTTTCAGCAACAACTTCGGCACCACCTACGTCAGCCGCTACAGCCAGCAGAACTCGCCGGGCCAGTACGACCCGAAGGCGGTCGGCGTCGAAGTCACCGACAGCGGCATCGCGCGCTGGCGTGCGGTCAATGACCTGACCTGGTCCAAGGGTGCGTGGTCGGCCGACTGGCGCATGCGCTACATGAGCGGGCTGACCGAGGACTGCGCCGGCGCCACCGGCTTCCCGATCTGCAACGGTCCCAACAACAGCCATTACCTGGGTGCGGTGACCTACCACGACGTGCGCGCCACCTGGCGCGTGCCGGTGGCGATGAACCTGGTGCTGTCGGCCGGCATCAACAACCTGTTCGCCAAGGATCCGCCGGTGTGCCTGTCGTGCTCGCTGAACGGCTACGACGCGTCCAACTACGACCTGCCGGGACGCTTTGTCTACATGCAGGCCAGCCTGAAGTTCTGAGCGGACGCCGCCACGGCGCTCGCCGCGGCGATCCGGCGCTGCATCACGCGAGGCCGCCCCGCCAGGGGCGGCCTTTTTCATGCCGTCGCGAAGCCGCGTGCGCCCGCCGCGGCTCGTCGATGCCGGACGCATGCATCCGCAGGTCGCCTACGGCGCCAGCAGGGCCTCGAGATCAGCCTGGTCGAAGGCGAGTCGGTCGCGGGTGCCGCCGCCATCGAGCACGGCACGGGCCAGTTCGGCCTTGCGCTCCTTCATCGCCTCGATGCGCTCCTCGACCGTACCGGCGGCGACCAGCCGATAGACGAACACCGGCTTGTCCTGGCCGATGCGGTGCGCACGGTCGCTGGCCTGCGCCTCGGCAGCGGGATTCCACCACGGGTCGTAGTGGATCACGGTGTCGGCGGCGGTGAGGTTGAGGCCGACCCCGCCGGCCTTGAGCGAAAGCAGGAACAGCGGCACCTCGCCGGCCTGGAAGCGGCGCACCGGCTCGGCGCGATCGCGGGTGTCGCCGGTCAGGATCACGAACGGCAGCCGCCGCCGCTCGAGCTCGCGCGCGATCAGCCCGAGCATCTCGGTGAACTGGCTGAATACCAGCGCGCGCCGACCCTCGTCGACCAGCGCCGGCAGCATGTCCATCAGCAGGTCCATCTTCGCCGACTCGGCGATGCCGCGCGCCGATTCGAGCTTGACCAGGCGCGGATCGCAGCAGGTCTGGCGCAGCTTGAGCAGGGCGTCGAGCACGGCGATGCCGCTTTGTTCGAGGCCGCGCGCGGCGATCACCTGGCGCAGCTCGTCGGCCAGGGTCAGGCGCAGGCGCTCATAGAGTTCGCGCTGGCGTCCCTCCAGCCGCACCACGCGCACGATCTCGGTCTTGGCCGGCAGTTCGGCGGCGACCTCGGCCTTGCTGCGACGCAGGATGAACGGCGCGATGCGGCGATTGAGTCGCGCCTGCGCCTCGGCGTCACCCTGCTTTTCGATCGGGATCCGGTAGTGGCGGCGAAACGCAGGCTCGTCGCCGAGCAGGCCGGGCACCGCCAGATCGAGCTGCGACCACAGCTCGCCGAGGTGGTTCTCCAGCGGGGTGCCGGTCAGACACACCCGCCGCGGCGCGTTCAACGCCAGCAGCGCGCGCCGCGCCTGCGTGCGCGGATTCTTGACCTGCTGCGCCTCGTCCAGCGCGACCAGCGCGAACGGCTGCGCGCGCAGCACGTCGAGATCGCGCGGCAGCAGCGCGTAACTGGTCAACACGATGTCGTGCGCGGCCATCGCGGCGAAATCCCCTGCCCGCTGTGCGCCGTGCAGGGTCAGCCGGCGCAGGCCGGGCGCAAAGCGCGCCAGCTCGGCCTCCCAGTTGGGAATCAGGCTGGTCGGCGCGACGATCAGCGCCGGCACGACGAGGCGCCCGGATTCCTGCAGCACCAGCAGATGCGCGATCAGCTGCACGGTCTTGCCCAGGCCCATGTCGTCGGCGAGCACGCCGCCCAGCTCGGCCTCGGCCAGCGCATTGAGCCAGCGCAGGCCCTCGCGCTGGTAGCCGCGCAGCTCGGCGCGCAGGCCCGCCGGCGCGCTGTCGCTGGCGTGCTGCGAAGCCTCGCGCAGACGCGCCGTGAACGTCTTCAATTCGGCCGGCGCGTCGAGCACGCCACCCTTGGGCAGCGCCGCGGCGAGTTCCTCGAGACGTCCGGCCTGCACCCGCGGCAGGCGGATCTGATCGCGCGGGCGATCGAGGTATTCGCTCAGCGGCGCCAGCAGCGCGCGCAGCGCGGCGAGGCGCACCGGCACCCGGCGCCGCGCGTCCACCGGCGCATACCAGACCGCGTCCTCGGGCTCGTGCGGCGCCGGCGTCAGCGTCAACTGGTGCTCGGCCAGCGCCTGCGCCACGGCCGGCAGCAGGTTGATGCGCTGGCCCTCGATCATCACGCCGATCTCGATGGTCAGGCCCTGCCCGCGGGCTTCCGGTACCGCCGCCCCGTACCAGCGTGGCGGGCCGTCGAGCACCTCGAACGGAAAACTCGGCGCGTAGTCGAACTGATAGCCGTCGGCTTCCAGTCGCGTGCGCAGCGCCAGCCAGCGCGCCGGCGTGTTGACCTCGAGGGCGCCGGCGTAGCCCTTGCCCGGAAACAGCCAGGCGTCCTCGGGCAGGGTGTCGGCGAGATCCCAGGGCAGGCCTTCGGTATCCACCGCCGGGGTCAGGCCGGCAGCCTCGAGGCGCTCCATCGCCGCCAGCTCGTCGGCGCGGCGACGCACGATCTCCACCAGCGCGCCGTTGCGCACGCGGCGCACCAGACCCTCGCCGCCGCGACCGGGCAGGAGTTCGCCGGCGTATTCGAAGTTGAGCCGCGCGTAGGCCAGCGGCGGGGTACCGGCGGCCAGGCGTGCGTGTCGGCTGAGCGCGTGCAGGGTCAGCACCGGCTTCGGCGGGATCGCGGCGCGCTCGGGCGCGCCGAACACGCGCGGTGCCGGCACACGCTGGGCCAGCGCCGAGCGCGGCAGCGCCAGCGCCATCGCCGCGCTCGATTCCGGCGGCAGTGGCGGCGCGTCGAGCAGCACGGCATCGTCGCTACCGCCTTCGAGTGGCCCGATCTCGGCGCGCTCGGGGTCGAGGTACCACAGGCCGCCAACCCGCAGCAGACGCTGCCCGCGCGGCAGCACCGGCAGCAGGCGCTGGCGACCGTCCACCTCGACCTGCCAGGCCCACACCAGCGCGTGTCCGCGGCCGCGCGCCAGACGCAGGCCGGCGACGCCTCCCAGCAGGCACGGCGCGACGTCGAGGATCTCGGTCAGCAGGGCGTCACCGACACCACCGGCGAGACGCGCGTAACTGCGCCCCTTGCGCGGCACCTGCGGCAACCCGAACACGCTCGCCGCCAGGCGCTGCTCGACCGGTGGCAGCCCTGCCTGCGCGAGACGCCGTCCGTCCAGCGGCTGCGCGCGCGCGTAACGACCGTGTGGCTGCGCCATCAGCAGCACCGGGGCGACATCCAGGCGCGCGGCAGGGCCGAGCTCCTCGGGCGCCAGTTCGAACAGGAATCCCAGGACCTCGCCGGCGGCACGCTCCGGTCCCGCCGGATGGCCGCTGAGCAGGCGCCGCCATGCCGCCGGCAGGGTTTCGAGCCCTTCCGGCGCACGCGGATTGCGCTCGCTTCGGCTACGCGGCGGCGTGCTGGCCACGGTTCGCTCCCGGCGTTTGTTGCAACGCCAAACCTTGGGAGCTTAGCACCGGCCTGCGCGGTTGGCGGTGTCCGCGCCACGGCAGTTCAGCCGGGGATGCGACCGGACCCCGCGGACTCAGAAGCCGCCGAACAGGCCTGCGGGATATTCGGGTTTCTGTTCGCGTGCCAGCAGGGCGCGCAGGCCCTCCGCGGGCGTGATCGCGCCGTGCAACACGGCGCGCACGCCGAAGCTGATCGGCAGATCGAGACCGTGACGCTCGGCCAGACGCGCCACCTCGTCGGCGGTGACCACGCTTTCCACGACCTGGCCGATCTCGGCCACCGCTTGCGCCAGGGGCACGCCGCGGCCGAGCGCGATCCCCAGCCGGCGATTGCGCGACAGGTCGCCGGTGCAGGTCAGCACCAGGTCGCCGAGCCCGGCCAGTCCCATCAGAGTTTCGGCGCGCGCCCCCAGCGCGACGCCCAGACGCAGCATCTCGTTCATGCCGCGCGTGATAAGGCCGGCGCGTGCATTGAGTCCCAGCTGCATGCCGTCGGCGACGCCGGTGGCGACCGCGAGCACGTTCTTCATCGCGCCGCCCAACTCGGCGCCCAGCACGTCGCTGCCGGTGTAGGCGCGGAAGGTGGGCGCATGCAGCAGCTCGGCCAGCTGCTGCGCGAAGGCGGCGTCGTGCGCATGCACGGTGACCGCGGTCGGCAGGCCGGCCGCGACTTCGCGCGCGAACGACGGTCCGGTCACCACCGCGGCCGGACGATCCGGACAGCGCAGCGCGACCAGCTCGTGCAGGAAGCGTCCGCTGCCGGGCTCGAAGCCCTTGGTCGCCCAGGCCAGGCCGGCGTCGGTCCCGAGATGCGGAGCCGCGGCATCCAGGGTCTGCGCGAAAGCATGGCTGGGCACCACCAGCAGGGCCACGGCGGCGCCCGCCAGCGCCGCGTCCAGCGCCGGTTCGCACACCAGCGCCGGCGGCAGTTCCAGATCAGGCAGATAACGGATGTTGCGTCGCGTGGCGGCGATCGCCGCCAGTGCCTGCGGATCGCGTCCCCACAGCCGCGTGGGGACGCCGTTGCGCGCCAGCAATGCGGCCAGCGCCGTGCCCCAGGAGCCGGCGCCCAGCACCGCGACCCGCGGCCGCGCGTTCATCGACTCAGGCGTGGGCGGCCGGCGCTTCGGGCAAACCGCGGCGGCGCTGCTCGGCGTAGAGCGCGTCGAAGTTGATCGGCTGCAGCAGGAAGGGCGGGAAACCGCCGTTCTGCACCAGATCGGAGATCGCCTGGCGCGCGTAGGGGAACAGCACGTTCGGGCAGTAGCTGCCAAGGATGGCGTCGCGATCGGTCTCGCCGAAACCGGCGACGCCGAAGATGCCGGCCTGGTGGACTTCGGCCAGATAGACACTGCGCTCTTCCAGCGTGCAGGTCAGGGTGAGAGTCAGCACCACCTCGTAGGTGTCGCTGCCGATCTCGCCGGCCTTCTGGCTCAGATTCAGCTGCACCTGCGGCTGTGCCTGCGTGGCGCCCATGTCCTGGAACACCTGCGGCGCGTTGGGCGCCTCGAAGGAAACGTCCTTGGTGTAGACCTTCTGCAGCGACAGCTGCGGTTGCTCGGCCTGGCCGTTGGTGGCGATCGACTCTGCCATGATGCGTGCTCTCCTCGCGGACTGCGGGATGTCAAAGAAGCGGAATTGTCCCACAGCGCCGCGGCCGCTGCATCCCCATCGGGCCTGTGCGTTGCGCCGCGTGCTGCCCCTGCGCTAACCTAGGCGACTTTGTTGATCGCCGGCCCGCTCCGCGGGCGGTGTCCGCGGCGCGGTGCGGACCCCCAACGGCAAGCCACCAGCACCGCGCGACCCGGCCCGGACGAGCGTCCTGCCGCGGCCGCTGGGCCGACGCCGTCCTGGCCAAGGGGCGGCCCATCATGAATTCGGAGGTCCTCCATGGCCCGAGTCTGTCAAGTCACCGGAAAAGGCGTGCAGGTCGGCAACAATGTCTCGCATGCCAACAACAAGACGCGCCGTCGCTGGCTGCCCAACCTCCACGAACGCCGCTTCTGGGTGCCGAGCGAAAACCGCTGGGTTCGCCTGCGCGTGTCCAGCCATGCGCTGCGCACGATCGACAAGAAGGGCATCGAGGTCGTGATCGCCGAACTGCGCGCTCGCGGCGAAAAGGTCTGAGGAGGATCACCCCATGGCATCCAAGCGCGACAAGATCCGTCTGACCTCGTCGGCCGGTACCGGTCACTTCTACACCACCGACAAGAACAAGAAGAACACGCCGGACAAGATGGAGGTCAAGAAATACGACCCCGTCGTCCGCAAGCACGTGATCTACAAGGAAGGCAAGATCAAGTGACCGTTGCGCAGCAACGGTCATCCCGAGCATAGCGAGGGATCTGATCGGACAGCGCAGCAACGGTCATCCCGAGCATAGCGAGGGATCTGATCGGACAGCGCAGCAACGGTCATCCCGAGCGCAGCGAGGGATCTGATCGGACTGGCGCAGCAACGCTCATCCCGAGCGCGGCGAGGGATCTGATCCACGTCGAACGCGATCAGTATTCGCGAAGCTGTCGTCCGCCAGATCCTTCGGCCTGCGGCCTCAGGATGACAACAAAGGCGACAACAAAGGACGAAAACAAAAGTTGTCACCCTGAGCGCAGCGAAGGGTCTGGGGCAGTGCAAGGTCTGGGGCAGTGCAGGGTCGCGCGTCGCGAGACGCCGAGCGCGGCGAAGGGTAAGGGGGGCGCTCGCGCGCCCATGAACGCCGCGCCAGGGATGGCGTGGCCTGAGACGCCGGCGCATGAAGGCCGGGTGCCGATGGCCAGATCCTTCGGCCTGCGACCTCAGCGACACGAGAACCCGCCCGCGTGGCGGGTTTTCCTTTTCTCCCGTCACGGCCAGCGCGACAGGTGTCGGGAATCGCATCACCCCGGGCAACCTGAAACGGAACACTCCGAAACGCCGAAGCCCGCCGGATGGCGGGCTTCGGGAGCCGCGAACGCGATGGCGCCGTGCCGCTGATCAGTGCACGTGCGCGCCGACGGCATAACCCTTGAGGCGCGCGGCATAGGCCTGCAGGACACGGATGCCGCTCTGCTCGGCCTCGCGCACCCACTGCTGCAGGCCGCTCAATGCGGACTCGGGGCCGCGTTGCTCCATCAGCGCCGCCAGGCGGGCGCGAAACTCGCACACGGTCTGCAGCGTCGGCCGCTTCTCGACCAGCGCCGCCAGACGCTCGCGACCTTCGCCGTCAAGCCAGCGGCCCCCGTCGGCCAGCGCACGCCGCAGCCGCGCCGGCACCGCCTTGATGTTGTCGCCGGCAGATGCCGCTTCCTCGCGCAGAGTCGGCAGGATCACCGCGCGGTAATAGTCGGTCATGGCGTGGAAGCGGTGGGTCAGCAACGCTTTCAGCGTCTCGGTATCGGGCAGATTCACGTTGGGGCGCTGATCGAGGCTGGGCGCGACGCGCAGCACCCTGGCCAGGTGCAGGCGCTCGAGGCCACGGATCACCGCCCAGCCGAGGTCGAACTCGAACCGGCGCAGCGCGAATTTCGCCGAGCTGGGAAACGCATGGTGGTTGTTGTGCAACTCCTCGCCGCCGATCCACACGCCCCACGGCGTGAGGTTGGTCGAGGTGTCGCTGGACTCGAAGTTGCGGTAACCCCACCAGTGGCCGAGGCCGTTGACGACGCCCGCGGCCCAGAACGGAATCCACGCCATCTGGATCGCCCACACCGCCATGCCGCCGACGCCGAACAGGGCGATGCTGACCAGCGCCATCAGCGTCGGCCCCAGCTCCGGATAACGGCTGTAGAGGTGGCGCTCGATCCAGTCGTCGGGCGCGCCGCGGCCGTACTTTTCGATCGCCGCGGTGTCGCGCGACGCGATGCGATAGAGCTCGACGCCCTGCCAGAACACCTTGCGGATGCCGTACACCATCGGGCTGTGCGGATCCTCCTCGGTCTCGCACTTGGCGTGGTGCTTGCGGTGGATCGCCACCCATTGCTTGGTGACCATCGACGTGGTCAGCCAGCTCCAGAAGCGGAAGAAGTGCGCGATCGCGGGATGGAAATCGACGCCGCGGT
>JAJYTG010000040.1:0-12610 GCA_021793195.1 Pseudomonadota bacterium
CGCGGTGTGAGGCGGAATTGTAATGGCGACTCATGCGCCGGCGCGCGGCGCATGGCATCCGCGCGAAAAGACCACCCGCGCGGTCAGCCGCCGCAATACTGCTGCAGCTGCTGCTGGGTGTTGACCATGTCCTGGGTGCGCTGCTTTTCGGAAACCAGCTGCTTCTGCCCCTTGGCATTGTCCCGGGTCAGCGGCTGGCTGCCCTTGAGCAGGGTGTAATTCTGCCGCAACTGGACGCAGAGTTTGGCGCGGTTCTCGGGGTTGTCCGCGACGGTCCGGGCGCTGGCGGGTGCCGCGCCCGCATCGGCGGGCGCTGATGCCGCCAGCGCCGGGGACGCGGATGTCGCGGCCGCCGGCGCGGCGCCGCCGGTCAGTGACATGTGCATGTTTTTGTATTTCACCCCCTGCGGAGGCGGCACGTCCGAGTAATGCACCACCCCCTTGGCGTCGGTCCATTTGTAGACCTGGGCCGATGCCAGCGGTGTAACCAGCAGCAGCGCGAGCAGGATGTAGGTACGGCGCATGGGAGCACTCCCGGGCAGGGCGGACGGCGCCGACTTTACCAGCGCCGCCGGCCGCGTGGTTGCGCGCCGAATCACGTCCTGGGGGCGGGCGGTTCGCGCGGCCCGCCGGGTCCGGCCACGACACGACCTTGGTTTACACTCGCCGCAACGCCAGTCCGGGACGATCATGAACACTTCCTCCCCCACGCCGGTGCGCCCGCGGCGCGGCATTTACCTGCTGCCGAACCTGTTCACCACCGGCGCGCTGTTCGCGGGTTTTTACGCGATCATCGCCGCCATCGGCGGGCACTACAGCGACGCCGTGGTGGCGGTATTCGTCGCCGGCGTGCTCGATGGGCTGGATGGTCGCGTGGCGCGCCTGACCGGCACGCAGAGCGAGTTCGGCGTGCAGTACGACTCGCTGTCGGACCTGATCAGCTTCGGCCTGGCGCCGTCGTTGGTGCTCTACACGTGGTCGCTGGCGCATCTGCAGGCCTACGGGCCGGTGTGGGGCAAGGTCGGCTGGACCGCGGCGTTCCTGTATGCCGCCTGCGCCGCGCTGCGACTGGCGCGCTTCAACACCCAGGTCGGCATGGCCGACAAGCGCTACTTCCAAGGCCTGGCCAGCCCGGCGGCGGCGGGGCTGGCGATGAGCTACGTCTGGGGTGCCGAGACACTGGGCCTCGACGGCCGCGAACTGGTGTTCGTCACGCCGTTCATCGCCGTCGCGGCCGGATTGCTGATGGTCAGCCGCATCCGCTATTTCAGCTTCAAGAGCTGGCCGGTCAGCGAGCGCGTGTCGTTCGTGACGATCCTGATCGTGCTGCTGGTGCTGATCGGACTGGCGCTGGATCCGCCGCGGGTGCTGTTCGGCATCGCCGTGCTGTATGTGTTGTCCGGACCGGTGCTGACGCTTTGGGGACGTGCCGCTGCGCGCCGCCGCCAGCGGCGCCCGGCCGTGCCGCCGGTCGACGCGCCATGACCGCTGCCGGCGTGCGTCGGCCCGATGCGGTCGCTCGCGATCGCATGCTGCGCGTGCTCGGGGTGGTACCGATGGCGCTGCGTGGGTCGCGGCGTGCGCCGGCAGCGGCGCCATCGCCTGCGCCGGTTGTCGCCGTGGTGTCGGTGCCGGCTGTCAGCGATGAGCGCATGGCCCTGCTGCTGTTGCTTCCGGCAGGCAGCGCCGCTGACACGCGCCAGCAGGCACTGCTGCGCGCGGCCGTCGCCTGTCTGCCCGCGGCGGTTCAGAGGGCGCCGTGGCTGGAGGTGGATGCCGCCGTGCCGCCGCCGCGCGCGCGGGCCTATCTCGCTTTCGGCCAGGAGGCACTGCAGGCCCTGGGCCGTGCGCTCAGCGCGGCCGAGCAGCAGACCACCTGCGTGATCGGCGTCGAGGCGCCGGCGCTGCTGCTGGCCGAGCCGACGCGCAAGCGCAGCCTGTGGCGCGCGTTGAAAACCCTGCGTCGCACGCTGGCGGAGGCCGACTGAGATGGTGGCCGTGGTCGCACCGCAGGCACCGCAGTTGCGGCCGATGCGCCGCGACGATCTCAACGCGGTCGCGCAGATCGAGGCGCGCGCCTACGAGTTCCCGTGGACGCTCGGCATCTTCCGCGACTGCCTCAATGCCGGCTATGCCTGCTGGGTGCTCGAGCAGCAGGGCCGCATGATCGGCTACGGCGTGCTGTCGGTCGCCGCCGAGGAGGCGCATGTGCTCAATGTCTGCATCGCGCCGGCCGAGCAGGGCTGCGGTCACGGTCGGCGCCTGCTGCGGCGGCTGGTGGACCTGGCGCGCTGGCACGGCGCGCGGCGGGTGTTTCTGGAAGTGCGTCCCAGCAACGCGCGCGCGGTCGCGATCTATCGTCGCGCCGGTTTCGTCGAGATCGGGCGACGACCCAACTACTACCCGGCGCGGCGTGCCCGCGAGGACGCCATCGTGATGGCGTTCGATCTGCTGCCTCTGGCCGATGGCGAAGGCCCGCCCGCGGATTGACCGCGGGCAGGCACGAGCACGCGAGTGCCTGATGTGAGTTTCTAACCGCCCAGTCGTGCCGCCTGCTCGCGCAGCGCCGCGAGTTGCGCGCTCCAGTCGGACTGGCGCTGGCGCTCCTGCTCGACCACCGCCGCCGGCGCATGGGCGACGAAGGTCGCGCTGCCCAGTTTGGCCTGACACTTGGCGATCTCGCTCTCGACGCGCTTGAGTTCCTTGGCGATGCGCGCGCGCTCGGCGTCGAGGTCGATCAGGCCGGCGAGAGGGATGTGCGCCACCGCGCCGAACAGCGGCTTGGCTGCCGAGGCCGGCGGTAGCGTCCCCGCGGGCAAGTACTCGATGCGCTCGACGCGGCACAGCGCTCGCAGCATCGGCGTGATGCTGCCGAACAGCCCCGCGTCGTCGAGCGTCCCCTCGATCAGCAGCGGCACCTGGCGCGCCGGCGACACGCCCAGCTGGCTGCGCAGGCTGCGCACCTCGTTGACGGCGATGATCAGCGTTGCGATCTGCGTCGATTCAAGCGGATAACGACGCGTGTGCGCCTGGAAATCTTCCAGCGCCGTGCCAGACAGCTGCTCGGGATGCGGGTCGATGCATGGATAAGGCCGGGCAAGGATGCTCGACTGCGTGAGTCCCAGCCGCGGCGCGACCTCCTGCCAGATCGCCTCGGTGACAAAAGGCGTGATCGGGTGCAGGGCGCGCAGGATGCCTTCGAGGACGTGGAGCAGGGTGTGACGCGTGGACTGCGCGTCGGCCTCGTCGTTCCCGTTGAGCGCCAGCTTGGCCAGCTCGACGAACCAGTCGCAGTAGTCGTTCCAGACGAACTGGTAGAGATCCTGCGCCACCAGGTCGAAGCGGTAGGCGGCGAAGTTCTCCGCGACGCTTTCCATCTCATTCCAGAAGCGGACCTGGATCCACTTTTCGGCCGCGGTGCGCAGCGGCGGCTCGCCACCGGCCCGGAAGCCTTCCGTGTTCATCAGCACGAAGCGCGCGGCGTTCCACAGCTTGTTGCAGAAGTTGCGATAGCCCTCGGCGCGCTTGAGGTCGAAATTGATGGTGCGCCCGTGGGTGGCCAGCGCGGCGAAAGTGAAGCGCAGCGCATCGGTGCCGACCGCCTGGATGCCCTCGGGATAATCCTTGCGGATGCGCTTCTCGACCTTGGCGCGCACCTGCGGGATCAGCAGGCTGGCGGTGGACTTCCGCACCAATTCCTCGAGGCTGATGCCGTCGATCAGGTCCAGCGGATCGATGGTGTTGCCCTTGGACTTGGACATCTTCTGGCCTTCGGCGTCGCGCACGATGGCGTTGATGTAGACCTCGCGGAAAGGCACGCGGTCTTTCAACGCCTGTCGCTCCGGTGTGTAGCTGCCATCCGGATGGCGGCCGACGAAGTAGGTCGTCGCCATCACCATGCGCGCGACCCAGAAGAAGATGATGTCGAAGCCGGTGACCAGCACCGCGCTGGGCAGGAAGGCCTGGTCGCTGCGCCAGTCGGCGACTTGCTTGCCGTCGATCACGACGGGGCCGTCGGTCTGCGGCCAGCCCATCGTCGAGAACGGCCACAGCGCGGAGGAGAACCAGGTGTCGAGGACGTCGTTGTCCTGGCGCAGCGCGCCGACGGGTGGCGTCGCAGCGTGAGCGCGCGCGTCGGCCTCGTCCTCGCCCACGAAGATATCGCCGTTGGCGTCGTACCACGCCGGAATGCGATGACCCCACCAGAGCTGGCGACTGATGCACCAGTCCTGGATGTTCTCCAGCCACTGCGTGTAGGTGCTGGCCCAGTTCTCCGGAACGAACTTGATGGCACCCGAACGCACGGCCTCGAGCGCGGGTTCGGTGATGGCCTTGCGCCCGCCGGGGCGGCCATCCTTCTGGACGTCCGACGTGAGATCGACGAACCACTGGTCGGTCAGCATCGGCTCGATCACCGCGCCCGAGCGCTGGCTGACCGGCACCTGCAGCTTGTGGGGCTTCGTCTCGACCAGCAGACCCTGCGCGTCGAGATCGGCGACGATGGCCTTGCGGGCGTCGTAACGATCGAGGCCTTGATACTTCTTTGGAATGAAGTCGGTTAGGTACGGCTGAAGGTTAGTGATCAGACGGTGTTTGGTGACTCGCGGCGCAACCCCGCTGCTCCAAATCTTTTCTTCATCCGCACGACTGATGACTCTCGCATCCAGCGTGAGCATTGATTGAATGCCGATCTCGATGTGGCGCTCCATTACCGCGTAGTCATTGAAATCATGCGCCGGCGTGATCTTGACGCAGCCGGTGCCGAAGTCGCGGTCCACGTAGCTGTCGGCGATGATCGGGATATGGCGGCCGGTCAGCGGCAGCGTCAGCGTCTTGCCGATGAAGTCCTTGTATCGCTCGTCCTCGGGGTGCACCGCCACGGCGGCGTCGCCGAGCATGGTCTCGGGGCGCGTGGTGGCGACGATCAGCCCGCGCTCGCCATTCGGCCCGCGCAGGGTTTCATCCGAAAACGGATACAGGATCGACCACAGGAAGCCGTCGCGCTCCTCGTTGTCGACTTCCAGATCCGACACCGCCGTCTGCAGCACCGGGTCCCAGTGCACCAGACGCTTGCCGCGGTAGATCAGGCCGGCGCGATACCACTCGACGAACACCTTGCGCACCGCGGCGGACAGGCCCTCATCCATGGTGAAGCGCTCGCGCGAGCCGTCGATGCTGGCGCCGAGGCGCTGCATCTGCTTGCCGATGGTCGAACCGGAGTGTTCCTTCCACTGCCAGACGCGCTCGACGAAGGCCTCGCGGCCGAGGTCGTGGCGCGTCTTGCCCTCCGCCGCCAGCTGGTTCTCGACGATCTTCTGGGTGGCGATGCCGGCGTGGTCGGTGCCGCCCTGCCACAGCGTGCGCCGGCCGGACATGCGCGCGTGGCGGATCAGCGCGTCCATGATCGTCTGCTGGAAGGCGTGGCCCATGTGCAGGGTGCCGGTGACGTTGGGCGGCGGCAGCAGGATGCAGTAGGGCGCGCCCGGCGCCTCGGGATCCGGCTTGAAATGGCCCTGCCGCTCCCAGTGCGCGTACCAGCGGGATTCGATCGCGGCGGGTTCGAAACTCGTGTCCATCGGCAGGCTCGGGCAGGCGCCGCGGTGACGGCGCGCATCGGGAATGGGGGAGCGGCGATTGTACGGGCCGCGTGCGCGCGCGCCCAAACGCGCAGGATTTTGCGCTCAGCCGCCGCGAATACGACGCCCGGCCGCATGCACGGCGTCGACCAGCGTCTTGACGCGCTCGGGATCGACATCCGGCGTGACGCCGTGGCCGAGGTTGAAGACATGGCCGGGATGCGCACCGAAGTCGACGAGCGCGGCCTCGACCTCGGCGGCGATGACCGCGGGTGATGCCTGCAGCACGGCGGGATCGATATTGCCCTGCAGCGCGACGCGGTCGCCGACGCGCGCGCGCGCCGCGCCGAGCGTGATCGTCCAGTCCAGGCCCAGCGCGGCGCAGCCGGTGTCGGCCAGCGCCTCGAGCTGGCCGGCGCCGTTGACGCCCTTGGCGAACAGGATCAGCGGCAGATCGCGCGCGATCGGATCGGCCTGCAGGGTCGCCGCGATCTGCGCCAGATAGCGGCGCGAAAACGTCTCGAACATCGCCGGCGCCAGCAGCCCGCCCCAGGTATCGAAGATCATCAACGCCTGCGCGCCGGCCGCGGCCTGCGCGGCGAGGTAGATGGCGACGGCGCGCGCCACCACGTCCAGCAGGCGATGCAGCAGCGCGGGCTCGTTCCATGCCATTGCCTTGACGCGGGCGAAGTCGCGCGAGCCTTCGCCTTCGACCATGTAGCAGGCCAGCGTCCACGGGCTGCCGGCGAATCCGATCAGCGGCACGCGGCCGGCCAGCTCGCGGCGGATCAGGCGCACCGCGTCCATCACGTAGCGCAGTTCGGTCTCGGGATCGGGCACGCCCAGCGCAGCGATGTCGGCGGCGTTGCGCACCGGGCGCCGGAACTTCGGCCCCTCGCCGTCGGCGAAATGCAGACCGAGGCCCATCGCATCGGGCACGGTCAGGATGTCGGAGAACAGGATCGCGGCATCGAGGTCGAAACGCGCCAGCGGCTGCAGGGTCACCTCGCAGGCCAGCTCGGGCGTCTGGGCCAGCGTCAGGAAACTGCCGGCGCGGGCGCGGGTGGCACGGTATTCGGGCAGGTAGCGACCGGCCTGGCGCATGATCCAGACCGGCGTGGTGTCGGTCGGCTCGCGCCGCAGCGCGCGCAGAAAGCGGTCGTTGACGGGTGCCGCGATCGGCTCAGAGCGCATGCGGACCCTCCGCGCCCTGCGCGAACATCACCACGAAGCCGCGCTTGAGCTGGACGTCGCGGGCGCGCTCGAAGGCGGCCAGCGCCTGGTCGCGCTCCAGGTAGACCTCACGCTTGGCGCTGGGACGGCCGCCCTGCTGGCCCCACTCGCGGTACAGCGTCCAGCCGCCGAGCAGATCCTGCTCCAGCAGCAGCTGGTAGTAGCGCGGCGCCTCGGCGGCCGGTCGGGTCTGCATGTAGATGCGCATCGAGCGGAAACGGTGCGGGAGGAGCGCGATTGTAGCGGCAGGCCCGTATCGGGCGCCGCGGCGCGCAACCGCGCACGCTAAAGTCGGCAGCCGGACCGGTCGCGTGGCGATGCCGTCGCGCGGGTGGCCCGATCTTGCGGGGAGGCGGCATGTTGAGCAGGCGGCGGATGTTGCAGGGCATGGCGGCGGTGCTGGCTGCGGGCGCGGCGCGGCGGGTGGCGGCGGGTGGTGAGACAGCAGCGGAGGCGCTGGAACGGCGCTTTGCGGCGATCGAGAGGCCCACCGGCGGACGCCTGGGCGTGGCCCTGTGGGACACCGGCAGCGGCCTGCGCGCGGGCCATCGCGCCGACGAACGCTTTCCGCTCTGCAGCACGTTCAAGGTGCTGGCCGCGGGTGCCATCCTGCAGCGCGTCGACGCCGGCCACGAAGATCTCGCGCGCCGCATCCGCTTCGGCAAAGACCGGCTGGTCCGCTACTCGCCGGTCACCGAACACCATGCAGACGGCGCAGGCATGAGCCTGGGCGAGATCTGCGCCGCGGCACTGGACTACAGCGACAACACCGCCGGCAACCTGCTGCTGGAGGCGCTGGGCGGCCCGCCGGCGATCACCCGCTTCGCGCGCTCGCTGGGCGATCCGGTCACCCGTCTGGACCGCGGCGAAACCAGCCTCAACGACGCCCTGCCGGGCGATCCGCGCGACACCACCTCGCCGCAGGCCATGCTGCGCGATCTGCACGCGCTGCTGCTGGGCAACGTGCTCAGCTCCGCGTCGCGCGGGCAATTGCTGGCCTGGATGACCGCATGCACCACCGGCGCCAGGCGCCTGCGCGCCGGCGTGCCGGCAGACTGGCAGGTGGCCGACAAGACCGGCTCGGGCGACCACGGCACCGCCAACGACATCGGCCGACTGCTGCCGCCCGGGCGCGCGCCGGTGCTGGTGACGGTGTACCTGACCCGGACCCGGCTTTCCTGGGCGCAGCTCGATCCGGTGATCGCCGAGGTCGGCGCGGTGGTCGCGGCGGCGCTGGCGGGGAAAGCGACCGCGGCCTGAGCGCCGTTGCAATCAGCTGGCGCTGCGCGCGTCCAGCACGGCGCGTACCGCCGCGGCGGGCACGTCCTCGGCGATGAACGCCTGGCCGACGCCGCGCCACAGGATCAGCCGCAGGCGGCCCTCGCGGTTTTTCTTGTCCAGTGCCATGCGCGCCAGCAGGGCGTCCGGATCGAGCCGCGGCGGCAGGGCGGTCGGCAGGCCAAGGCGTTCCAGCAGGGTGCGCAGCCGAGCGGCGTCGGCGTCGCCGGCCCAGCCAAGGCGTGCCGACAGACTCGCCGCCTGCAGCATGCCGATCGCCACCGCCTCGCCGTGCAGCAGGGTGCCGTAGCCGCACTCGACCTCCAGCGCATGGCCGAAGCTGTGGCCGAAGTTGAGCAGGGCGCGCTCGCCCTGTTCGGTCTCGTCGCGGGCGACCACGCCGGCCTTGTGGGCGCAACTGTGGGCGATGGCGCTGGCGAGGCCGGCTTCCTCGCGCGCGACCAGCGCCTCGGCGTGTGCCTCCAGCCAGTCGAAGAACCCGGCGTCGCCGATCGCGCCGATCTTGACCATCTCGGCCAGTCCGGCGCGGTATTCGCGCACCGGCAGCGTGGCCAGCGTGGCGGTGTCGGCGATCACGGCGCGCGGCTGATGGAAGGCGCCGACCAGGTTCTTGCCGGCCGGCAGGTTGACGCCGGTCTTGCCGCCGACCGAGGAGTCGACCATCGCCAGCAGGGTGGTCGGCATCTGGATGAAATCGATGCCGCGCATCCAGCACGCCGCGGCAAAACCGGCGAGATCGCCGATCACGCCGCCGCCCAGCGCAATCACGGCGGCGTCGCGGGTGGCGCCCAGTGTGGCCAGCGCGGCGAAGATGCGCGCGGCGCTGTCGAGCGTCTTGTGCGCCTCGCCGTCGGGCAGCACCAGCGTCGCGTGCCGCAGGCCGTCGAGTCCGGCCACGACGCGCGCGAGATACAGCGGCGCGACAGCGTCGTTGCTGACGATCAGCACATGGCGGCCGCGCAGCGCCGGCCGCCAGAGCGCGGACTCGGCCAGCAGGCCGGGGCCGATGTGGATTCGATAGGCGCGGTCGCCCAGCGCGACGTCGAGCGTGTGCATGCTGCTCATGCCGCGCTGGCCACGTCGCGGCGCCAGTGCTGCGCGAGCAGATCGGCGATGCGCGCGGTGGCGGCGCCGACGCCTTCGCGACGGCTGTCGACGATCAGGTCGGCGCTGGCGCGATACAGCGGGCCGCGCTCGGCGGCCAGCGTCTCCAGGCGCGCGCGGCGGTCCGGCGCGCGCAGCAGGGGGCGGGCGCGGTCGCGCGCCAGGCGCTCCAGCTGGCGCTCGACGTCGGCATCCAGAAACAGGACGTAGCCGCGCGCGGACAGCAGGCGCCGGTTGGCCTCGGCCAGCACCGCGCCACCGCCGGTGGCCAGCACGACCCCGGGCCGCTCGCTACACTCGCTCAGCGCCTCGGTTTCGCGGCGGCGAAAGCCGGCTTCACCCTCGAGGTCGAAGATGGTCGCGATCGGCGCGCCGCAATAGGTCTCGATCGCCTGGTCGAGATCCACGAACGGCAGTTCGAGGCGGTGGGCCAGGCGGCGTCCGATCGAGGTCTTGCCCGCGCCCATCGGACCGATCAGGAACAGGTTGCGCGAGGGATTCATGCCGCGATTAAAGCCGATCCGCCGGTCCTGCGCGAGGATGCGATGGGCGGCCTGACGCTCATCGCCGGCTGCGGCGACGTCGGCACGCGGCTGGCCCGCCGGCTGGTGCTGCGCGGCGAACGCGTGCTCGGGCTGCGCCGCAGCGCCGGCGTGTTGCCGGCCGGCGTCGAGCCGGTGGTCGCGGATCTCGGCGATCCGTCCAGCCTCGCCGGGCTGCCGCAGGGGATCACCCGCCTGGTCTATCTGCCGGCGCCGGATGCACGCACCCCGCAGGCTTACCGGCGCGTCTATGTCGAGGGTCTCGGCGCGCTGCTCGATCGTCTCGATCGCGCCGCGCTGGAGCGCGCGCTGCTGGTCACGTCCAGCGCGGTGTATGGCGAGCACGCCGGCGCCTGGGTGGACGAGGACACACCGCCGGCGCCGCCGGGCTTCAACGGCGTCGTCCTGCTCGAGGCCGAGGCGTTGTGGCGCTCGCGATTGCCGGCCCAGCCGGTGCTGCGTCTGGCCGGCCTGTATGGCCCGGGGCGCGCCCGCCTGCTCGACCTGCTGCGTGCCGGCCGCGCGCCGGCGCCGCGCGACCCGCCGTTCTACGTCAATCGCATGCAGGTCGATGATGCCGCCGCCGCCCTCGATCACCTGCTGTCGCTGCCGGCACCGGCGCCGCTGTACCTGGGCTGCGACGACCTGCCGCTGCCGCAGTTCGAGTTGTATGCGACCCTCGCCGGCCTGCTGGGCGCGCCGGTGCCGGGAGTGGGGCCGGCGCCGGCCGGCATCGGCAACAAACGGCTGTCGAACGCGCGTCTGCGCGCCAGCGGTTTCGCGCCGCTCTGGACCGATGCGCGTCGCGGTTACGCGGCGCTGATCGGCACGTCCTGAACGCGCCGGAAGCCCTGCGAATCTTTGTTACACTGCGGGCGTGCGCCACCCGACGCCGGCGTGGCGCGGGGATCACGCCGAGGAGGATGCGGCATGTCGGTTGCGAAAGTGATCGAGATCAGTTCGTCCTCCCCTTTGGGCATCGAGGACGCCGTGCAGCAGGGCCTGGCCAAGGTTTCGCAGTCGGTGAAGAACATCCAGGGCGCCTGGGTCAACGACATCAAGGTCACCACCGACAGTGACGGCAGCATTCGCGAGTGGCGCGTCAACATGCGTGTCAGCTTCGTGGTCGACTGATCGCGAGGGTGCAATGACGGACATGACGAGGGGGCGCTCCGGATGAGCAAGCGGGGACTGGTAATCGGATCGCTCGAGGATGACGTCGAGCAGGCGGCGCTGATCCAGCTGTGGCTGGAGGGCGCCGGGTATGACACGCGGATTTTCGCGAATGCCGCGGAGTTCCGCCGCGGGCTCGGCAACGAGGGCGTCGATCTGCTGCTGCTCGACTGGATGCTGCCGGATGCCAGCGGCCTGGAAGTGCTGGAATGGATCCGCACCGCCGGCAACGCCGACCTGCCGGTGGTGTTCCTGACCGCGCGCGCCTCCGAATCCGACATCGTGCGCGGGCTCGAGGCCGGCGCCGACGACTACGTGGTCAAGCCACCCAAGCAGGGCGAGTTGCTGGCGCGCGTCACCGCCGTGCTGCGCCGGCGCGCCGGCGAAGCCGACGCCGCGGCACAGATGGAGATTCCGCCTTATGCGGTGGACCTGACCCGTCGCCGCGTGCGCATCCTCGATCGCGACATCGAACTGACCCAGCGCGAGTTCGAGCTGGCCAGCTACCTGTTCCGCCGCCACGGCCGCATCGTCAGCCGCGACGCGCTGCTGGAGAACGTCTGGAATCTCAGCCCGACGATCACCACGCGCACCGTCGATACCCACGTCAGCCGCCTGCGCAAAAAGCTCGAACTCACCGGCGAGCACGGCTGGAAGCTGACCGCGGTCTATCAGCACGGCTACCGGCTCGAGCAAGCCTGAAGCAGGACGCGCTGCGCACCGCCGCCACGCGCCAGTATCGTCGACTCGCCACCAGCCGTCCGCGACTTCAGCGCGACCGCATGATCCCCACCCACCCGATCACCTCTTGCGACCTGATCCCGCCATGCTGATCCCCGAAATTCTCGACACCTTCCGCGAGCTGCTTGACCAGGCCCGTGCCGCAGGCGATCCCGAGCCGACCGCGATGACCCTGGCCACCCGCGACGGCGCCGGCCGCATCGCGGCGCGCATCGTGCTGCTGAAGGACGTCGACGCGCGCGGCTTCTGCTTCTACACGAACTACGACAGCGCCAAGGGTGCCGAACTCGACGCCTATCCGCAGGTGGCGCTGTGCTTCCACTGGAAGACCGCCGGCGATCCCGCGGCGGGCGGCGTCCAGGTGCGCGTCGAGGGCGAGGTCGCCCGGTTGAGCGCGACGGAGTCCGACGCCTATTTCGCCACCCGCCCGCGCGGCAGCCAGATTGGCGCCTGGGCCTCGTTGCAATCGCAGACCCTGCCCGATCACGAAGCCTTCGACGCACGCGTCGCCCGCTACGAGCGCGAATTCGCCGGCCGCGACGTGCCGCGCCCGCCGCACTGGGGCGGCTATCGGGTCGCGGCTGACGCGGTCGAGTTCTGGTACGGCGCGCAGCATCGCCTGCACCGGCGTGTGCGCTGGGAATGGCGCGATGGCGCCTGGACGCAGCGCTTGCTGTATCCGTGAATAGTGCAAGTGAACCGGAAGCCGGAAGCCGGAAGCCGGAAGCCGGAAGCCGGAGCAGTGAGCCGGAGCAGTGAGCCGGAGCGGTGAGCTGGAGCAGTGAGCCGGAGCGGTGAGCGGGAAAAAGCAGGTTGTCATCCTGAGCGTAGCGAAGGATCTTTCCGCACGACTACGCTTCGGCACAGTTCCCCCGCGTGCCGGCGAGACAGACCCTTCGCTACGCTCAGGGTGACAAGCTTGAATCCGAGTCCCGAGTCCCG
>JAJYTG010000040.1:12710-15252 GCA_021793195.1 Pseudomonadota bacterium
CCGAGTCCCGAGTCCCGCCCATGCCCGGCCCGCAGCGCATCGTCTGTCTGACCGAGGAGCCCACCGAGGTCCTCTACGCGCTGGGCGAACAGGACCGCATCGTCGGCATCTCCGGGTTCACCGTGCGCCCGCCGCGGGCGCGCCGCGAAAAGCCCAGAGTCAGTGCCTTCACCAGCGCGAAGATCGACGCCATCCTCGCGCTCGAGCCCGACCTCGCGATCGGCTTTTCGGACATCCAGGCCGACATCGCGCGAGCGCTGATCAAGGCCGGCGTCGAGGTGTGGATCAGCAACCACCGCAGCGTCGCAGGCATCCTCGACTATATCCGCAGACTGGGTGCGCTGGTCGGCGCGACGGAACGCGCCGAGTTGTATGCGAGCGCGGCCGAGGCGCATCTCGCCGCCGTGGCCGCCGTGGCCGCGGACCTGCCGCGCCGGCCGCGCGTGTATTTCGAAGAATGGGACGAGCCGCCGATCAGCGGCATCCGCTGGGTCGCCGAGCTGATCCGCATTGCAGGCGGCGACGATCTGTTCCCCGAACTGGCGGCGCAATCGCTGGCGCGGGCACGCATCCTCACCGACCCGACCGAAGTCGTGCGCCGCGCGCCGGACCTGATTCTCGGCTCGTGGTGCGGCAAGCGCTTCCGTCCCGAGCAGGTGGCTGCGCGTCCGGGCTGGGCGGCGATCCCGGCGGTGCGTGACGGTGAACTGCACGAGATCAAGTCGCCGCTGATTCTGCAGCCCGGTCCGGCGGCGCTATTCGACGGCGTGGACGCAATCCACGCGCGCATCGCGGCGTGGGCGCGGCATCACGGCTGAGCGCTCCGAGTCGGCAACGGTCTGCTCGGGCGCCGGCCACTAGCCCGCGGCCAAGGCCTGCACGCCGAGTTCCGCGATGGTTTGCGTCATCGCGCCGGCCTGCGTCGCCTGCGCGCCGGAGGCGTTGCCCTGCGCCGCGCGCCGGGCGACACCCTGCGCGATCGCGGCCAAGCGGAAGAACTGGAAGGCCAGCAGAAACGGCCAGTGCGGGCGCGGATCGAGTCCGGTGCGTTCCATATAGCCGTCGAGCAACTCGGTTTCGGAAGGAATGCCCGACGCGACACGGTCGATGCCGGCCAGCCCCGGCAGCACCGGATTGCGCGGCAGGCGCAGGGCCATGCAGAAGTAGCTGATGTCGGCGAACGGGTGCCCCAGCGTCGACAGTTCCCAGTCGACCACGGCGCGGATCATCGGCGTCTGCGCGTCCCAGATCAGATTGTCGATGCGGAAGTCGCCGTGCACCAGCGCGACGCGGCCGTCGTCGGCGGGTACCGCGCCCGGCAGGGCGGCGATCAGCGCGTCCATCGGCTCGATGCGGGCCGTTTCGCTGGCGCGGTACTGCCCGCTCCAGCGCGTCACCTGGCGCGCGAAGTAGTTGCTGGGCTTGCCGTAATCAGCCAGCCCTGCAGCGCCGATGTCGAGATGCACCAGGGCGCTCAGCACCTCGAGGATCGCGGCATAAGCTGCGCCGCGGTCGACTGCGCTCCAGTTCGCCAGCGCGGGATCGATCTCGACGCGGCCTTCGACGGCCTCCATCAGATAGAACGCACTGCCGATCACGCCGCCGTCGTCGCAATACAGCAACGGCCGTGGTACCGGCACGCTGCCGCCGTGCAGCGCGCGCAGCACGCGGAACTCGCGGTCGATCGCGTGCGCCGAGGCCAGCAGCGGGCCCGGCGGCTTGCGCCGCAGCACGCAGCGTGCTCCGGCACTCTCGATCCGATAGGTGGGATTGGATTGGCCGCCGCTGAATTTGGTCGCGTACAACGGACCGTCGAATCCCGGAAGACGCGGCGCCAGCCACGCGCCGAGAGCGTCGAGGGGAAGATCGAGTTCGCGCGGCATCGGCTCACTCACCGCGCTGGGCGTCGGGGTCGCGCAGATGCAGTTTCGCCAGCGCGGCCAGATGCACCTCGTCGGGGCCGTCGGCGATGCGCAATGCGCGCGCCGCGGCGTAGGCGTGGGCGAGGAAATGGTCGCCGCCGAGCCCCGCGCCGCCGTGGATCTGGATGGCGCGGTCGATCACCCGGCAGGCCATGCGTGGCGCGACGATCTTGATCATGCCGATCGCCGCGCGCGCACCCTTGGCGCCATGACGGTCGAGCGCGGCGGCGGCGGCCAGGGTCAGCAGCCGCGCCTGTTCGATCTCGCAGCGCGATTCGGCGATCGCCGCCTGCACCAGGCCCTGCGCCGCCAGCGGCCGGCCGAAGGCGACGCGGCTGCGCGCGCGTTCGATCATCGCCTGCAGTGCGCGTTCGGCCAGCCCGATCAGGCGCATGCAGTGGTGGATGCGGCCCGGTCCCAGTCGGCCCTGGGCGATCTCGAAGCCGCGGCCTTCGCCCAGGATCAGGTGATCGGCGGGCACGCGCGCGCCCTCGAAGGCGACCTCGCCGTGGCCCTGCGGCGCGTCGTCGTAGCCGAACACCGTCAACGGCCGCGCCAGGCGCACGCCGGGCGTGTCGCGCGGCACGATCAGCATGCTGTGGCGGCGATGCGGCGGCGCG
>JAJYTG010000041.1 GCA_021793195.1 Pseudomonadota bacterium
GCTGCGGCGGCCCGCCCAGGGTGACGATGGCGCCGGGCCCGCGCGGTCGCCAGGCGCCCGGCGCCGCCGCACCATACAGCACCAGCAGCGGGCAGCCCAGCGCCGCCGCCGCGTGCGCCGGGCCGGTGTCGATCGAGACCATACCGGCGGCGACCTCGAGCAGGGCCAGCAGCCGCGGCAGCGGCAGATCGTCGCCCAGCGCCTGCAGCCGCTGCGGCGGCAAGCCGGCGCCGCGCACCAGCGCGGCCAGCAGCGCCTGCTCGGGCGGAGTGCCGGTCAGCAGCAGGGCGGCGTCGGGATGCGCCGCCGCCAGCGCGCGCAGCAGGCCGATCCAGCGCGCATCCGGCCAGTGCTTGGCGTCGCCGAGCCGGCCCAGGCGGCCGCGCCGCAGGGTGCGCTTGTTGCCCGCGTGGATCAGCAGCAGCGGGCGGCCGGCCAGGCCGCGCCCGGCCAGCCACGCCGGCAGCGCCGCGCGCGCGGCGGGAGCGACGACCAGTCGCGGCTGCAGCGGGCTTGCGTTCGTGGACTCCGCCGCCGGCCAGGCGTCGGCCCAGGCCGGCGGCGCCGTGCGCGCGAACTGCGCCCAGCGATCCAGCCAGTGCTCGGCGCGCACGTCGTCGCGCCGGTGCAGCCAGACCGTGTCGGCGGCGGCGATCCCGGCGCGATCGAGCAGGGCGGCCAGCTGGTCCAGCGCGAACTCGTCGGCCACGTACACCGGCCCGCGCGGCCGCGCGCGCAGCGCCGCCACCGCGCGCCACTGCGCGGGATCGCTCCAGTACGGCCGCTTGCGGCTGTTCAAGGCGATCACGCTGCCGACGTCGGGATGGCCGGCGTACAGCGGTGCGCCCCAGGCACCCGAGGTCAGCACGTCGCAGGGCGCACCGTAGCGACGGTGCAGCAGGCCGAGCAGGCCGGTCAGCAGGACCATGTCGCCGAGCGCGCCGAAGCGCACGACCAGCGGGCGCACGGGCCGCGCGGCGTTCATGCAGGGACCGCCGGATGGGCGATGGGGGCGTACACAGGGCGCGCAGCCTAGCAGGGTGCAGGCTGCGCGCGGTTCGGACCGCTGCAGCCGTGGAGGGCCGGCCGTACCCGCGGGTGAGCTCGCTGGCGCGGACGCATCCGGTGGTCCGCATGACGGCGGCGGCGCCCGACCGGGGTCCATGGACGACACCTTAGACTGCGCGCAACTCCCCCGCGAAGGTGCACGAGATGAAACACGTCGCTCTGGTCACCGGGGCCTCGTCCGGCATCGGCGCGGCGACCGTCCGCCGCCTGCTCGCCGCGGGCTGGACCGTGTTCGCCGGCGCCCGCCGCGTCGCGCGCATGCAGCCGCTGGCGCAGGCGGGTGCGCATCTGCTGGCGCTCGACGTCACCGACGACGCCTCGATGAGCGCGGCGATCGCCGCGATCCGCGGCAGTGGCGGCCGGCTGGACCTGCTGGTGAACAACGCCGGCTACGGTTCCTACGGCGCGCTGGAGGACGTGCCGATCGACGAGGCGCGCCGCCAGTTCGAGGTCAACGTGTTCGGGCTGGCACGGATGATCCAGCTGGCGACGCCGATCATGCGCGCGCAGCGCAGCGGCACCATCGTCAACATCACCTCGATCGGCGGCAGGATTCACGCGCCGATGGGCAGCTGGTATCACGCCACCAAGTTCGCGGTGGAGGGCCTCAGCGATTGCCTGCGCATGGAACTGGCGCCGTTCGGCATCCGCGTCGTGATCATCGAGCCGGGCGCGATCCGCACCGAGTGGAACGCGATCGCCCGCCAGAGTCTGCAGCAGCAGTCGGGCACCGGCGCCTATCGCGAGCAGGCCGCGCAGCAGGCAGCGATGCTGGCGGGCGGCGACGCCTCGAGCCTGGCGTCCGCCCCGGACGTGGTCGCTGCGACGATCCTCGGGGCGGTGCGGGCGAACCGTCCGAAGACGCGCTACGCCACCGGCGGCGGCGCGCGCTCGATCCTGATGCTGCGCCGGCTGCTCTCCGACCGCGGTTTCGATCGGGCGATGCGGCTGGCCGCGCGCCTGCTGGGACGCAACGCGGGCTGAGGCGGCGGTCGCGCTGCGGGCGCACCCGCGGGGGCCGGTCGCAACCGGCCGCGGGTCGCGCCGCGCGTCAGCCGAAGCGCACCAGGCTGTGCCCGGTCATCGCCGCCGGTTGCGGCAGGTCCATCAGCGCCAGCACGGTCGGCGCCAGATCGCACAGCGCGCCCGGCTGCAGGGTGGCCTTGCGGCCGACGTAGACCAGCGGCACCGGGCCGACGGTGTGCTGGGTGTGCGGCTGGCCGTCGCCGTCGCGCATGTTCTCGAGGTTGCCGTGGTCAGCCGTGATCAGCAGCTCGCCGCCGGCGCCGCGGATCGCCGGCACGATCGCCGCCAGCGCGCGGTCGACCGCCTCGACCGCCTGGATCGCGGCATCCAGCTTGCCGCTGTGGCCGACCATGTCCGGGTTGGCGATGTTGCAGACGATGAAGTCGTGGCGGCCCGCGCCGATCGCCGCGACCAGCTTCGCGCTCAGCTCGGGCAGGCTCATCTCCGGCTGCAGGTCGTAGGTGGCGACCTTGGGACTGGGCACCAGGATGCGGTCCTCGCCGGGGAAGGGCTGCTCGCGGCCGCCGGAAAAGAAGAACGTCACGTGCGCGTACTTCTCGGTTTCGGCGATGCGCAGCTGATGCAGGCCCTGCTCGGCCAGCACCTCGCCGAGGGTGTGGCGCAGATCGTCGGGCGCGTAGGCGACCGCGGTTACCGGCAGATCCTTCGCGTACTCGGTCAGAGTGACGAAGGCGGACAGCGCGGGCCGGCGCTTCGGCGCGAAGCCGGCGAAGGCCGGATCGACGAAGGCGCGGCTGAGCTGGCGCGCGCGGTCGGCGCGGAAGTTCATGAACACCACGGCATCGCCGTCGGCGACCGGCACACCCGTGCCGATCACGGTCGGCGCGACGAACTCGTCGTTCTCGCCGCGCGCATAGGCGGCCTGCAGCGCCGCCTGCGCGCGGTCGGCGTGCGCGCCGTCGGCATCGACGATCGCCGTCCACGCCCGCGCCACGCGCTCCCAGCGCTGGTCGCGATCCATCGCGTAATAGCGTCCGCCGACGCTGGCGACGACGGCGCCGGGCGTCGCCGCGCAGGCGGCTTCGAGCCGGGCCAGCGACGGGCCGGCACTTTGCGGCGGCGTGTCGCGGCCGTCGAGAAAGGCATGCACGGCGATCCGCGGCACCTGCTCGCGCGCGGCCAGCCGGATCATCGCCAGCAGGTGATCCTCGTGACTGTGCACGCCGCCGGGGCTGAGCAGGCCGAGCACGTGCAGGGTGCCGGAGCCCGCGCGGGCGGCGCGGCAGGCAGCCAGCAGCGCGGGATTGGCGTCGAAGCCGCCGTCGGCGATGGCGCGGTCGATGCGGGTCAGCTCCTGGTACACCACCCGGCCGGCGCCGATGTTCATGTGGCCGACCTCGGAGTTGCCCATCTGCCCGTCGGGCAGGCCGACCGCGAGGCCGTGGGTAGCCACCAGCGTGTGCGGGCAGGTGGCCAGCAGGTCGCGCCAGTGCGGACAGTCAGCCTGGGCGATGGCGTTGTCTTCGCGCGCCTCGCGCTGGCCCCAGCCGTCGAGGATCAGCAGCAGCACCGGTCGGGGACGCGCCACGGGCGTTTCCTTGCACATCACGGGCTGCACAGGGTAGCCGATCGCCGCGCCCGGCCGCCCTGCGCCGGGGCGGCGGCGATGACAATCGGCACTTCCGCCGCGCGCCTGCAACCGCCACGGTAATCTGGCGCATCCAAGCTGCTGGATACCCGGGAGTGTCGCCATGAACCGTCTGCCCCTGCTTGCCTTGCTGCTGGTTGCGGGCCTTGCCCACGCCGCCGCCAACGTCGATCACGTCAACGGCGCGATCGAGATCGCCGCCGGCCAGCAGGCCGGCAACCTCAGTACCGTCAACGGCGCCATCCGTCTCGGCGACGGCGTTCATGCCGGCAGCGCCAGCACGGTCAACGGCAGCATCACGCTCGGGGCAAGGGCCGTCGCGGAGTCGCTCAGCACCGTCAACGGTAGCGTCCATCTGGGCGCAGGCGCGCAGGTCGCGAAGAGCGTCAGTACCGTCAACGGCGGGGTCCATCTGGCGCAGGGCGCGCATGTCGGCGGCGATGTCGGCAACGTCAACGGCGCGATCCGGCTGACGGGTGCCGCCATCGACGGCGGCTTGCGCACCGTCTCCGGCGACATCGATGTCGGCGCCGGCAGCGTGGTCAAGGGCGGCCTGATCGTCGACAGGGAAAGCGGCTGGAGCCTGTTCCACTTCTGGGGCAGCGTGCCCAGGGTGGTGATCGGCCCCGGCGCCAGCGTCGATGGCACGCTCGACTTCCGGCGCACGGTCAAGCTCTACGTCTCCGACCGCGCCCGCGTCGGCGCGATCAAGGGCGCCACGCCGATCCGGTTCAGCGGGGCAACGCCGCCCGACGCGTGAGGTCCGGACGGCCATCGCCGACTTCGCGCCCGCTCAGTAGACGCCCGGCAGCAGCCGCCAGGTGCGCCGGCAATAGGCGCGATAGCTCTCGCCGAGCGCGGCCGCAAGCGCCGCCTCTTCCTCGCGGATGCGGTAGGGATAGATCACCAGCGCCACGCCCATGATGATGCCGAGGCTCCACCCGTTGGCGAGAGCCAGGCCGAAGCCGAGAAAGGCGATCAACCCACCGAGATAGCTCGGATGGCGCACGTGGCGGTACAGGCCGGTATCGACCACGCGATGGCCCTGCAGCACCGCCACGTTCGGCGTGTGGAAACGGCCCAGCTGCGCGATCGCCGTCGAGCGCAGCGCGATGCCGGCGGCCATCAGGAAGAAGCCCGCGATCTGCCAGGGCACGGCGGGCCGCAGACCGCCGAAGGCGCCGTAGGCCAGTCCGATCCCGAGCGCCCAGGCGATCGGGTTGCCGATCATGAGCAAGCGCAGCGAGTGGCGGTCGCGATTCTCGGCGCTGGTTGTCTTGTGGCGGAACACCAGGGCGCCGTCCACGAACAGCCACACGAAGAACACGACGACGGCGGCGTTGCGCAGCATCAGCATGAAGGCTACTCCCGGAGGTCAGGCGCATCAGACCACGAGTGACGGCAATCAGCGACCGGTTGCGCCCTGCCGCAGACAGGATCGTGCGCAGGCGCGCCGTCTCGCAAGACGGGCTGAACAGCCCGCTGATTTGCCGCCGAACCTGCAATCGTCATGCAGACGGAACGCTTGCAGCCCGAACCGCGGATTGCAGCAGGCTCATGCCCAGGGCATCCACGGCGACGGCTTGGCTGGACATCACGATCACGCCGATGCCGTGCGCGGGCGCGAAGGCGATCAGGCTGCGCGAGCCGCCGGTTCCCCCGTTGTGCCAGACGACGGTGGCGTCGCCGCTGCCGCTGATCTGCCAGCCCAGTGCGATGCGGCGTCCGGCCGCGGTGTCCGCCCGCGGCGCATGCAGCGATGCATCGATCGGCGCCTGCAGGTCGAGGTTGGCCCGCAGCCAGCGGACCATGTCGTCGAGACTGCTGTGCAGACCACCAGCGGCCTCCAGGGCACGCACATTCCAGGGCGGCGTTCGAAAGCCCAGCGGCCCATGCGGCATGGCCTGGCGGTCGGGCATCGCCGCCGTCGACGACAGTCCGGTGGCGGTCATGCCCAGCGGATCCAGCACATGACGCCGCAGTGCCTCTCCATAAGTGCATTGCGCGCGGCGCGCCAGCACGAGGCCGAGCAGGCCGAAGCCGAGGTTGGAGTAACGGCATTTCCGGCCAACCCCGCGCACGCGGCGTCCGCGCAGCCAGCGCAGCAGCACGTCCTCGCTGATCCAGGCATAAGGCTGTCGCGGGCGCAGGTACAGGCCGGCCAGCATGGCCCAGCCCCAAGGCAGCCGGGGCAATCCGGAGCGCTGGGTGGCGAGATCTTCCAGCGTCATCGGGCGCGGACTCTGTGGCCCCAGCCGCGCTGTTTCGGGCAGCAGGCCGTCGACGGGGGTCGTCAGGTCGATCCGGCCCATCCGCTGCATCGCCACCAGCAGGGTCGCGGTGAGGGTCTTGGTGATCGACCCGATCTCGAGGCGCGTGTCGGCATCCGGTGCCGGCGAGTCCGGACCATCGACATGGCCGGCGTAGCAGCGCCGCTCGCCGGCCGGGGTCACGAGCGCCACGGCAAGGGCGCCAGCCCTGGCATCCACGGCGAGATGCCGGTCGATCGCCGCCTGCACGGCGTCCGCGCCGGGATCCGGCCGCCAGCGTCGCGCGCGCCAGACCCGCTGCAGTCGCGGGCCGATTGTCAGCGCAAGCCAGTGCAGCCCGAACCAGGCCAGCCACAGCCGGAACAGCAGGCCGAGAGCGTCGAGCATTGCTTGCGGGAGTGGGGTCATCGGGGGCGGCGGTCCTCTCGGAAGGCGTGCGCGGCGTGGCGCGAAGGCTATGCGAACACGCCGCATGCACCAAGTCGCAAAGGCCCGGTCCGCGGCGTCAGGCATCGGACTGCGACGATCGCTTGCACGGCCGGGCGGCGCGCGCCAGCCGGGTTGCTGCCGGAGCGCTGCTTCATGGCATCCTGTCCGCTTGCGCCGACGCCCGCGGTGGCCGTGGATCGCCCATGCTGCTGATGATCGACAACTACGACAGCTTCACCTTCAACCTCGTGCAGTACCTGGGTGAACTGGGGCAGGCGGTGCAGGTGGTGCGCAACGACGCGGTGACGGTGGACGAAATCCGTGCATTGCAGCCCGAGCGCATCGTGATCTCGCCCGGGCCGTGCACGCCCAACGAGGCCGGGGTGTCGCTGGACGTGCTGCGCGAGCTGGCCGGCGTGATGCCGATCCTCGGCGTCTGCCTCGGCCATCAGGCGATCGGTCAGGCGTTCGGCGGCAAGGTCGTGCGCGCGCGGCAGATCATGCACGGCAAGGTCTCGCCGATCCGCCACGCCGGCGCGGGCGTGTTTCGCGGCCTGCCCGATCCGTTCGAGGCCACGCGCTACCACTCGCTGGTGGTGGAGCAAGACAGCGTGCCCGATTGCCTCGAAGTCAGCGCCTGGACCGAGCACGCCGACGGCCGCATCGACGAGATCATGGGCCTGCGCCACAAGACCCTGCCGGTCGAGGGCGTGCAGTTCCACCCCGAATCCATCCTCACCCAGCACGGCCACGCCCTGCTGCGCAATTTCCTCACGGCCTGAGCCATGAAACCCGTCACCATCACCCCGCACGAGGCGCTGCAGCGCACGATCGAGCATCGCGAGATCTTCCATGACGAGATGGTGGATCTGATGCGCCAGATCATGCGCGGCGAGCTGCCGCCAGTGCTGACTGCCGCGATCCTCACCGGTCTGCGCGTGAAGAAGGAAACCGTCGGCGAGATCACCGGCGCCGCGCGGGTGATGCGCGAGCTGGCCGTGCGCGTGCAGACGCCGGCCTATCCGCACTTCGTCGACATCGTCGGCACCGGCGGCGACGGCGCGCACAGCTTCAACATCTCGACCGCGTCGATGTTCGTCGCCGCCGCGGCCGGCGCCCACGTGGCGAAGCACGGCAACCGCGGGGTGTCGTCGAAATCCGGCAGCGCCGACGTGCTCGAGGCGCTGGGCGCGGCGATCGATCTCGCACCCGCCCAGGTGGCGGCGTGCCTGGCCGAAACCGGCATCGGCTTCATGTTCGCGCCCAGCCATCATCCGGCGATGAAGGTGGTCGCGCCGGTGCGCAAGGAACTGGGCGTGCGCACCCTGTTCAACATCCTCGGCCCGCTGACCAACCCGGCCGGCGCGCCGGCGATCCTGATGGGCGTGTTTCATCCCGATCTGGTCGGCATCCAGGTGCGCGTGCTGCAGCGGCTCGGCATCGAGCGCGCGCTGGTGGTGTACGGCAAGGACGGACTGGACGAGATCTCGCTGGGCGGCGCCACCCTGGTCGGCGAGCTGCGCGACGGCGCGGTGCGTGAATACGAACTGGAGCCCGAGGATCACGGCTTCACCATGGCCTCCAGCCGCAACCTGCGCGTCGACGACGCGATGGCTTCGCGCGAGCTGCTGCTGGCGGCGCTGGAGAACCGCCACGCGATCGCGCGCGACGTGGTGCTGCTCAACGCCGGCGCCGCGCTGTACGTCGCCGGCGTCGCGGCCGATCTCGCCGACGGTATCGCCCGTGCCCGCGTCGTGATCGACAGCGGCGCCGCGCGCGCGCGCCTGGACCAGTTCGTCGCGGCGACCCGGCGGCTCAAGGGTGACCGCGCATGAGCGACATCCTCGAGCGCATTCTCGCGCACAAGGCCGAAGAAGTCCGCGAACGTGCGGCGCGCCGGCCGCTGGCCGAACTCGCCGCGCGCTGCGCCGATCTCCCCGGGACGCGCGGCTTCGCCGCGGCGATCGAGGCGCGCAGCGCAGGCGGACAGGCCGCGGTGATCGCCGAGATCAAGAAGGCCAGCCCCAGCAAGGGCGTGATCCGGCCCGACTTCGATCCCGCCGCGATCGCGCGCAGCTACGCGGCCGGCGGCGCGACCTGCCTGTCGGTGCTGACCGACGTCGATTTTTTCCAGGGCAGCGATGCCTGTCTCGTGCAGGCGCGCGCGGCTTGCGCGCTGCCGCTGCTGCGCAAGGACTTCGTCATCGATCCGTACCAGGTGTACGAGGCGCGCGTGCTGGGCGCCGACTGCATCCTGCTGATCGTCGCCGCACTCGATGACGGCACGCTGCTGGAACTGAGTCTGCTCGCCGCCGAGCTCGATCTCGACGTGCTGGTCGAGGTGCATGACGCCGAGGAGCTGGAGCGCGCGCTGGACGTGCCGGCACCGCTGATCGGCGTCAACAACCGCGACCTGCGCAGCTTCGAGACCTCGCTGCAGACCACGCTGGATCTGCGTGCCCGCGCGCCGGCCGACGTGCTGCTGGTCAGCGAGTCGGGCATCCACACGCCGGATGATGTGGCGCGGCTGCGCGCCGCCGGCGTGCATGCGTTCCTGGTCGGCGAGGCGTTCATGCGCGCGCCCGATCCGGGTGTCGAGCTGCAGCGTCTGTTCGGCGCCGCCTGAGCATGGACGTCACGACAGCCGACGACGCGCCCGCCGCGCCGCGCACCGTCCTGTTCGACTTCGATGGCGTGCTGGTGCGCGGCGACAGCTTCGAGGCCTTCCTGCGCCGGCGTTTCCGTCGCTCGCGCTGGCGCCTGCTGCCGGTGCTGCCCCTGCTGCCGCTGCTGCCCGTGATCCTGTCCAGTCCGCGCGGCAAGGGGCTGGCCGCGCGCCTGCTGTTCCGCTGCGCCACGCTGGGCTGGAGCGAGGCACGCTACCGGCGCGAGGCCACGGCGTTCGGCCGCAGCCTGGCGCAGCGCCCCGGCGCCTTCCTGCGCGACGGCGTGCTGGCGCTGCGTCGGCATCTGACGGCGGGGGATCGCGTGCTGGTCGTCAGCGCGACCGAGGCCACCTTGCTCGACGCCCTGTTCGACGAGCTGAAAATGCCCGCCGTGCCGCGGCTGTGCAGCGTGGTGCGTGGCGGCTGGCTGGGGCCGCGCATCACGATGCACAACTACGGCAAAGCCAAGCCGGCGACGCTGGCGGCGCATGGAATCGCACCGCCGTGGGACGTGGCCTACAGCGATGCGCGGTCGGACCTGCCGCTGCTGGCCGGCGCGCATCGTGCGGTGCTGGTCAATCCCGATGCGCGCACCGAGCGCGTCCTGCGCCGCGCGCTGGGCGAGCGCCTCGAGGTCGTCGGCTGGAGCTAGTGTGGTGTCCCGGAAATGCGCATCCATCATGCCCGCGTCTTTCGGCGCGATACGGCGTTGCGCCTCGTCGCCATGGCGTGACCATGACTCCTCGTCGCGCCTGGTCTCGCACCGAAATCCATCGGGAATCGCTGGCGCGTACTTCCGGGACACCACACTAGCGCGCCGCGCACGGCGCCTGCGGCCTACACTGCGCGCACCTCCCGCCGCTCGAGGCGTCCGATGTCCACCGCCGAATCCGCACCATCCGCGTTGCTCGGCGTGCGCGCCGCGATCGAGCGCATCGAGCAGGTCAATCCGGCGCTGAACGCCGTGGTCGTGCCGCGCTTCGAGGCGGCCCTGGCCGACGCGGCAGCACTCGACGCCGCCGTTGCCGCCGGCGCGGCGCGCGGCCCGCTGCACGGCGTGCCGATCACGATCAAGGAATGCATCGACCTCGCCGGCACCGCGTCCACTTTCGGTCTGCCCGCGCGTCGCGATCACCGTGCCGAGCGCGATGATCCGCACGTCGCCGCGCTGCGCGCCGCCGGCGCGGTGGTCGTCGGCAAGACCAATGTCTCGCAGGCGCTGCTCTACACCGAGGCCGACAACCCGGTCTACGGGTGCACGCAGAATCCGTGGAATCCGGCGCGCAGCTGCGGCGGCAGCAGCGGCGGCGAGGGCGCGATCCTCGCCGCGGGCGGTCCGCGGCTGGGCCTCGGCACCGACATCGGCGGCAGCCTGCGCACGCCGGCGGCGTTCTGCGGCGTGGCCAGTCTCAAGCCCACCAGCGGCCGCGCCGATACCCGCGGCAGCGGTTCGATCCCGCCAGGCCAGCGCGCGATTCCCAGCCAGAACGGCATCCTCGCGCCGCGCGTTGCCGATGTGATCCGCGCCAGCGCGGTGATCTTCGGTGTCGGCAGCGCGCTGCTGCCGGCTCAGGCGTTGCCCGATCCGCGCGCGGTCGATGTCGCTCGCCTGCGCGTGGCCTGCTACGTGGACGACGGCACGCTGGCACCGAGTCCGGCCGTGCGCCGCGCGCTGGGCGAAACGCGCGAGCGTCTTGCCGCGCGCGGCATCGAGGTGATCGACTGGCAGCCGCCCGGCGTGGTCGAGGCGCTGCGATTGTTCTTCGCGCTGCTGTCGGCCGACGGCGGCGCCGGGGTGCGCCGGCTGGCCACGCGTCGCGAGCGCGACCCGCGCATCGCCGACCTGGCCTTCGTCACCGGCCGCTCGCGCGGCACGCTGTGGCTGCTGCAGCGCACGCTGGATTTGTTCGGCCAGCGCGCGACCGCGGATTTCCTCGACGCCTTCGGTCACGCCGACACCGACCATTACTGGCAGGCGGTCATGGCGCAGATGGATTACCGCCTGCGCTTCCTCGACGCGCTGCGCGACGCACGCGGGCCGTTCGATCTGGTGCTCTGCCCCGCCGCCGCGCTCCCCGCGTTCCGCCACGGTGCCAGCCGCGTGCTGGGCACCGCCGGAGGCTATGCACCGCTGTGGAATCTGCTCGGGTTCCCCGCTGGCGTGGTGCCGGTCACCCGCGTGCGCGCCGGCGAGGAAAGCGATCGCGCGCCGTCGCGCGACCGCGTGCCGGCCGCCGCGCGTGAACAGGAGCGCGACAGCGCCGGCCTGCCGATCGCGGTGCAGGTGGCCGGCCGGCCGTGGCGCGAGCACGAGGTGCTGGCGCTGATGCAGATCATCGAGGACGACGCGGGCTACCGCTGAGGCCGGTCAGCGGTTGAACTCGTACTCGCCGCTGCCGTAGTCGAACGGCATGGCTCCCCAGCGCAAAGCCGTGCTGCAGGCGGGTGCCGGGTTGAACCGCGTGTCGCGAGCCATCTGCCGGGTGATCCGGAAAACGCGCCACGACGGGAAAGAATTGATCGGGATCACCCGCGCGACCTTGCCTGTCCGATCCACGCCGACCAGGAACATGGCATCACCCGAACGCGGTGTGTCACTGACCAGTCCGATGCCTGCAAGATGCCTGCGCCTTCGCGGATAGAGATAGTGCAGGTCGCAGCCCGGCAGGCTTTGCCGGTCTTTGGCGTGTGCGATGCGGATGTCGGCCTGATACCGGGCGATGAAGGCGTTGGCTGCGGCAAGGGCCTGCCGGCGCTGCCCGGCCGTCAGTGAACGTTCACTGCGGTGGATCAGGTCGGCGAGATAGCCTTTGGCCGCGTAGTGGTCGGCGCCGGAAAAGTAATAATCGACCAGCGCCCAGACTTGTGCGGCTTCGGGCTGCTTTTCGATCAGGCTGACTTCCGCCATCGCCGCCATGGCTTGGAGCCAGCCGTGCACGGCGGCGTTGGACAGGTAGGTTTGGGCCTTGTCGAGGTCGCGCGGCAGCAGCGCGGCCGGATGCTCCGGCCCCCACATGTACAGCGAGCCGACCACGAACTGCGCCTCGCCATTGCCGCCCTGCGCGGCCTGCTTCACGCCGGTCAGTGCCGTCTGCCGCGCGGCCAAGGGCTGCGCGGGATCCAACGCGACACGGATCTGCCGGTCGAGCCGCCGCTGCGCGGCGATCGCCGAAGATGATGCCGGGGTCGCGGCGGCGGTCGCGTCCAGGGCCGGACCAACGCGCGTCGCAGGTGGCACCGCCGCGCACAGTGGTGCGGCGAGTGCTGCGGCGAGCGCCAGCAGTGCGGACGCGGTGCTCCGTCGTGCCAGCTTGTGCATGAGCGATCTTCCCTGCGTGCACGCCCCGTCGTGCGCGCAGAGCATGCCGACGGCGGTGTGGTCCAGACAAGCACGCGACGACTACGATTTCGTAAGCCGCGGCGGTGCGCGGTTACACTCAAGCCTCGCCACAGGGAGCAGACCGATGGCCTCCGCCCGCAAGCCCGTACGTCGCGCCGCCGTGACCCGCGAAGCCGCCGAGGAAGCCGTGCGCACGCTGCTGCGCTGGGCCGGCGAGGATCCCGCCCGCGAGGGCCTGCAGGACACGCCCAAGCGCGTGGTCGATGCCTACGGCGAGTGGTTCTCCGGCTATGCGATGGATCCCGCCGAGTACCTGCGTCGCACCTTCGAGGAGGTCGCCGGCTACGACGAGATGATCGTGCTGCGCGACATCCGCTTCGAGTCGTTCTGCGAGCACCACATGGCACCGATCATCGGCCGCGCCCACGTCGGCTACCTGCCGGACCGCCTGGTGGTCGGCATCAGCAAGCTGGCGCGCGTGATCGAGGCCTACGCGCGGCGCTTCCAGGTGCAGGAGAAGATGACCGCGCAGATCGCGCACTGCATCCTCGACGTGCTCAGGCCGCGCGGCGTCGCGGTGGTGATCGACGCCCAGCACCAGTGCATGACCACGCGCGGCGTGCACCAGCGCGGCGTCAGCATGGTCACCAGCCAGATGCTCGGCGTGTTCCGCGACGATCCGCGCACGCGCGGCGAGTTCCTGCGCTTCGTCGGCATCGACGGACACCACTGATCGCGATGGCCGCCGCCGCGCCCTGCACGGTCGAGGATGCCGTCGCCGCGCTGCGCCGCGGCGAGGTGATCGGGCTGCCGACCGAAACCGTCTACGGCCTGGCGGCGGATGCATCCGATCCGGCCGCGGTGGCGCGCGTGTTCGCGCTCAAGGGCCGCCCCGCCGATCATCCGCTGATCGTGCATCTGGGCGACGTCGCGCTGCTCGATGTCTGGGCCCGTGACGTGCCTGCCGTCGCGCGCACGCTGGCCGCGCGCTTCTGGCCGGGCCCGCTGACCCTGGTGTTGCCGCGTGCCGCGCGGGTGCTGGATGCCGTCACCGGCGGCCAGGACACGGTGGCGCTGCGCATGCCGGCGCATCCGCTGGCGCAGGCCGTGCTGCAGGCGTTCGGCGGCGGTCTGGCCGCGCCCTCGGCCAACCGTTTCGGTCACATCAGCCCGACCCGGCCCGAGCACGTGAGCGCCGAGTTCGGCGCCGCCGTGACCTGTGTCCTCGACGGTGGTCCCTGCGCCGTCGGCATCGAATCCGTCATCGTCGATCTGTCCGGCGCCGTGCCGCGCATCCTGCGCCCCGGCGCGATCACCCGCGCCATGCTCGAAGCCGCACTGGGCGCATCGGTGGCCGAAGGCGCGGCGGACGGCAGCCCGCGCGTCTCCGGCGCGCTGCCGGCGCACTACGCTCCGCGTACACCGCTCGAACTGCTCGACGGCGCTGCGCTGCGCGCGCGCCTGCACGATCCCGGCGTGCTGCTGCTGACGCATGGCATCGAGATCAGCGCCGCCTTTGGTCTGCGCCTGCCCGCCGACGCCGCCGGTTACGCGCAGGGTCTCTACGCCGCGTTGCGCGAACTGGATACCCGCGGCGCGCGCCGGCTGCTGGTCGAGCGGGTGCCGGACGATCCCGCCTGGGCCGGTGTACGCGATCGCCTGCAGCGCGCCGCCGCGGGCTCGGGCCAGGTCCGCTGACCTGCTTTACTGCCTTGCCCCGCGCGGATTGCCGGGCAGCGCAGCGAAGCCCGGCGTGGCGCGCCACGGGTTGATGTCCAGCCCGCCGCGGCGGGTATAGCGCGCATACACCGACAGGGCTTCCGGCGCACAGCGGCGCATCAGATCCATGAAGATCTGCTCCACGCATTGCTCGTGGAAGCCGGCGTGCTCGCGATACGACACCAGGTAGCGCAGCAGGCCGGCGCGGTCGAGGCGCTGGCCGCGGCAGCGGATCTGCACGCTGGCCCAGTCCGGCTGGCCGGTCACCGGGCAGTTGGACTTGAGCAGATGCGAGACCAGGGTTTCCTCGCCGGCATCGCCGGTCGCTTCGAGAAATGCCGGCCGCGGCGGACCGTAGTGATCGATGGCGGCATCGCTGTCGTCGATGCAATCGCCGGCGAGTTCCTCGAGCCGCAGCGCGGCGAAACCGGCGCGCGGCGTCAGCGCCACCGCGATCAGCGCGCCCGCTGCCGCGGACAGGTCGGCCTCGATCGTCGCGGTCAGCAGCGCGGCATCCGCAAACGTCTCGCCGCTCAGGCTGCCGAGGTAAAGCTTGAGCGATTTCGACTCGATCAGTGCCGGCGAGTCGGCCGGCACGGTCAGCGTGGCGATGGCCACCGCGGGTTTGCCGCGCGCATCCAGCCATGACAGCTCGTAGGCATTCCAGACATCGGCGCCGGTGAACGGCAGCGCCGGGGGCACGCCGATCGCGGCGCGCGACTCGGCGCGCGCGATCGGGAACAGCAGGCCGGCATCACGGCGCGTGGCGTAGGCCACCGGCTGGCCGAGCGGGGAACGGACGGGCGGATTCATGGCGGGCACGCGGGGCGGGCGCGCATTGTAGAACGCGGCCGCCGTCAGCCTGCGGCGAGGCGCGCGCAGTGCCGCGGCTCAGCGCGTGCCGCGCACCACGATGGTCTTGCCGCTGACCGCGATCATGTTCTGCTCCTCGAGCTGCTTGAGCACGCGCCCGGCCATCTCGCGCGAGCAGCCGACGATGCGCGACAGCTCCTGGCGCGAGACGCGGATCTGGGTGCCCTCGGGATGCGTCATCGCATCCGGTTCCTGGCACAGGTCGAGCAGGGTGCGCGCG
>JAJYTG010000042.1 GCA_021793195.1 Pseudomonadota bacterium
CTCGCTGCGCGAATGCTGGAAGTACAGGTCGGCGGCGTCGATCGCCGGACCCATCAGCTCGGAAAACACCCGCTCCAGCTGCGCGGCGGAAAGGTCGCCCGGCAGCAGCAGGCGCTGCTCGGCGAGAGTGATCAGGGAGTCCATGCGGGGTATCCGGGCGTCCGCGCGGCGGATGCGAGTGAGATGACAACGATCAACGTAGGGGCGCAGGGTGCGCGATGCAAGCGCGGCGGTCCGGCGTTCAACCGCCGGTCGCGCTCGGCCTTGCGCCGGACTTGCGCTCGTCGGCATCCGGCAGGCGCACGATCTTCGGCTGATCCCAGCTGCCGGTGATGCGGTAGGTGGTGCCGGCGGCATGGCTGAGGCCCTTGCCGAGCAGACCCTGCATCGCCAGTCCGGCGGCGGCGCCGATCGGCCCGCCGGCGATCGCACCGAGGAACGGCAGGGTCGAGCCGACCTTGGGATGCACGACCACGGTCTGGTCGTAGTCGTGCGCGCGCAGGCCGGTGCGACCGCGCACGCTGATGTCGGCGGCGGGCCCCTTGATCTCGAGATCCGGCGTGGTGGCATTGCCGCCACCGAGGGCGAAGCTGCCGCGGATGGAATCGAAGGCGAGGCCCTTGGCGAACACGTCGCCGAAGTCCAGGGTCAGCCGGCGCGGCAGCTCGGCGATCGAAAGCAGGCCGAACAGGCGACCGACGCCGGGCTGTACCTCGAGCACGCGGCCCGAACTGACATCGACCTTGAGGCTGCCATCCAGCGCCGCGAACGCGAACGCCGAGGGCGCTCCGGGCCAGGAGGCATCGAGATGGGCGACGGTACGCCCGCCGGCGACCAGACCGGGGTAGCCGAACGCGGCCAGCATGCGGCCCAGGTCCTCGGCGCTGAAGTCGATCACCATCGCGGTGCGGCTGGCCGCGGCGGCACCGGTCCAGGTGCCGCGTGCGGTCATCTGCACATTGGGCGAACGGGTGTCGAGCTGTTCGATGCGCATGCCGCCGGCGCCGGGCACGCTCTCGAAGCGGGCGGTGCCGAACTGCGCCTGGCCGAGACGGAAATCGCCGACACGCAGGTGCAGCGGCGGCACCGACGAGGGTGCGACATCGGCCATCGGCGCGGGTGCCGCGGCGGCGTTGCCGGCGGTCCTGGTCTCGTCAGGCCAGTACAGCCGCTCCAGATCGGCGGTGATGCCGGCGCGCTGCAGATCGACCGGAATGTCCACCCGGCCCTGCGCCGCCGGTCCGCTCACCTGCAGATGCAGGCCGATGGCATCGGTGCGGGCCTGCAGGGCGAGATCCTTGAATGGACGTCCGAACACCTCGGCGACATCGGCGCTGATGTTGGCCGACAGCGGCAGCCGCGGCGTGTCGGGCGCGCCGCCCATGCCGTGCAGGGCCCAGCCGCTGAGATCCAGCGTGGCGGCGTGTCCGGCCACGCTGATGCCGGCCGCCGGGTAAGCCGGAAGCGCGGCGCCATTGAGCGCCAGCGCGGCCACCGCGGCGCCCTGCGCCGGGATGCGCACCTGCGCCGCCAGCAGGCTGCCCAGCTGCGCGCGCACGGTGTGGCCGGCGAACGGCAGCGCGACCGCGAGATGCAGCGACAGCGGCTGCGCGGCCGGCTTGGCCAGCGGCGCCGGCAAGGTGATGGCGATGCCCTGCAATCGGGAGTCGACGGTGAGCGTGGTCGTCGTCGTGGCGGCGCCGGGCGGCGTCGCCACGGTCAGGCCGAGGGTGACCGGCGCGGCGCCGGTGCTCATGGCGGCGAAGGGCTTGAGCACGTCGTAGCCGCGGATCAGCGTGGGCACGTCATAGGTGCCGGTCAGTCCTGCCCTGAGCGCGGTGGCCGGATCGCCGGTCGCGCCGCCGATCGCCAGTGCCAGCGTCGCCGGCTGGCCGCGGAAGCGACCGTTCAGGGCCGGCGCGTCGAGGCCGCGGCGATCGAACGTCAGCGGTCCAGCGATGTCGTGGATCGCCAGCTGCCACTGCGGCTGCTCCAGCGACGCGGCGGCCAGTTCGGCCTGGCCTTCGATCACCGTGCTCTTCACGTCGTGCACCGGCAGCACCAGGGTGAACTGCCAGCGCGCACGGCCGCCGATTTTCAGCCCGCGCAGAACGTCGGCGTGCGGCCGCCCGATCGGACTCTGACGGATGAAGTCCATCAGCTGCGGATTGCGGCCCTCGCCCTGCGCGGCCAGGGTCAGCACCGCATTGTTGAGATCCGGGATGCGCGCCACCGCATGGCCCAGCGGATTGCCCAGCGTGCTGCCGGCGTCGGCTTCGGCGCTGAGACCGTCATCGACGAAGCGGGCCGTGCCGTCGAGGCCCTGCGCCGCGGGCCACGCGTCGCTGTAGGCCAGCGTGACCGCGTGGAAGTGCACGCGCGCGGCGAAGCGACCCTGGTGATCGCGGAACGGCCAGTCGGCGGTGTCACCGCGAAAGACGATGCGGCCCTCATCGAGGCTGCCGCCGACGAGCGCGCGATCCAGCCACTTCACCGCGCCCGGCGGCATGACGTTGATCGGCCAGAACAGCTTGGCCGCGGCGACATTGCCGCGCCGCAGGGTCGCGGCGAGATCGAGCACCGGCTTGGGCGAACCGGGATGAAAGCCGATCTCGCCGCGTGCCGAACCGGCGAAATCCGCGGCGTCGAAGCGCAGGCCCGCGATGCCGAGATGCCAGCCGGCATCGCTGCGCCACAGCGCCAGCGTGGCATCCAGCGCGGTGATCGCCAGCGGCTGCCGGAACACGTGCGGATAGCGCAGCGTCAGCGGCTGCGACGGCAGTTCCAGCGCGATCGCTTCGGCGTCGCCGCGAACCGTCGCACTCAGCGCATCGACACCCGGCAGTCGGCCGACGGGAGCGAAGCCGAGACCTTCGAGACGAGCGTCGAGCGCGAAATCGTGCACGCCGGCCCAGTGCAGATCGAGCTGCCCGATGCGGCCGTGCGGCGCGGCACGCGCCAGCCAGTCACCCAGACCCGGCGCGGCCTGCGGCGCCAGACCCGCCAGCGGCAGCAGCGGTGCCAGCTCGAGGTGCCGCACGCGCATCCGCGCGCGCAGCGCCCCGTCCGCCGCGCCCGCCCAGGCCACGCTGACGCTGCCGGGCAGGACGCCGCGCACGGCCAGGCTGCGGTAATCGAGCTGCCAGCCACTCGCGGTGCGCTGCAGGTCCGCCAGTCCGGCCAGGCGCGCCAGCACGGCGTGGCGACCCTGCGGGCCGGACAGTTCCAGCTGCTGCAGATCGAGGCGCGCGACGGCGCGCGTCAAGCGGCCGTCGCGCCAGTCCATCCAGGCTTCGATGCTGCCGGCGCCGCGTTGCAGCGCATAGCCGGCCGCGTCGACATCGCGCAGCAGCAGGCCCAGATCCAGCGGATTGCCGGCCAGGTAGATCCGTCCGCTGCGACCGTTGCCGGCGAGCAGGCCGCTGACGCGCAGATCCTGTGCCATGCCGGCGCGACGCACCAGCGCACCGAAGCGCAGCCGGCCATCATGGCCCGACACCAGGGCCGCATCGACCAGCAGGTGGTATTGCCGCGCCGGCACCGCGGTCGCCACGGCGAGGCGCAGATGGCTCAGCGCCAGGTCCACCGGCAGCGAGGACAGGTCACCCTCGCCGACGGCGCCCGCGGAGTTGAAACCGAGCAGGCTCCAGCGACCGTCGGCGGCACGCTGCAGGCGCAGGTCGAGACCATCGACACTGAGCACGATCCAGTGCCGGTCCGGCAGCAGCAGGCGTCCGAAGTCGAAGCGCAGGCGCGCCTGCGGCAGCACGAACGCGGCGCCGTGCGCGGTGGCGCCCAGGCGCAGGTCGGTCAGGGTCAGTTCCGGCCCCGACGGTCGTGCCACACCGCTCATGCGCGCGAAGCTGACCGGTCGGCCGAGGCGCGCGCTGAGCAGCGCGGCCACGCGATCCGGATAGCGCGCGGCCAGCGGCAGCAGGATCTGGCCCACCGCCATGACCAGCGCCAGCAGGATGAGCAGCGTCGCGGCAAGCGCGCCGACGGCGAAACGCAATCGCCGCGGCCACGAGCGATGCGGCGCGCGCTGCAGCAGATTCACGCGCATGCGGGCAGCCCCGGGTTACAACAGCACCACATCGAACTGCTCCTGCGAATAATGCTCCTCGGGCTGGAAGCGGATGGTCTTGCCGACAAATTCCTCCAGCTCGGCGACCGCGCCCGACTCCTCTTCGAGGATGCGCTGCACCACCCTGGGCGCCGCCAGCACCAGCAGCTTCTCGGTATCGAACTGGCGCACCGCGCGGGTGATCTCGCGGAAGATCTCGTAGGTCACCGTCTCGGCGGTCTTCAGGGTGCCGCGTCCGCTGCAGGCCGGACACGGCTCGCACAGCTGGCGCTCGAGGCTCTCGGTGGTTCGCTTGCGGGTCATCTCGACCAGGCCCAGCGGCGACATCGCATAAACCGTGGTCTTGGCATGGTCGTGCGCCAGCGCCTTTTCCAGCGTACGCAGCACCTGACGCTGGTGTTCGGGATCGAGCATGTCGATGAAGTCGATGATGATGATGCCGCCGAGATTGCGCAGGCGCAGCTGGCGCGCCGCCGACTGCGCCGCCTCGAGATTGGTGCGAAACACCGTCTCTTCGAGATTGCGCGTGCCCAGATAGCCGCCGGTGTTGACGTCGATCGTGGTCATCGCCTCGGTCTGGTCGATCACCAGATAGCCGCCCGATTTCAATGGCACCTGCTTGGTCAGCGCGCGCTGGATCTCGTCCTCGGCGCCGTAGAGGTCGAAGATCGGCCGCTCGCCCGGGTAGTGCTCGATGCGCTCGGCCAGCTCCGGCATGAACTTGAGCACGAACCGCTGCACCTTCTCGAAGGTTTCGCGCGAATCCACGCGCACCTTCTCGATGCCGTCGTGCAGCAGATCGCGCAGCGCGCGCTGCGGCAGCGCCAGCTCCTCGTAGACGCGCTCGCCGACCGCGGCGCGCGTCATGTTTTCCTGCACCACCCGCCAGACCTTGCCGAGGTAGGCGACGTCGAACGCCAGCGCCGGCTCGGCCTGGCCCTCGGCATTGGTGCGCACGATGTAGCCCGGGGCCGCCTCGCCGGCCAGGCGCGCGATGGTGTCCTTCAGCCGCTGGCGCTCGGCCTCGTCCTCGATGCGCGCCGACACCCCCAGCGCGCGCGCATGCGGCAGCAGCACCAGGTAGCGCGAGGGGATCGACAGGTAGGTGGACAGCCGCGCGCCCTTGCTGCCGATCGGGTCCTTGACCACCTGGACCACGATCTCCTGGCCATCGCGCACCAGCTCGCCGATCGGCGGCATCGGACCGTGACCGTTTTCGCTGCCCTCGACCAGCGCCAGCGCCGGACGCACGATGTCGGATGCATGCAGGAAGGCCGCACGCTCCAGGCCGATCTCGACGAATGCCGCCTGCATGCCCGGCATCACCCGGCTGACGCGGCCCTTGTAGATGTTGCCGACGTAGCCGCGCTTGAGCGCGCGTTCGACATGCACCTCCTGCAGCATGCCGTTCTCGACCACCGCCACGCGGGTCTCGCGCGGCGTGACGTTGATCAGGATTTCCTCGCTCACCGCGTTCTCCATGTGCTGCGGCTTTATAGCCGGCCTGCGCCGCGGCCGCCATGCGTCGACTCACCCCGCGATCAGGCCGAACTGCCGCAGCAGGGTCCAGGTCTCGTGCAGCGGCAGACCCATCACGCCGCTGCAGCTGCCTTCGAGGTGGGCGATGAAGGCCGCGCCGCGACCCTGGATGGCGTAGCCGCCGGCCTTGCCGCACGGCTCGTCGCCGGCGGCGTAGGCGGCGATGTCCGCTTCGTCGAGCGCGGCGAAGTGCACCGTGCTGACGCTGAGCGCGCGCGCCTCGCGGCCGGCGCTGACCAGCCACACCGCCGACAACACCCGATGCGTGCGCCCTGACAATCGCCGCAGCATCGCCGCGGCATCGGCGGCATCGGCGGGTTTGCCGAACACCACGTCATCCAGCACCACCTCGGTATCGGCGCCCAGCACCACCGCGTCGGCGCGTCCGCCCATGCGCAACAGGCCGGCGCCGGCCTTCTCGCGGGCGACGCGGCTGACGTAGTCCGCAGCCGGCTCGCCGGGCATGCGCCGCTCGGGCACGGCGACCTCGAGCACGCCGAAGTCGATCCCCAGACGAGCCAGCAGCTCGCGCCGGCGCGGCGATTGCGAGGCCAGTTGCAGACGCGGCATGGACGGCTCCCGTGGTTTTCCAAGGCTGCATCGTCGCATTCCCGCGCGACCTTTTGCCGCCGCATCCGGGCCATCCGGGTCCACCTCCGCGCGGCACGTGGTCGCTGCGCATCCGCCGGCGCGAGGGTTGCGACAGCGCGCGCGGGGCCCGCGTTCACATTAGAGGGTTTGCTCCATTGTGGCAGCGCAGCATGAGAACATGAGTGCCATGCCCGCCCGCGCATCGATCTCCTCCGCGCCGCTCCCCGGCTCCACGCCGCGGCCGCCGCCGCCCGCGCGCGATCGCTACGGCAGCGCCGTCGGCGCGCCGCCGCCGCCCGGCGAACCGGTCATGCTCGATGATGGCCGCCGCCTCAAGCTGCGCCCGGTGCAGGCGTCCGATGTCGCCGCGCTGCAGCGGCTGTTCACCCGGCTGACGCCGGGCGAGATCCGCATGCGTTTCATGCACAGCGTCACCGAACTGCCGGACGTGCTGGCGCGGCGCATGACCGATCTCGATCACGTCTGCGAGCTGGCGTGGGTACTGATGGATTCCGTCGATGATGCACGGGCCGAGATGCGTGGCGTCGCGCGGCTGTACATCGACGCCGCCACCGGCGCCGAATTCGCCCTGCTGGTGGAGCAACCCTATACCGGACAGGGACTGGGCGCCCTGCTGATGACGCAGCTGATCCGCGCCTGCCGCGAGCGCGGCCTGGATGAACTCTGGGGCCACGTGCTGGCCGAGAATCACCCGATGCTCGACCTCTGCGCCGAGCTCGGTTTCACCCGGGCGCCGGTGCCGGGCGACCCCGGCGTGATGCACGTCCGCCTCGCGCTCTGATCGCCCGCCGCTATCATGCCGGCGCAGTGGCGGTCCGTGTCGGCCGGCCATGTACCCGACGGAGCCTCCGCATGACCTTCATGGCCCAGCTCGCCGCGGCCTGGCAACGCAACGAATCGCTGGTCTGCGTGGGCCTCGATCCGGAGCCCGAGCGGCTGCCGGCTCCGCTGCGCGGCGACGCCGATGCGATCTTCGGCTTCTGCGCGGCGATCGTCGATGCCACCGCGGATCTGGTGTGCTGCTTCAAGCCGCAGATCGCGCACTTCGCGGCAGTCGGCGCCGAGGACGCGCTGACGCGCTTGATTGCTCACATCCACGACCGCCATCCGGGCGTGCCGGTGATCCTCGACGCCAAGCGCGGCGACATCGGCAGCACCGCGATGCGCTATGCGCAGGAGGCGTTCGATCGCCATGGTGCCGACGCGGTGACGGTCAATCCCTATCTCGGCCGCGACTCGGTGCAGCCGTTTCTCGACCGCGCCGAAAAGGGCGTGGTGCTGCTGTGTCGCACCTCCAATCCCGGCGCCCGCGATCTGCAGGACCTGGTGCTGGCCGGCAGCGGCGGGCAGCGGCTCTACCAGCACGTGGCGACCACGGTCGCGCGCGACTGGAACGCGAACGGCAACTGCCTGCTGGTGGTCGGCGCCACCTGTCCGCAGGAACTGGCCGACGTGCGTCGCCTGGCTGGCGACATGCCGCTGCTGGTACCGGGCGTCGGCGCCCAGGGCGGCGATGTCGAGGCGGTCGTCCGCCACGGCAAGACCGCGGCCGGCAGCGGCCTGCTGATCAGCTCGTCGCGAGCCATCCTTTACGCCGGCAGCGGCAACGACTTCGCGAGCGCCGCGCGTGACGCCACCCGCGCGCTGCGCGACGCGATCAACCGCTGTCGCTGAGCGCCGCTCGCGGCCTGCGTCGCGCGCGCCATCCCGACCAGGCCAGCCGCGGCGCGGTCAGCGCGAAGTGCACCCACAGGCCGAGCCAGACCGCCGCCGCCAGCTGCGGGCGACGCGCGGCGGGATCGAAGCGGCGGAACCAGCGCCACATGCCGCGATGCTTGTGCCAGCTGACGAACAGCGGGCGGCGCCGACTGGAGCCGCCGCCGGCATGCAGCACGCGCACGTCACCGGCCAGCAGCACGACATGGCCGGCATCGCGGACACGCCGGCACAGGTCGAGGTCCTCGCAATGCAGGAAATAACCTTCGTCGAAACCGCCGACGGCCTCGAAGACCGCCTTCGGCAGCAGCATCAGCGCCCCGGACACCGCCTCGACCGCGACGCTGATCGCGGGCATCGGCCCCTCGACGTGCACGCCACCCGGCGCGGCGGCGTCGGCGCGGCCCAGCGCCCGCGCGCGCAACGTCGTCAGCGCCCGCGCCAGCAGCGGGTCGCGCCGCAAGGCATTGCGGTCGGGCCGACCGTCGACGCCGCAAACGACCGCACCGACCAGACCGGCGCGTGGCTGCGCGGCAAGTTCGGCGCGCAGGCGCGCCACGCTGTCGCGTTCGAGCCGGCAATCGGGGTTCAGCACCAGCAGCGCATCGCCCTGCGCCAGCGCCGCACCGCGATTGACCGCCGCACCGAAGCCGAGATTGGCGCCGTTGCGCAGCAGGCGCACGCGCGCATCGCCTGCGCAGGCGCAGGCCAGCGCCTCGGGGACGCCGTCGCGCGACGCGTTGTCGACCACGATCAGTTCGACCGCGACGCTGCTGGCCAGCGCCGCCTCGATGCAGGTCAACGCATCGCCGCCGCTGTCGGCGACGACGACCACGATGCTGGTCAATCCGGCGGCGGATGCGGATGGCATGTCGGCATTATCGCCGACGTGCGCGCCGCCACTCAGCCGTTGCAGCCTGCGGCCGGGCCGGCCGCCAGATCACCGATGAAGGCGTTGAAGTCCTGCGGCACGCCCTCGACCTGCTTCACCTGGCCGGATGCCTTGCTGCAATAGAGCAGCATCGGCGTGCCGTGGCCGCCGGCATCGGAGAGCAGACGGTTGTTGGCGGCAACCGCCGCGAACAGCGCCGCATCCGGCTTCGCGGACGGGGTGATGCCGCCCTCCTCCTGAGCCTTGTTGAACTTCTGTTCGTCGCGGGTCAGCGCCTGCAGCGGATCGGCCATGCCGAGGATCGTCGCGGATTTGGCCAGGCTGTCTTCCTTGATCACGCCGACCATCACGAAACGCACGCGCACATCGCCCCTGGCCATCACCGGCTCGAGGTCCTTGAACAGCAAGTGACAGAAGATGCAGTTGGGGTCCATGAACACCGTCAGCACCGGGCCGCGTCCCTTGCTCAGGATGGCCCTGGCCGCCGGCAGCAGCGTCGCCGCGAGCGTCTCCGCCGACGCCTTGTAAACCCCGGCCTGCACCGCCGCCCCGGCATTCAGATCGGTGCCGTCGGCGCTGACCAGATTGCCGATCAGCAGCGCCGAGCCGTCCGCATTGGCCCAGACGATGGAACGCTGGGCCGCGTTGCCCTCGCCCACCTGCACCAGCACGCCGGTCAGGCCGCCGGGGCCGGCGAACACCTTCAGCGCCTTGGCGCGGCCCTTGCTCGCGCCGGTGACCAGCGTCTGGACCCTGGCCAGCGGCAGCACTGCGGGCGCGGCGGCGGCCGGCATGTCCGCGGCCCGGACGGACACGGGCAGCGCGCCGGCGACGAGGGTGAAGGCTGCGGCGGCAGTCATCGCGCGCAGCGCGGTCGACAGCAGAAATCGGTGACGATTCGACATGACGGTTCCCGGGACTCCGTGAGCAGTGGCGACGGGCCCGGCACGCTGCGGATGCAGCGTCTGCGGATCCCGTGAGCGATCGCCAGGCAGCCGGCACTGCGCCGTGCACGCCGAGGCGATCGTGGCCCACTATACGTGCGGCCGGAGCCGTGCCGCCAGCACCGCGCCCGACGGCAGCGGCGGATTCCCGCGCTCAGGATCGCTCCAGGAAGCCGCGGATGGCGGCCACGCCATGGGCGCCGGCGGCACGGATGCGCGGCAGATCGCCGGCACCGACGCCACCCAGTGCATAGATCGGCAATGCCGCATCGGCTACCAGCGCGGCGAAGCGCGGCCAGCCCAGCGGCGCCGCCTGCGGATGGGTGGGCGTGGCCACCACCGGCGCCAGCAGGGCGAAGTCGCAGCCGAGCGCCGTCGCGCGTTCGAGTTCGCCGGCGTCATGGCACGAGGCCCCCACCCATCGATCGGGCGGCAGCGGGCGCTCGCGCAGGAGCGCCAGCTGCGCGGCGCGCAGCTGCACTCCGAGACCCAGTGCCAGCGCGCCTTCGATGTCACCGTTGAGGATCAGATCCGCGCCGGCCGGCCGCACTTCGGCGCGCAGCGCGGCAGCGGTTTCGCGCAGCTTGCCGGTGGCCCATCGCGGCTGGCGCAGCTGCAAAAGACGTACGCCGCGCCGGATGACACCCTGCGCCCATGCCAGCAGCTGCGCCGCATCGTCCAGCGGCGGACTGATCGCCAGCAGCGGCGGCAGGCGCAACGCCGCCCATGCCGGACGATCGGCGGGCGACAGCGTCGCCGGATCGATCGCGGCGGGTTCGACCCAGACCAGCGCCTGGGCGTCATGCGGCTGCGGCGCGCCGTGCCACGCCGCGACACGCCGCACCGCGAGCACGATGCGCCGGTGCGGGTAACGCCACGGCACGCGGATCAGCGGCTCGCTGGGACCGATGCTGATGCCCAGCTCCTCGCGCAGTTCGCGTGCGAGCGCCGCATGCGCATCCTCGCCCGGCTCGATCTTGCCGCCGGGAAACTCCCACAGTCCGGCGCAATCGCGCCCCGGCGGTCGCTGTGCCAGCAGCACGCGACCCGCGGCATCCGCCAGCACACCGGCGACCACGTGCAGCGGCGGCGAACTCTCGCCGCTCATGCGGCATCGCTCATGCGCGTTCCAGGTCGACGAAATCGAACGCCAGCGCATGGCGCGCATCGGCCGGATGCTGCTCGCGTGCGACCTCGCGCCAGCCTTCGACAGGGAAGGATGGAAAGAACGCGTCGGCCCCGGCGACGACGGCATCCACCTCGGTCAGATGCAAGCGCACCGCCCGCGACAGGGTCAGCGCGTAGATCTCGCCGCCGCCGATCACGCACAACTCCGGCGCATCGCCGGCGACGGCAAGCGCGGCGTCCAGCGAGGCGACGGCCTGCATGTCGGCGAACGGCGCGCGCCCGCTGCGCGTCAGCACCAGGTTCAGACGTCCCGGCAATGCACGCCCCAGCGCTGCCGCCGTGCGCCTTCCCATCAGGATCGGTTTGCCCAGCGTCAGCGCCTTGAAGCGTTTGAGATCGTCGGGCAGATGCCAGGGCAGTGCGCCGGCGCGACCGATGGCGCCGCGACGATCGCGCGCGGCGATCAGCGTCAGCGCAGCTGCCGCGCTCACACCGCCACCGGCGCCCGGATCGCCGGGTGCGGATCGTAGTGCTCGATGGCGACGTGCTCGTAGCGAAAATCGCCCAGCGCGCGCACGGCGGGATCGAGGCGCAGCCGCGGCGGCGGGCGCGGCGTGCGCGTCAGTTGCTCGCGCGCCTGCTCGAGGTGGTTGAGATACAGATGCGCGTCGCCCAGCGTATGCACGAAATCGCCGACCGCGAGGCCGCAAACCTGCGCGACCATGTGCGTCAGCAGGGCGTAGCTGGCGATATTGAACGGCACGCCGAGGAAGATGTCGCCCGAGCGCTGGTAGAGCTGGCACGACAGCCGCCCGTCGGCCACATAGAACTGGAACAGCGCGTGGCAGGGCGCGAGCGCCATCCGCGGCAGCTCGGCCACGTTCCAGGCGCTGACGATCAGACGGCGCGAGTCGGGGTTGCGGCGGATCTCCTCGACCACCCACGCGATCTGGTCCACCGTGCGCCCGTCGGCACCGGTCCAGGAGCGCCACTGCCGGCCGTAGATCGGCCCCAGCTCGCCGTCGGCGTCGGCCCACTCGTCCCAGATGCCGACGCCGTGCTCCTTCAGATAGGCGATGTTGGTCTCGCCACGCAGGAACCACAGCAGTTCGTGCACGATCGACTTCAGATGCAGCTTCTTGGTCGTGACCAGCGGAAAGCCCGCGCGCAGATCGAAACGCATCTGCCAGCCGAACACGCTCAGCGTGCCGGTGCCGGTGCGGTCGTCCTTGCGCGTGCCGTGGTCGAGGACGTGCTGCAGCAGATCGAGGTAGGCGCGCATGCCGCGATTATGCCGCGGCGGGCGCGGCCGGCACGGGCTGGCGGCGCGACAGACCCAGCAGGATCAGGCCGATCGCGATCAGCGGCAGCGACAGCACCTGGCCCATGGTCAGCCAGTGCGTACCCAGCAGGTAGCCGAGCTGCGGATCGGGGTCGCGGATGAACTCGGCGCTGAAGCGGAACACGCCGTACAGCAGCGCGAACCAGCCCGACACCGCGTAGCGCCGGCGCGGCCGGCGCGAGTACAGCCACAACACCGCGAACAGCACCACGCCCTCGAGAAAACACTCCAGCAGCTGCGAAGGCTCGCGCGCAAAGCTGTCCAGCGCACCCGACCGCCACAGCGCCTTGAGCTGCTGCGTGTCCATGCCGGCGAACTGTCGCGCCTCGACCAGCTGCGCGGCGCTCAGGCCGACGCAGTCCCAGGTGCGGTTGATCTGCGTGGGGCTGAGCTGGGCGCACTGCACGGCTTCCTGCAGCGCGCGCGGAAAGATCATGCCCCAGGGCTGGTCGGTGAGATGACCCCACAGCTCGCCGTTGATGAAATTGCCGATGCGCCCCAGGCCCAGGCCGATGGGTACCAGCGGGGCGACGAAATCGACGGTGTCGAACAGCTTGATGGCGTGGTGCCGCGACCACCACCACGTCGCCAGCACGACGCCGACCAGCCCGCCGTGGAAGCTCATGCCGCCGTCCCAGATCTGCAGGATCTGGATGGGGTTCTTCCAGATCCAGCCGAGATCGACGTAGAACAGCATGTAGCCGATACGACCGCCCAGGATCACGCCGAGCATGCCGTAGAACAGCAGGTCGCCGAAGGCCTCGCGGCCGACCGGCAGCCGGCCCGCGGCGCGGCGGCGCTCGCCGAGGTACCACGCGGCGATGAAGCCGCCCAGATACATCAGGCCGTACCAGTGCACCGGCAGCGGGCCGATGTGGAAGGCGATGGGGTCGATGTCGACGAAGATCGGATGCGGCATGGGCGTGCTCACAGTGGGCGGCGCTGAGACCGCCGGTGCGCGAAAAGGTGCCGCAGTCTAAGGCGAGCCGGCGCCGCACTTGAAAAGAAATCGTTGCGGGCACCCGCTGCGGGCGGGCGTTACCCGCTGCGGATCAGACCGCGAGCGCTCAGGCCGGCAGCACGCGGCAAAGATAACCCTTCAGGTAATCCGTTTCCGGGATCGCCGGATGCAGCGGATGGTCCGGCCCCTGCTGCAGTTTCTCCAGTACCTGCAACTGGCGGTCGAGATGGCGCGCGCCCGCCTGCAGCGACGCCAGCAGTTCACTGCGGCTGAGGTGATACGAGCACGAGCAGCTCACCAGCAGACCGTCGCGGCCCAGCACCTGCATCGCCGCTTCGTTGATGCGGCGGTAGGCCAGCCGGCCCTCGACGAGGTCTTTCTTGCGCTTGATGAAGGCCGGCGGATCGACCACCACCACGTCGAAGTGCTCGCGCGCGGCGCGCAGATCGCGCAGGGCATCGAAGGCATCGGCGTGCACGGCGCGCACGCGGTCACCCAGCCCGTTGCGCGCGGCGTTGGCGCGCACCGCCTCGACCGCGGTGGCGGAAGCGTCCACGCACACCACCGCGCCGGCCCCGGCGGCGGCGGCGCGCAGGCCCCAGGCACCGAGGTAGCTGAAAAGATCCAGCACGCGCTTGCCGGCGACCTGGGCCACGAAATGGTCACGGTTGGCGCGCTGGTCATAGAACCAGCCGGTCTTCTGACCGCCGATCGGATCGACGCCGAACTCGAGTCCGCCCTCGCGCACCACGGCGCCGGCGTCCGGCAGCGCGCCGAAGGCGATGTCGGCATAGCTCGGCAGGCCTTCCAGCGCGCGAATGCCGGCGTCGTTCTTCCAGATCATCGCGGCGGGCTTGAGCACCTTCTGCACCGCCGCCTCGACCTCGGGCTTGAGGCGCTCGATGCCGGCGCTGGTCGCCTGCGCCACGATCACGTCGCCGTAGCGGTCGAGGGTGAGCCCGGGCACGCCGTCGGCCTCGCCGAACAGCAGGCGGTAATACGGCTCGGCGTACAGGCGCTCGCGCAGCGCCAGGGCGACGTTCAGGCGATGCGTCAGCAGCGAGCGGTCGAGCGCATGCTCGACGCCGCGACTGACCAGGCGCGCCGCGATCAGCGAATGCGGATTGACGTAGCCGATGCCGATCGGCTTGCCGTGCGCGTCGACGATGACGCAGGCGTCGCCGGGTGCGAAGGCGTCCAGCGGCGAACGCGCAACGTCGATCTCGTTGGAAAACACCCACAGGTGGCCGGCGCGCAGGCGCGCGTCCTCGCCGCGTTTGAGGAACAGGGCGGGATAGGCAGGCTCGGAGGCCACGACGGCGCCTTGCGGAAGGGGCCGGAACGGTAACCGAGCCACCCCCGGGCCACAAGCACGGCCGCCTGGCGTTAGGCTGGGGCCTGCCTGCAACGCACCACGGCCATGCCCAACCGACTCGCCGGCACCCTCAGCCCCTACCTGCGCCAGCACGCGGACAATCCCGTGCACTGGCAACCCTGGGACACCGCCGCGCTGGCCGAAGCGCGCGCCAGCGGCAAGCCGATCCTGCTGTCGATCGGCTACGCGGCCTGCCACTGGTGCCACGTGATGGCGCACGAGAGCTTCGCGGACGCCGCCACCGCCGCGACGATGAACGCGCTGTACGTCAACATCAAGGTCGATCGCGAGCAGCGCCCCGACCTCGACAAGGTCTATCAGCTGGCCCACCAGGCGCTGAGCGGCCGCCCCGGCGGCTGGCCGCTGACACTGGTGCTCGATCCCGAAGACCTGACGCCGTTCTTCGCCGGCACCTATTTTCCGCCGACGCCGCGCCACGGCCTGCCCGCGTTTCGCGATCTGCTGCAACGCGTGCGGGCGTTCTTCGATCGCGAGCGCGGCGCGGTGCGCGATCAGAACGCGCGCCTGCGCGCCTGGCTGGACGACTTCGACGCCGCCGCGCCGGCCGCACGGCGCAACGATGCGGCGCCGGTCGCGCGGG
>JAJYTG010000043.1 GCA_021793195.1 Pseudomonadota bacterium
ACGGTCCTGGATGCCGCCGGTGATGTCGGTATCAGCCGGCCCGCCATTGGGCGGGTTGTACTTGAAGCCGCCGTTGTCGGGCGGGTTGTGCGAGGGCGTGATGACGATGCCATCGGCCAGTCCCGAGCTGCGGCCACGGTTGTGGACCAGGATCGCGTGCGAGATCGCCGGCGTCGGAGTGAATTCGCCGCCCTTGGCGATCCTCGTTTCCACGCCGTTGGCGGCCAGCACTTCAAGCGCGCTCTCGAACGCCGGCTGCGACAGCGCATGCGTATCAAAGCCGATGTACAGCGGGCCATCGATGCCCTTGTTCTTGCGGTATTCGCAGATCGCCTGGCTGATCGCCAGCACATGCCATGCGTTGAAGCTGCGCGCGAACGAGCTGCCGCGGTGTCCGGAGGTGCCGAACGCGACGCGCTGCGCCGGCACCGCGGGATCGGGGCGCAGGTCGGCATAGGCGGCAAGCAGCTTCGACACATCGACCAGCAGCGACTGTGGGGCCGGTTTGCCGGCGAGCGGACTGATCGTGGTGCTCATGCGCTTGCCTCCCGCAGCCGCCGATAGCGCCGGATCAGCGTATTGGTGGAGCTGTCGTGGCTGAGTTCGGGGTCGTTGCTGCTGGCGATCTCGGCGGCGGTACGCTTCGCCAGTGCCTTGCCCAGCTCGACGCCCCACTGGTCGAACGAATCGATGTTCCAGATCACCCCCTGCACGAACACGCTGTGCTCATACAGCGCGACCAGCGCGCCCAGCGTGTGCGGATCAAGCCGCTCGGCGAGGATGGTGCTGCTCGGCCGGTTGCCCTCGAACGTGCGGTGCGGCACCAGCGCCGCGGGCGTGCCTTCCGCTGTCACCTCAGCGGCGGTCTTGCCGAACGCCAGCGCTTCGCTCTGCGCGATCAGATTCGCCATCAGCAGGTCATGCTGATCGCCGCCGTGCGGGTCGGGCATGGGGTTCAGTGCCCGGCAGAACCCGATGAAGTCACAGGGGATCAGCCGGGTGCCCTGATGGATCAGCTGATAGAACGAGTGCTGGCCGTTGGTGCCCGGCTCGCCCCAGTAGATCGGCCCGGTGGCGTAATCCACCCGCGCGCCGTCGAGGCTGATGTGCTTGCCGTTGCTCTCCATCGTCAACTGCTGCAGATACGCCGGGAAGCGCTTGAGATAATGCTCGTAAGGCAACACGGCCACCGTCGCTGCGCCGAGGAAATTGGCGTTCCAGATCGCCAGCAGGCCGGTCAGGACCGGCAGGTTGTGTTGCAGCGGCGTGCTGCGAAAATGCTCGTCCATGGCATGGAAGCCCGCCAGCATCGCGCGGAAATTGTCCGCGCCGATCGCCAGCATCGTCGACAGTCCGATCGCGGAATCCATCGAGTAGCGGCCCCCGACCCAGTCCCAGAAGCCGAACATCCGGGTCGTATCAATGCCGAACTTCTGCACCTCCGTCGCGTTGGTCGAGACCGCGACGAAATGTTTCGCGATTGCCCGCTCGTCGCCAAGCGCCTGCAGGCACCAGGCACGCGCCGCCTGCGCATTGGTCAGCGTTTCCAGCGTGGTGAAGGTCTTCGAGCAGATGATGAACAGGGTCTCGGCCGGATCGAGGTCGCGCGTGGCTTCGACGAAATCGGTGCCGTCGACATTGGAGACAAAGCGGAACGTCATCTCGCGCCGGCTGTAATGCCGCAGCGCCTCGTAAGCCATGACCGGCCCGAGATCGGAGCCGCCGATGCCGATGCTGATCACGTTGCGCACGCGTTTGCCGGTATGACCGGTCCAGGACCCATCGCGCACGCGCTCGGAAAATGCCGCCATGCGATCGAGTACCGCCTGCACTTCCGGCACGACATTCCTGCCGTCGACGTCGATGTGCGCGCCCGCCGGCGCGCGCAACGCCACGTGCAGCACCGGGCGATCCTCGGTGGTGTTGATGCGGTCGCCGCGGAACATGGCCGCGATGCGCTCATGCAAGCCGCAGGCGCCGGCCAGCTCCAGCAACAGGCGCAACGTCTCGCCGGTGACGCGCTGCTTGGAGTAATCGAGATACAGGCCGGCGGCTTCGGCATGCAGCCGCTCGCCGCGCGCGGGATCGGCGGCGAACAGTTCGCGCAGGTGGCGCCGGCCCAGTGGTCCGGCATGTTCCTGCAGCGCCTGCCACTGCGGACGCCGGGTCAGGGGGCTGGACGATGGGGCCGATACGGAGGGTTCCATGGCGATACTCGTGGGTTGCTTCAGGGAACCTCTGAACAAGTCCATCCAGGACTTGTCAGAGGGCGCCGAGTCCGGCGCAGAGCCTGCCCCGGACCTGATCCGGGGTCCGGACTCGGTTACGCCGCATCAAGCACTGGCGTGCTCGATGCGCGCCAAGCCATCCATGGCTTGAGGGAGGTCTGAACAAGTTCAGACCTCCCTCAGCGGGGGTTCGCCAGCGCGGCGCTCTTGGCGGCAATGCGCTGCAGCAGTTGTTGCCAGGATTTGACGAAGGACTGCGCGCCCTCATGCTGCAGCCGGATCGCCAGCGCGCCGATGTCGATGCCGGCCCGTGCGAAGCGCGCCAGCATGGCCTCGGCGTCGCCGCCGTCCGCGGCCATCGTGCCCCTGAGCGCCCCCCGTTCGGCGAAGGCGTGCAGGGTCTTTTCCGGCATGGTGTCGATGGTGTCCGGTGCGGCCAGCGCCTCGACATACAGCGTGGCGGACACGTCGGGATCCTTGGTGCCGGTGCTGGCCCAGAGCAGACGTTGCGGCTGGGCGCCTGCGTCGGCCAGCGTGCGCCAGCGCCCGGATGCCAGCAGGTCGCGATAGGCGCGGTAGGTACGCCCGCCAATCGCGATGCCGAGCTGGTTGCGCAACTCGGCGGGCACCTGGTCCTTGACCGCCACATCCCAGCGGCTGACGAACAGCGAGGCGACCGAGCCGACACGCGGGTCGAGCCCGGCTTCGAGTCGCCGTTCGATGCCGCGCAGATAGGCCTCGGCGGCAGCGAGGTATTGCTCGCACGAAAACAGCAGGGTCACGTTGATCGGCACGCCGGCGAAGATCGATGCCTCGATCGCAGGGATGCCCTGCGGCGTGCCAGGAATCTTCACGAACAGATTCGGCCGATCGGCCTGCTGCTGGATCTGCCGGGCGGCCTCGATGCTGCCCGCGGTATCACCGGCCAGCAGTGGCGAGACTTCCATCGAGACCCAGCCATCGATGTGATGACTGGCGTCGAACACCGGGCGGAACAGATCGGCGGCACGGCGCAGGTCCTCCAGCGCCAGTTCGATGAACAGGGCTTCGCCGGATTTCCCGTCCCGCGCTTTCTCGCGGATGCCGGCGTCATAGGCATGGCCACTGCCGATCGCGCCGTCGAAGATGGTCGGGTTCGAGGTCAGGCCGGTGATCGAGAAATCCTCGATGTAACGGCGCAGGGTGCCGTTGTCGAGCAGCTCGCGGGTGATGTTGTCCAGCCACAGGCTCTGGCCGAGCTCGTGCAGTTGTCGGGTTGGTTTCATGGCTGCTCCGGGAAAGCTGTCTGGGGCATCTGACTGCGATCCGCACCCGCGGCGCGGCTGGCTGTGACGGCATGCAAATCACGCAGCGCGAGATCACACAGGTCGCCGATGTTCCTGACGGTCATATCGGGCGCGGGGTCGATCGCGATGTGCTCCGCTGCGGCAGCGTAATGGCCCTGGCGCACGAAGACGGTGGTCAAGCAATCGGCAAGCACACGTTTCACGGTGGCCAGCAGTTGCGGCTTGTCGTCGACCATCACGTAGTGCGTGGCGGGAAAGCGCTGCCGGATCACGTCGAGCATGCGTTCCTTGTGCACGTACACCAGGACCCGGCCAGCGACGGCATCCCACAGACCCGAGCGCTGGATCTTGCGCGGCTGGAACACGATGTCGCCATCCGAGAGAATCACCGCGGTGCCCATCGTGCCCAGATGCCGGATCGCATCCAGTGCGCGTGGATACAGCCGTTCGCTGAAGGGATAGTCCAGCAGGAAGGCCGGCAGCTGCAGCAGCGCCGGCTCGTCATCGCTGCCGGCGCGGAAACCCTGCAGCGCGCCCAGATAGTCGGCGTAACCGAGCTGGTCGCGCAGTCCGGCATAGATCGACCAGTAGCGCTCACGCTCCACCCTGCCGAAGGCATGATCGAGCCATGCCGTGAGGTCGGCAGCAAAGCGATCGTTGTCGAGCAGAGTGTTGTCGACATCGAGCAGAAACACGACCGGGGCCGGCGTGCTCATGCTCGGGTCCGCTCCAGCTTGGGGTTGTGCCAACCGCCGTCTGCGGCGATCAGCACATCCGCCTGTTTCGGCCCCCAGCTGCCACGCTTGTAGGGAAGCGCCCGATGATGGGTCTCAAGGACGGGGTCGACCACCACCCAGGCGGCCTCGACCGCATCCTCGCGCGTGAACAGTGCGCCGTCGCCAGCCAGGGCATCGCCCAGAAGCCGCTCGTAGGGCGGCTCCTCTCCTGCCTGCTCTTCCACCAGATAGAGCTCGCGCTGGTCGCCAATGAACTTCTGGCCGGCGCGCTTGACGCGAGCGGCCAGCGCGATGGCGGAGTTGGGGGACAGCCGGAAGCGCACATAATTGGCGCGCCCATCCGCCAGCGCTGAATCGTCGAACAGTCGTTGCGGCGGCGGCTTCAGATCCACCCGTATCTCGGCCGCGGTTTCGGCCAGACATTTGCCGGAGCGCAGATACCACGGCACGCCTTGCCAGCGCCACGAATCGATGAAAAGCCGCAGCGCGCAAAAGGTCTCGACATCGGAGTCCTTCGCCACGCCCGGCTCCTTGCGGTAACCGGCATACCGGCCGCGCACCACGTCATCCGGCTGCAGCGGGCGCATCGCCTGGAACACCTTGGCTTTCTCGCTGTGCACTGCGCCAAAGCCCTGATAGGCCGGCGGCTCCATCGCCAGCAACGCGACGATCTGCAGCAGATGATTCTGGATGACGTCGCGCAGACAGCCCGCGGTTTCGTAGAACGGGCCGCGATCTTCCACGCCGAAATCCTCGGCCAGCGTGACCTGGACACTGGCCACGCAGTTGCGGTTCCAGATCGGCTCCAGGAACGAATTGGCGAAGCGAAAATAGAGGATGTTCATGATCGCTTCCTTGCCGAGGAAGTGGTCAATGCGGAAGATCGAATCTTCCGGAAACGCCGAGCGCAGAGTGCGGTTGAGCTGCTGCGCCGAGGCCAGATCGCGACCGAACGGCTTCTCCACCACCACCCGGGCATGGTCGGCGCAGCCGGCTTGCTGCAGGCCCTTGACCACGGTGCCGAACAGGCTTGGCGGAATGGCCAGGTAGTGCAGCGGCCGCTTCGCCTTGCCGAGCACGTTGCGCAGATGCGCGAACGTGGCGGGGTCGTTGTAGTCGCCATCGACGTATTGCAGACAGGCCGCGAGCTTGGCGAACGCGGCCTTGTCGAACCGGTTGCCGCTATCCTTCGCCGCCTGTGCCACGCTGTCGCGAGCGCGCTGGCGCAGCTGCTTGAGGGTCCAGCCGGAATGCGCAACGCCGATGATCGGCATGTCCAGTCCGCCGTCGCGGATCATGGCCTGCAGCGCCGGAAAGACCTGCTTGTACGCCAGATCGCCGGTCGCACCGAAGAAAACGAGAGCATCCGAGCGGGGGGTCGTCATGGCGGTTCGTCCACTCCATCGTTGCTGAAAAACGCGACTTCCATCTCGACAGCGAAACACCAAGAACATCACGCATGGATCACACCGCGTCGAGACAGGACTTGGGCAGTCCGCTACGAAGCAATGCCCGCATGGGCCCGATTCTATGCTTCGTGCCGGAGCCGGATCTCGACCTGATGTTCCAGCCCATCGTCGGTCAACACGATGCTCTGCTGCTCCTGAACCGCGCCGTCCTGGATGAGCCGGCTGCGGTCGTCGATGGCACCCGACTGCAGCTCGGAGATGCGGTAACCCGTGTTGCGACAACGATAGCCTGAATCCGTGACACCGATCCCTCCTGCGGGCTTATTCAAGGGCTGAGCGATGGGTTATTCGAGAAAATCGTGTTCGATGCCACGCTGCGTGCGCGGCGCGAGTGATTTTTTGCCTGTGCGGCGGCTGATGCGCGCGATTTCGAGCGTGTTGTGCGGGCTGCGCGCAGCACCGGCCGCGCCGTGGCGGCGCACACCCGTGCATGGATGCACGGCCAGGCTTCCCGAGAAGCAGTAGCAACGCGGTAAGTGCGTCAGACTCGGCGCGCCGAAGGCTGCGTTGCCTGCTATGGCGACAAGCCAAGACGCGCCAGCGGCGTACCGCGATGCTGCGTCAACGAGGGCTGGCAGGGGCGCGGGCATGGCACCCAGGACACAACGGCAAGGCCCGTGGTGGAATGGCGGCGCCAACCACATGAACCAAGCGTTCCCGAAAGCCTTCTTCGACCGGCTGAGGTTGATCTCGATAGTCGACACCAGCCGGTATCTTCAGCGTCACTCGTGAACCGCCGTATGCGGAACCGCACGTACGGTGGTGTGGGAGGGAGCCCGAGGATTCCGGTTCCCTACCCGATCTGTTTTCCGGCTGCCCCGGGTCTGCGCTGCGGAGCGTCTTTGCCGCGACGCCCGTCAATCCATGCGAGTCAGCCACTGGGCGTGGATCCTCTGCAACGGGGGAGACATCGAAGCGGCGCCTGCAGGCACCGTATCCGGCCTCGCTTGCCTCCCCCGCTGCCCAGCCGATACAATTGCCCGCTTTGATCATCCGATTTCACAGGAGTTGGCCGTGAAGGTGCTGTCCTCGCTCAAGTCCGCCAAGCAGCGGCATCGCGACTGCAAGATCGTGCGTCGTCGCGGCAAGGTCTTCGTGATCTGCAAGAGCAATCCGCGGTTCAAGGCGCGCCAGCGCTGAATCTGCCTCCACGGCCGTGCAGACGGCGGATGGACCAGGGGCCGCTGACGCGGCCCTCGTCGTTTGCAGGTCGAGTTCGATCAGCGTGGCCGCGACATCGGCAGGATGCCTGCGCGAAATGATGCGGCATGGCCCACGCTTCGCAGGCGTGACGATGGCAGCCGCGGCAGGCTTCTGCTAAAACGGCGTCCGACGCCGACTGTCACGGAGATCGTCATGAAAAGCTTGCTGCCTGTCGCTGCCGCCGTGGCCCTCGGATTGAGCTTCACGGCGCCCTCTCCGGTCCATGCCGACACCCTGAACATGCAGGTTCGGCGCGAGCAGAGCCGCCCGATGCCGACCCGAGGCATGAGCATGGCGCAGGTCGAGAAGCGGTTCGGTGCACCGCGCGCGAAGCTGCCGACCCGCGGCGGCGGCAGCAAGTACCAGCCACCGATCAACCGCTGGGTGTATCCGGGCTATGTGGTGTATTTCGAGCGCAGCACGGTGATCCATTCGGTGCTCGATGCGCCGCGCGGCGAGAAACCCTACGCCCCCTGAGCACCCTCGCCGCGCGTTCGACGTGTAGTGCATTGCGGCTCGTCTGCGGCTGCCTGTTCAAAGGGTCCCACGATGAACCGTGCTGCCTTCCGATTGCCTGCCGAGTGGGAGCCGCAGGACGCCATCCTGGTGGCGTGGCCGCATGAGGGTACCGACTGGGCACCGCGACTGCCCGAGGTCGAGGCAACTTACGTCGCGCTGATCACCGCGATCGCGCGCTTCGAACCCGTGGTCATCTGCGTCGCCGACCCGGCACTGCGCCTGCGTGCCGGACAAAGGCTTGCGGCCGCCGGCGTCGCGCCGTCGCAACTGCGCTTCGTCGAATTGGGATACGACGACACCTGGCTGCGCGACTCGGGACCGATCACCCTGATCGAGCGCGACCACGGGCGATTCCTGCTCGACGACTTCCGCTTCACCGGCTGGGGCGGCAAATTCGGGGCCAAACGCGACGATGCGCTGGTTGCCGGCTTGCTGCGCGCGGGGCTGTTCGGCGCCGCGGATCATCGCCGCATCGACTTCGCCCTCGAAGGCGGCGCCATCGAGACGGATGGTCGCGGCACCCTGCTGACCACCTGGCGCTGCCTGCACCAGCGGCATCCGGATATGGACCGATCCGCGATCGAATGGCGCTTGCGTCAGACTCTCCACGCAACACGGGTGCTGTGGCTCGAGCACGGCTATCTCGAAGGTGACGACACGGACGCGCACATCGATACCCTCGCCCGCTTCGCACCCGACGGCTCGATCGTGTACCAGGCTTGCGCCGTGACGGAGGACCCGCACCACGCGGAACTGGCGCGCATGCGCGATGAACTGGCCACGCTGCGCGATGAACCGGGCGGACCTTACCCGCTACGTCCGCTGCCCTGGGCGCAGCCCGTACGCGACGGTGACCGCCGGCTGGCCGCGTCCTACGCGAATTATCTGGTCGTCAACGGCGGCGTCCTGGTGCCCGCCTACGACGACCCCGCCGATGCTGCCGCCGCCGCCATCATCGGTGACGCGCACCCCGGGCGCACGATCGTGCAGGTGCCCTGTCGACCGCTGATCTGGCAGAACGGCAGCCTCCACTGCGTGACCATGCAGCTGCCGCGCGGCGTGCTGGGCTGACGTCGTCCGGCGTTATGATGCGCGATTGTCCGGAACCTACCGATCATGCAACGCACGACGCTGAAAGTGGCGCTGCTGCAGGAACGCGAGCGCGGCAGCCGCGAATCCGATCTCGACGCGATCGAGACCGGCATGCGTGCCGCGGCCGCGGCCGGTGCCGAACTCGTGCTGCTGCAGGAGTTGCACAACGGCCCCTATTTCTGCCAGCACGAGGATGCTGCCGAATTCGAGCGCGCCGAGCCGATCCCGGGACCGACCACCGCGCGTATCGGCGCGCTGGCCGAGGCGCTGCGGCTGGTGGTCGTGGCCTCGCTGTTCGAACGCCGCGCCGCCGGCCTGTACCACAACACCGCAGTGGTCTTCGACCGTTCACGCGCAATCGCCGGCCGCTACCGCAAGATGCACATCCCGGACGATCCGGGATTCCAGGAAAAGTTCTACTTCACTCCCGGCGATCTCGGCTTCGAGCCGATCGCCACCTCGGTCGGCAAGCTCGGCGTGCTGGTGTGCTGGGACCAGTGGTATCCGGAAGCCGCACGGCTGATGGCCCTTGGCGGCGCCGATCTGCTGCTGTATCCGACCGCGATCGGCTGGGATCCGGCAGATGCCGCCGAGGAAAAGCAGCGCCAGCGCGAGGCCTGGATCACGGTGCAGCGCGGCCACGCGATCGCCAACGGCCTGCCGCTGCTGGCCTGCAACCGCACCGGTTTCGAGCCGGCGCCGGCGGCCGGCCGCGGCGTCGCCTTCTGGGGTTCGAGCTTCGTTTGCGGCCCGCAGGGCGAGCTGCTGGCGCAGGCCGGCACCGATAAGCCCGAGCTGCTGCTGACCGCTATCGACCTCGGCCGCAGCGAGCAGGTGCGGCGCATCTGGCCCTTCCTGCGCGATCGCCGCATCGATGCCTACGGCGACCTGCTCAAACGCTATCGCGACTGAACCTTGCGCGCCGCGGCGCGCGGCCCCACCTCGTCGAGCCCCCTACGTGATCCAGCCCTCCGCTTGAACACACCCGCGACCACCCTGCCCGCGGACCCTCTCGCCGATCAGCCGGTGCAGCGTATCGAACGCTGGGGCACCCAATTCGTGCTGCTGGGAACCGCGCATGTCTCGCGCGCCAGCGTCGAGGCGGTGCGCGCGATGCTGGAACGCGAAGCCTTCGATGCCGTCGCCATCGAGCTGTGCGAGAGCCGTGTGCACGGCATGCGCGATCCCGACGCGCTGGGGCGCATGGACCTGTTCCAGGTGATCCGGCAGGGCAAGGCCGGCATGGTCGCTGCAAGCCTGGCGCTGGCGTCGTTCCAGCGGCGGCTCGCCGAGCGCTTCGGCATCGAACCGGGCGCGGAGATGAAGGCCGCGATGACCGGCGCCGACTCGCGCGGGCTGCCACTGTGGCTGATCGATCGCGATGTCGGCGCGACACTCAAGCGTGCCTGGCGCGGCGTCGGCCTGCGCGAGCGCTTCGCCATTCTGGGCAGCCTTGGCGCCAGCCTGTTCGAAGATGATGCGGTTGCCGAAACCGAAATCGAGAAGCTCAAGCAGGGTGATCTGCTGCAGGATGCCTTTCGCGAATTCGCGCGCGATTCGGCGCCGCTCTATCACAGCCTGATCGAGGAACGCGACGCCTACATGGCGGCCCGGCTGCAGCAGGAGGCTCGCTATGCGCCGGCGGTGCGGCGGGTGCTGGTGGTGATCGGCGCCGGCCACCTGCAGGGTCTGGCCGGACGTCTTTCCGGCGACGACGTCGACCCCGATGCCACGGTGGCCGAGTTGCAGCGGATTCCGCCGGCGGCGCGCTGGCCGAGATGGCTGGCCGTCGGCCTGGTGCTGGCGGTGTTCGCGCTGATCGCGTTCGCGTTCCATCGCAACACCGCGCTCGGCACCGCGGCCTTGCGCGACTGGATCGTGTTCACCGGCGGTTTCGCCGCGCTGGGCGCCGTGCTGGCCGGCGGACATCCGCTGAGCGTGCTGGCCGCCTTCGTCAGCGCACCGCTGAAACCGTTCCGCCCCGGCGTGCCGTCGGGCGCCTTTGCCGGCATGGCCGAGGTGCTGGCACGGCGTCCTCGCGTGGCCGACTTCGAAGCACTCAAGCACCAGCTGGCGCACTGGACCGGCTGGTGGCGCAATCGCGTGGCGCGCACCCTGCTGGTCTTCATGCTGGTCAATCTCGGCACCATCGTCGGCGAGTATCTGGCCGGATATCACATCCTCAAGGCCGTGCTGTGAGGCGTGCATGAGGCTTGCGCACTGGCTGTTTCCGCCACCGTGGGCGCATCGCGATGCGGCGATCCGCTTGCGCACGGTCCGCACGGCGAGCACTGCGGTGCTGGGGGCGCAACTGCCACGGCTGGTGCGCGAGGATCCGGACCCCGGGGTGCGGCGCGCAGCGCTCGAGCGCATGCACGATCTCGGCCTGATGCAGGAGCGGGCGCACGACGACCCCGATCCCGCGCTGCGCGAGCACGCATGGTGTCTGTACCTTGATCTGCTGAACGGGCGCCACAGCGAAGCGCCACCCTTGGCTGCGCGCTTGCGCCTGCTGACGGCGATCGACGATGCCGCCGCACTGGAGCGTGTCGCCCGCGATGGCGTCGAATCTGATTTGCGTGCCGCGGCGCTGGCGCGCTGCACGCGTACAGCCTTTCTGGCCGAGCGTGCGCAGCACGATGCCGACGTCACGCTGCGACTGGCAGCGCTTGCGCGCATCGAGGATCCCGATCAGTTGCAGCGCCTGGCCGAGCGCGCGCGGCGGCAGGACAGACGCGTGCAGCGCGCTGCGCTGGAGCGTCTGCAGGCGCTGCAGATGCGTGCCGGCGATCCGGAGCTGCATGCGCGGCGGGCGCTGAACGCCTGCCTGATGCTGGAGCGGGCGGCGGTCATGCCGACCTCGGTACCGGCCGTCCTGGATGCGGCAACCAAGGTCTGGGACTCGGTTGACGACGCGGCGCGCTCGCCCTTGCGGGAGCGCTACCGCCGCGCTCGCGAAGTAGTTACCGCGACGCTGCCCGAAATGCGCGCCGAGCGCGAATGCCTGCGTGCCCTCGAGCAGCGACTGGACGCGCTGCATGCGGCCAGCACGGCCACGGAAATCGATGCGCTGCTGCATGACAGTCACGCCGTCCTGGCACTGCCCGGTCAGCTCGAGTCCGAGCGCGAGTCACTGGCTGCGCGGCTGTCGGCACTGACCTGCCGCGTCGCCATCGATGCGGCGACCCGGGTGACACGCGAACCGGAGCCGGCGCATCCCAGTGCCACGGTGCCGCCACCCTCGCCTGCCGTGCAGGCGCTGGCGGCGCAAGCGCGCTTCGAGTCGCAACGGGCAGCCGGCTGCGCGCAAGTGCCTGGAGCGATGCCTGTCGCAGTGACCGCAGCCGCATCCATCGCAGCCGATGGCGAGGCACTGGCCGCTGCGCTCGAGGCGGCGCTTGCAGCTGGCGACAGTCAGCGCATCGCGACGTCGCGCAGCATCGTCATGCAGCAGGTACAGGATGGCCGTCTGCCACGATTGCCCGCGCGCCTGCGCCGGGCGATGGCCGAGGCCGATCGTCATGCGCACTGGCGGCAGTGGGCGCAGCGCCAGCAGCGCGAAGCCCTCTATCGCGATGCCGCCGCGCTGATCGGCAGCGGCCTGCATCCGGATGCATTGGCTACCCGAACCGCCGAGTTGCGCGCGCGCTGGCGTGCGCTGGATGCTGCCGATGGCACGCCTGGCGCCGCTGCCGACGCGATGCGCCGGCAATTCGCCCGCCGCTTTCATGGACTCTGCGCGCGCGCCTTGACGCCGGCACGTGGTTACTTCGAGCAGCGTGATGCCTTGCGCCGGGTGCGCTCGGCGGAAATCGAACAATTGCTCGCCTCGATGACTGCGCAAGCGGTCGCCAGCCTTGACGCCGATGCGGCGCGCGCGCGACGTCGGCAGCTGACGGCTGCGCTGCGCGGCCTGGCCGAGCTGGACCCCGTCACCCGCCCTGCCCTGGCGAAGCAGTTGAAGTCGGCACTCGCTGCGGTTGATGCGCAACGGGCGGCGCTTGCGGATCACGCGACGCAATCCTGGGCGGCGCTGTGCGCCGAGGTCGAGGCCGCCGCTGCACTGGAGGATGCCGCCGATGCGGCATCGCGAGTGCGTGCCCTGCTCGCGCGTCGTCGCAACCTGCCTCGTGCGGCGCGCGGCAATGCCGATGCGGCGCGCATCGAAGCCGCGGCCGCTCTGGCGTTTGCTCGCGCCACAGCGGTGTCAGCCGAACTGACGCTCGCGGCTGCCCGGCGGCAGACGGAGGCCGAGCGCCTGCTGGCAACGCTTACGGCGCTGGACCCGACGGATGCGGCACGACGACGTGTGTTGCAACGCGACTGGACCGCGCTGGGTGTCGTCGACACCTCGATGCAGCAGCGCTGGCGCGACGCCGATCAGGGATGGCAGCGGCAAGCGGAGTCCGCCGCCGCCGCCGCACGTTGGGATGTCTGGGCGCTACGCCTCGCCGCGGTCCATGACGGCACCGCGGCGGAGCATGGCGGCGACGCGCAACTGACGCCGCATGTGGTCGAGATCGAAGAGCTGGCCGGACTGCCCAGTCCCGCGGAAGATGCCGGGCATCGCGAAGTCCTGCGCCTGCAACGTCTGCGCGCAGCCCTCAGCGAAGGCCGGCGCGAGAGCGATGACGATCGTCTGCGGCGGTTGCTGGACACCTGGAGCGAGAAGGGCAAAAACAGCGATACCACGCAGCGATCCCGCTTCGCCCACGCGTTCTCGCTGCTGCGCGACCGCGCACGGCAAGTCTGAGCGCGACGTCGGGCAGCATCTTCCGGCAACGACTTCGCGTTCCGCGCCGACTCGTCGCCGGGGCGTCGAAGTGTGTGGATTCGCGTCTTGCCGCGGCAAGTCTGATTTTTCTGGCGGTCCTTCTTGTGACCCACGGAGGTGCGGGATAAGAGCGCGCGTCTGGGAACCGGACGAACAGCCGGAACCGCGCACCCTCTCCGAATGCAGTTTTCCGTCTGCTTTTGCGCCCGTCCGTCACCCGCGCACGGCGGAGCAGCCATGAGCACGGCATCGTTTCTCCATGCAGGACACGCGACCGCGAATGAACCGGGCGCCGCGCCCGGGCGCGTGCTGATCTTCGACACCCGGCTGCGCGGCCGCTCCGCCCTGCCGCTCTGAATCCCCAGCCCTCCTCGCCCGAATCAGCCCGCGAGCCGACGGCGCCGGCAACGCTGCCCTCCATGACTCGAAGACGGGTCGGATCGGGTCCGGTCCCTCGGGTGCACTGCAGTCGCCAGCCCGCGGTCCTCCTGGATGATGGCCGGGCCGCGCGCCGCACTGAGGATCGACCGGCAACGACGGGTTTCCGACGAACGGCAGAAGAGTCTCCTTGACAGGGTCTAATATGGTGTTATAGTTGACTACAACACCACTCACCCAAAGCGCCTCAAGGAGGCTGCCATGAAAACGCAAAAACTGATGATGGTCATGGGTTCGATCCTGATCACGCTGACTTTGATGGCCGCCATCCGCGCCGGCTTCGCCGGCCCGCCGCCGGCAGCGATCGGCATTGGCGCATCGTCGTCGACGCCGGTTTCCGCCCTCGTTGCGGCGACTTCCGCCTGAACCCGGAGACAGCGCCATGCAGATCACCAAGCTGGTTGCTTTCTTTGCCGCCGTGATGGTCACCGCCAGCCTGCTGGCCGGCGTGCGCATGGGATTCGAAGGCGCGACAGCAATGTCCGCGTCCAGCTCCAGCACTCATGCACCGACGGCGACAATCCGCACGATCAGGGCGGAGCGAGTCCGCGCTGCGGGCCGCGCTGGCGCTGGCAGCCGCATCACCATGCCCTACTATTCCTACGGTGCCTCGCTGCCGACTTTTCTGAAGGATTGATCATGACCGTGAGCTGGAACGACAGCGCTCCGATCTACCGCCAGCTGCGCGAACGCGTGGTGGCGATGATCCTGGACGGCGCCCTGCACGAAGGCGATCCGCTGCCCTCGGTGCGTCAGGTCGCGGCCGATTTCCAGATCAATCCGCTGACCGTC
>JAJYTG010000044.1 GCA_021793195.1 Pseudomonadota bacterium
CCGTGCTGTCGAGCGGATTGTCGAACGCGACCAGGGGCTGGCCGCGTTGCACCGGCTCGCCCTGATCGACCATGACCCGGGTGACGCGGCCGACGGCGGCGGCGTTGAGGGTGATCAGGCCGGTGCTGGGCACCAGCTCGCCGGCCACGGTGGCAAGGTGGCCGCGAAGACCGCGGCCAGGCCCGCAAGCACCCAGTGCGCAAGCGGCGTGGCGATGCTGATGCGCCCCAGCGCCTCGTGGCGCTTGGCAAGCACTGCTTCAGGACGAAAGAGTCCATCGCCGATCATGGTGCTCGTTGCGCTCATCCCTGAATTGCCTCCGGCATGACAGGCGACGCACGATTATTCCCCCCCCCCTCACTTACAGAACAAGCGTCCGGTGTCATACGGTTTCGCATAATGCCTCGGACGCGAGCGACCGCTTCCGCAGAATGACCCTGTTCCCGCGACAGGTGTCTGCCGGCTTTGCCGCTAGCATGGAACCTGCACCCCCCGCGCACGGTCGCAGTGTGGGTGCATGGCGCGGGGAGCGCCGTTCGCATCCGGTGTGCCGCACCGGCTTGACCCTGGCTTCACCCAAGGAGAGACGACGATGAGGAAGATCCTGCGAGGACTGCCGGCGCTGCTGGCGGGATTGCTGCTGCTGCCCGCGCTCGCGACGGCGCAGACACCGGCGAAGGACGACGTGCTGCGCGCCACCCTGCCCAACGGGCTGCGCGTGGTGATCGTGCCCGACCGGCTGGCACCGGTGGTGACCACCGAGATCAATTATCTGGTCGGCTCGAACGAGGCGCCGGCGGGCTTTCCCGGCACCGCGCACGCGCTGGAGCACATGATGTTCCGCGGCAGCCCGGGCCTGAGCAAGGACCAGCTGTCGGCGATCGCCGCGGCGATGGGCGGCGGCTTCAACGCCGACACCACGCAGACGGTGACGCAGTACTTCTTCACCGTGCCGGCGGCGGATCTCGACGTCGCCCTGCACATCGAGTCGCTGCGCATGCGCGGCCTCGACGCCGCGCCCGCGCAGTGGGCCAAGGAGCGCGGCGCGATCGAGCAGGAGGTCTCGCGCGATCTGTCCAGCCCGCAGTACGTGTTCTATTCGCAGCTGCTGGCGACGATGTTCAAGGGCACGCCCTACGCGCACGACGCGCTGGGCACGCGGCCGTCGTTCAACAAGACCAGCGCGGCGATGCTCAAGCAGTTCCATCAAACCTGGTACGTGCCCAACAACGCGATCCTGGTGATCGCCGGCGACGTCGATCCCGCGGCGGCACTGGCGCGGGTCCGGACGCTGTTCGGCGACATCCCGAGCCGGCCGCTGCCGGCGCGTCCGGCGGTGGATCTGCAACCGGTGTCGGCGCAGACGCTGAAGCTGCCCACCGACCTGCCGGTGGGTCTGGTCGCGGTGTCCTACCGCATGCCCGGCATGACCGCCAAGGATTACGCCGCCAGCCTGATCCTGTCCGACGTGCTGGGCAGCCAGCGCGGCAGCCTGTATGCGCTGGTGCCACAGGGCAAGGCGCTGTTCGCCGGCTTCCAGTACGCGGCGTTTCCCGGCGCCGGGCTGGGCTTCGCGATCGGCGCCTTTCCCAAGGGCGGCGATGCGCAGGCGCTGCTCGCCGAGATCAACACCACGCTGGCGGCGACGCTGAAGCACGGCGTGCCGGCCGATCTGGTCGCGGCCGCCAAGCGCAATGCCATCGCCCGCCTCGAGTTCCAGAAGAACTCGATCAGCGGACTGGCCAACGCCTGGTCGTCGGCGCTGGCCTTCGAAGGTCTGGATTCGCCGGACGCGATCAAGGGCGCGATCGAGGCGGTGACCGTGGCCGACGTCGATCGCGTCGCGCGCGCGGCGCTGGATCCGCAGCACGCGGTCACCGCGATCCTCACCCCGCAGAGTTCCGGCAAGCCGATCGCCGGCAAGGGCTTCGGCGGCGCCGAGTCGTTCGGCGGCGCGCCCGAGGGCGTGGTCAAGCTGCCGTCCTGGGCCGAGCGAGCGCTGGCGCGGCTGGAAGTGCCGGCCTCGACCGTGCATCCGACGGTGACCACGCTGGCCAACGGGATCCGGCTGATCGTGCAGCCGGAAAGCGTCAGCGACACCGTGCAGGTGTACGGCGCCATCCGCAGCAACGCCAATCTGCAGACCCCGCCGGGACAGGAGGGCGTCGGCAGCGTGCTGGGCGGCCTGTTCGAGTACGGCACGCAGACGCTCGACCGGCTGGCCTGGCTGAAGGCGCTGGATGACATCAGCGCCAGCGTCGATGCCGGCACCTCGTTCTCGCTGGCGGTACCGGCGGCGCACTTCGCACGCGGCATGGCACTGCTGGCCGAGGACGAACTGCATCCGGCGCTGCCGTCGCAGGCGTTCGCGGTGGTGCAGATGCAGACCGCGCGTGCGCTGGCTGGCGAGCTCGAATCGCCGGGCTATCTCTATGGCCGCGCGATCACCAAGGCGCTGGTCCCGGCCAACGATCCGACCCTGCGCGAGGCCACGCCGCAGGGCGTGATGAAGCTCACCCTCGCCGACGTCAAGGCCTACCACGCCGCGGTGTTCCGCCCCGACATGACCACGATCGTGGTGATCGGCAAGGTCACGCCGGCCGAGGCCGAGCGCGTGGTGACCCAGGCCTTCGGCGGCTGGAAGGCGCACGGTCCGAAGCCCGACGTCGAGCTGGCGCCGATCCCGCTCAACGCGCCCTCGCAGGCGGTGGTGCCGGACACCACCTCGCTGCAGGACAGCGTCGCGCTGGTGCAGAACCTCGGGCTGAACCTCAAGAGCCCGGACCGCTATGCGCTCAATCTCGGCAACCAGGTGCTGGGCGGCGGCTTCTACGCCTCGCGCCTGTACCGCGACCTGCGCGAGAAGTCGGGGCTGGTCTATACCGTCGGCACCGCGTTCAACTGGGGTCTGACGCGCAGCAACTACTCGGTCAGCTACGGCTGCGATCCGGACAAGGTCGCCCAGGCGCGCGCGCTGGTGGTGCGCGATCTGAAGCAGATGCAGGAACAGCCGGTCACGCCGACCGAGCTCACCCGCGCCAAGGCGCTGCTGATTCGCAGCATTCCGCTCGGCGAGTCCAGCACCGGCAGCATCGCCGGCCGCTTGCTGTATTACGCGCAGATGGGCCTGCCGCTGGACGAGCCGACGCGTGCCGCGAAGCGCTATCTGGCGCTGACCGCGCCGGAAGTGCAGGCGGCGTTCAAGGCCTGGGTACGGCCCGGCCATCTGGCCACCGTGGTCAAGGGACCGGCGCCGAAGTAGTCCTCGATACCGCGTGATGGGGGCGACGAAGGCCGGCCTTGTGCCGGCCTTCGTTTTGGGTCGATCATGGCCCGGTTGCCCGCATCAAGGACAGGAGGTCTTGACATGCGCACGGGACAGCTCGCCGCCGGTCGCTGGGCGATCCTGGTGGCCGTACTGAGCCTCGCCGCGTGCTCGACGCCCGCGCCCAGGGTCGTGGTCCGGCCGGCCGCCGAGAGCCGGGACCAGATCGTCACCGGCAGCCTGCTCTGGCCCGATGCCCGATCCCTGCCCCCGGGTGCCCATGCCGAGGTCACCCTGCTGGCGACCGGCCCCGCCGGCCAGCGACTGCTGACGCAGTCGGATGCACCCGCAAAACAGGCTCCCCATGTCTTCGGACTTTGGCTGCGGGCAGGCACCCTGCAGCCCGGGCAGCAATATCAGTTGCTGGCACGCATCGTGGATGCCGCCGGGCACGTACTCTGGACGTTGCCGGCGCCGCTGCCGCTGAGCGCGGCCGACGCGGCCTCGCCGCTGGCGCTGTCCCTGCAACGACCCGCCATCCCCGTGGCGTCCGTCAAGACTCCGCCCAGCGCCGCCGCCAACGACATGACGGAGATGTTCGTTGCACAGGGCGTGCGGCCCAGTCGCTGGCGTGCGGCGATCCTGGGCCACGGCGCGCAACGGCAATTGCGGGCCAATCTCGACGACAAGGCGGTGGAGCGGCAATACCGTGATGTTGCCCGCAAGCGGCTGGCCAACGGCGCGCTGATCTTCACCGCCAACCACGGCTGGGTGAGCCTGATCCTCACGCCCGGGGCCTGCACGCTGGGCGCCAATCACTATTCCTGGCGAGCGATGATGGAAATAACCGGCGCGACCTTTCACGGCTGCGCGCGCGGCATGTTCTAGCGGCCGGTAACGGATTTCTCCATTACCGGCCGCCAGGCGGGAAACCGCCAGCCGTCGATCTCGACCGCCAGCTCGGCGCGGCAGACGTCACCCGCCAGCAGCAGGCGCGGCACGGCCGCCGGCAGGTGCGCCGCGAGAAAGTCGGCGACGCGCGCGGCCTGTGCCGGATCGCGCAGATAGATCTTCAGCGGCGAACGCGCGTCGAAGCCGCCGTCCACGCCGGCCGCCGTCAGCAGGGCATCGAGGTTGGCGAAAGTTTCCGCCAGCTGCGCGTCGAGGTCGTCGGCCGCCTGCGAGACGTGCCCGACGATGGCGGCGGTGCCCGAGATGGCCAGCCCGGCGGCACCCGGCAGGCGCATGCCGCGGGCGAAACTGGGCGGCGTCGGACCGTAGGCGCGCGGATAACGCCAGGCGCTCAGCTGGCGCGGATTTTCCACGCGCGTGCCCGTCGCCGTCGCCGCCAGCCAGTAAACCTGCAGCCGATCCGGCGCACCCGGCACGCCGATCGCGGTGGCGGCGGGATAGCCATCGGCGAACGCCGTGCCCATGCCCAGCGCGCGGCCGGCGCAGAAGCGCCTGTAACGCTCGGCGTCGCCGCTGCCCCGATTGATCGCGCCGAAATAATTCCAGATGCGCAGCACATGGCACTCGGCGCGTGCGGCGCTGAACACGGCCAGCGCGCGATACGCCGCCACGGTCGCGCGCTCCAGTCCGCCGTGCGCGGCCTCGTCGAGTTCGATGGTGCCGAACAGCCAGCCGCCGCCGGCGGCATAGCAGACCGCACCAGCTCGCCCGTGCTCCACCGCGGCGTCGATCTGCCAGACCTCGGCGATGGCCGCTGCATCCAGCGGCATCAGCGGCAGCCGCAGCCAGCGCGGATCCTCTGCCGCTGCCGTCACCGCGCCGAAGCCGAGCACGGCCAGCGTGCCGGGCGCGGCCAGCAGGGTCGCCGGCGGCGCGGTGACGTAGCGCACCCGCAGCGGTGCCAGGGCGGCAGCGGCGGGACAGGGTGGGGGCAACGAAACGTCGATCACCGGCGGTACAGGCTGCGCAAACCACAATGTTACAATGATGCGCGATGCGGGCCGCAGTGGAACGGCACGCAAGGACAAGGGAGTTGCCCGCGATGAGCGCACAGACGTCCGCCGAGCGCGAGCTTGCCGAGCTGATCGTCACCAGCCTGAACCTTGAAGGCGTCGCCGCCGAGGCGATCGCGCCGGATGCTCCGCTGTTCGGCGGCGCATTGGGGCTGGATTCGATCGACGCCCTCGAAATCGCGCTGGCAGTGTCCAGGCGCTACGGTTTCCAGCTGCGCTCCGACCACCCGGACAACCGCCGCATCTTCGGCAGCCTGGCCGCGCTGGCCGCGCACATCGAGCAGCAGCGCAGCGTCTCCGTGGCGTGAACGCCGCCCGCGTGCGTGCCGGTCTGGCGGGTGCGCTGATCCTGGCTTGGCCGCTGAGCACGCATTGGGCGACCGTCAGCGCCGATCCGCGCGTGGCCCTGCTGCCGCCGCTGGTGCTGGGCAGCCTGCTGCTGTTGCCGGGACTGTCGCGAGGTCGCGGGCGCAGCGCGCTGCTGTGGCTGGCGCTGGTACTGGGCCTGCTGGCGCTGCTGCCGCTGGGCGTGGCGGCGCTGCCGATGGAACTGCTGCCGGCGCTGCTGCCGGCGCTGGCCGCCGCGCTGTTCGGCGCCAGCCTGCGCCGCGGTCGCGAACCCCTGATCACGCGCTTCGTGCGCATCAGCGAAGGCGATGCCGCGCCGACCGATGCGGCCACGACGCGCTACACGCGCACGGTGACGGCGGCCTGGGCTCTGCTGCTGGCCGCGCTGGCAGCGATCGCCCTGCTGCTGGCGTTGCTGGCGGTGCCGGATGGCCTGCTGGCCCTGACCGACGTGGCTTCGCCGTGGCCGCTGCCGCGGGCGTGGTGGAGCCTGTGGAGCAACGCCATCGCCTATGCCGTGCTGGGCATCGCGTTTGTGCTGGAATACGCCCTGCGCAGACGCCTGCTGCCGCAGGCGCCACGCCGCGGCTTCGTCGCCTTCGCGCGGGCACTGGCCGTTCACTGGCCCGAGTTGAAGAGGCGCGCATGAGCGAAGTCCATCGCGCGGATTTTTCGGTACCGCAGACGCATCCGGCCCTGCCTGGGCACTTTCCCGGTCAGCCGCGGGTACCCGGCGTGCTGCTGCTGGAGCAGGCTGCCCGCGCGCTGCGCGCGTGGCGCGGCGTCGCCGTGGCCGGCGTCATCGAGGCCAAGTTCCTGGCCGCGCTGCAGCCCGGGCGGACGGCCACCATCGAACTGCACGCGGACGGCGCGCGGGTGCGCTTCTCGATCCGCCAGGACGCCACCCTGATCGCACGCGGCCTGCTGGATCCGGCGGCGTGAACGCGCACTGGCAGGGGCGTCGCGAGGGTGGCGGACGCTTCGCGCTGTGGCTGATCCGCGGCATCGGCCTGCACCTCGGACGGCCGCTGGCGCGGCTGATCCTGTATCCGGTCACGCTGTATTTCTTTTTCCGGCGTGGCGCCGAGCGGCGTGCCACGCGCCAGTTCTACGCGCGCCTGCAGGGCCGGCCGGCCAGCGCCTGGCAGGTCATGCGCCAGTTTCACTGCTACGCCGCGACCACCCTTGATCGCGTGTTCCTGCTGGTGCGCGGCACGCGCGACTTCGCCATCGAGGTCGAAGGCCTGGAGACGCTCGAGGCGCTCCACGCCGAAGGCCGCGGCGTGCTGCTGCTCGGCGCGCATGTCGGCAGCTTCGAGGCGCTGCGCGCGCTGGCCGGCCACTTCCCGCAGGGCCGCCTGCGAGTCCTGCTGGACAAGGCGCAGACGCCGGCTCTCACCGAAATGCTGGAAGCCCTGGCGCCGGAGGTCGGTGCGGCCGTGATCGACGCCTCGCGCGATCCGACCGGGATCGTGCTGGCACTGGCGGAGGCCACCCGCGAGGGCGCGCTGGTGGCGCTGCTGGCCGATCGCGCGCGCCGCGGCGAGGCCACCCGCACGGCGCCGTTCCTGGGCGCGCCGGCGCCGCTGCCGACCTCGCCGTGGCTGCTGGCGGCCGCGCTCGGCGTGCCGGTGCTGCTGTGCTTCGGCCTGTATCTTGGCGGCAACCGTTACCGGCTGCTGTTCGAACCTTTCGCCGATCGCATCGAGATTCCGCGCGCGCAGCGTGCCGTAGCCCTGGATGCGGCGCTGGCACGATTTGCCGCACGCCTCGAGGCGATCGCCCGCACCTATCCCCGCAACTGGTTCAACTTCTATGACTTCTGGCAAGCAACTGCGGATGCCGCTGGCGCTGGCGCTGGCGGCGCTGGTACCGACGCCGGCTCGCGCGGCCACGCTGGCTCCTGACCGGCTGATCGCCGGTCTGGCGCGGCCCGCACCGGCGCGCACCGCGTTCGCCGAGGTGCGCTACGTCGGCGTGCTGACGCGTCCGCTGATCCTGCACGGCGAGCTGGCCTGGCTGGGCGGCGCGCAGCTCGAACGCGACGTCGCCGCGCCCTATCGCGAAACCACCACCATCGACGGCAATCAGGTGCGCGTCGTGCGTCCCGGGCAGCCGCCGCAGGACTTCGACCTCGGCCGCGCGCCCGAACTGAAGGGCCTGCTGACCGGCTTTCGCGCGCTGCTGTCCGGCGACGCCGCGCTGCTGCGCGCCACGTTCAGCGTCAGTGTCTCCGGCGACGCCCGCGCGTGGACGTTGCAACTCACGCCGCGCGACGCCGCGCTGACGCGGCGGCTGGCCGGCATCAGCGTCGACGGCAGCGGCCACGCCCTGCGTTGTCTGCGCATGGATCAGAGCAACGGCGACACCAGCTTCACCCTGCTCGGCGCGCTGGCGACGAGCGCGCTGCCGGCCACCCCGACACCGGCGGAACTGGCGACGCTGTGCGCGGGCGGCCCCGCGCCGTGAACGCGCGTGGGCGCCGAATGCTGCTGGCGCTGTGGCTGGCCACGCTGGCCGCGCTGGGCTGGGCCGTCGCCATGCACCTGCGCGTCGAGACCGACCTGCGCGCCTTCCTGCCGCCGCCGCGCACGCCGGTACAGCGCCTGCTGCTCGACCAGATCGGCAAGGGCCCGGGCTCGCGCCTGCTGCTGCTGGCGATCCGCGGCGCGCCGGCGGCGGATCTGGCGCGCCTCAGCCAAGGCCTCGCCGCAGCGCTGATGCGCGATCCGCAGTTCGTGCTTGTCGCCAACGGCGGCGAGGACCTGCTGTCCCGGCTCGATCCGGCCCTGCTGCCCTACCGCTATCTGTTGACACCGCGCTTCGACGCGCAGCCGCTCGATGCCGCCACCCTGCACGCGGCACTCGAACAGCGGCTGGCCGATCTCGGCTCGCCGGCGGCGGCGCTGCTGGAGCCGCTGCTGCCCAGCGATCCCACCCTCGAGACGCTGGCGCTGGCGCGGCGCTGGGCGCCGCCGCAGGCACCGGCGCTGCATGGCGGCGTGTGGTTTTCGTCACAGGGCGCGGCGCTGCTGGTGGCGCAGACGCGCGCGCCCGGTTTCGATCCCGCGGCCCAGGCCACCGCGCTGGCGGCGCTGCGTGCGCGGTTCGCCGCGCTGCCGGATCGCGGTGCGGCGCGGCTGGAGGTCAGCGGTCCGGGCTACTTCAGCGTGGTGGTCGATCAGACCGTGCGCCGCAGTGTCGACCGCATCGGTGCGCTGACCACCATCGGCTTCGTGCTGCTGCTGCTGGCCGCCTACCGCAGCGTGCCCAGCCTGCTGCTCGGCGCACTGCCGGTGGCCACTGGCGCGCTGGCGGGACTGACGGCGCTGGTGCTGGCCTACGGCGGCGCGCACGGCATCACGCTGGCGTTCGGCTTCACCCTGCTCGGGGTGGCGCAGGAATATCCGATCCGCGTGCTCAGCCACCGCTCGCCCGCGGTGTCGGCGGTGACCAGCGTGCGCGCGCTGTGGCCGCTGCTGCGCACCGCGATCGTCTCCACCGCGATCGCTTACGGGGCCTTCTATGCGTCCGGCGTGCCGGGGCTGCAGCAGTTGGCCGTGTTCGCCGTCGCCGGCGTGCTGGCGGCCGGACTGGCGACGCGCTGGCTGCTGCCGCCGCTGCTGCCGGTACGCGTGCGCGACGCCGCCGACACGCCGGGGCTGGCGTGGCTGGCGGCGCGGCTGGACGCGCTGCCGCGTCCGCGCTGGCTGCCTGCACTGCTGCTGCTTGCGGCGCTGGCGGCGATCGCGCTGGCGCCCGGTCCGTTCTGGCAGAACGACCTCGGCGCACTGACGCCGGTGCCGCCGGCATTGCTGGCGCGCGACGCCGCGCTGCGCCAGGCGCTGGGCGCGCCCGACGTGCGCTATCAACTGCTGCTGCAGGCGCCCGGCGCGGACGCCGTGCTGACACTGTCCGAGCATCTTGCGCCGGCGTTGCGGGGGCTCGAACAGCGCGGCGTGCTGGCCGCGGCCGAGCTGCCCTCGCGCTACCTGCCCAGCCTTGCCGTGCAGCGCGCGCGGCAGGCGCGGCTGCCCGATCGCGCCGCGTTGACGGCCGATCTCGCCGTAGCCGAGCGCGGCCTGCCGTACCGACCCGGCCTGTTCGCACCGTTCGTCGCCGATGTCGAGCGCGCACGCGCGCTGCCACCGCTGACGCCCGCCGCCTTCGAACGCACGCCGCTGGGCGCGCGGCTGGCGTCGATGCTGGTCACTCAGGGCGGTCAATGGTACGGCCTCGGCGCGCTGGTCGATGTGCGCGATCCGCAGGCGCTGGCGCACTGGGCCGATGCGCAGGGCGGCGGCGTGCGCCTGCTCGATCTCAAGGCCACCTCGGAGCAGTGGGTGGCCGCCTACCGGGCGCGCATCCTCAAGGCGCTGGCGGCCTCCGCGTTCCTGCTGGTGCTGGCGGTGACGCTGGCGCTGCGTGGCCCGCGGCGCGCCTGGCACGTACTGGCGCCGATGACGCTGGCGACGCTGCTGGCGCTGGCGACGTTGCGCGCGACCGGCATCGCGCTGACGCTGTTCCATCTGGTGGCGCTGATCCTCGCCGCCGGACTGGGTCTGCACTACGCGCTGTTCTTCGAGCGCGACAGCGACGATGCCGCCGAGCGCCGGCGCACCCTGCACGCGACCCTGGTCTGCGTGGCCGCCGCGCTGCTGGTGTTCGGCAGTCTGGCCGTCTCCGACGTGCCGGTGCTGCGCGCGATCGGCCTGACCGTGGCGCTCGGCGTCGGCTATCACTTCGCGCTGTCGCTGCTGATGGCGCCGCACCGCCACGCGGCGGGAGCAGGCCGGTGAGCCGCGCGCTGGATCACGCCGCGATCGCCACGCTGATCCCGCACGCCGGCGCGATGTGCCTGCTGGACGCCGTACTGGACTGGGACGCCACGCGCATCCGCGCGCGCAGCGCATCGCACGCTCACGCCGATCATCCGCTGCGCCGCGACGGCGCGCTGCACGCGCTGCATCTGTGCGAATACGGCGCGCAGGCGGCGGCCGTGCACGGCGCGCTGGTCGCCCGCGCCGCCGGCGGCGCGCCGCGCGCCGGCCTGCTCGCCGCGCTGCGCGAGGTGCGCCTGTACGTCGAAACCGTGGACCCGGCCGGCGGCGCGCTGGACATCGAAGCCGAGTGCCAGCTCGGCGATGCCCACGGCGCGCAGTACGCCTTTCGCGTCGCCCGGGACGGATGCCCGCTGGCCAGCGGGCGTGCGACCATCGTTTACGCCGCCGCAGCCGGCTCCTGAGCCGCGCGCGGCCGTCCGCACCCGCCACCGTTCGCGAGGTCGTCATGCAGCAGTCCCCACGCCGCGCCCTGGTCACCGGCGGCAGCGGCGACATCGGCAGCGCCGTCTGCCATGCGCTTGCCGCGCAGGGTTACGCGGTGATCGTGCAGGCGGTGCGCGGACACGCGCGCGCCGAAGCGGTGGCAGCGGCGATCCGCGCCGCGGGCGGCATGGCTGCAGCGGTGAGCTTCGATCTCACCGACGGCGCCGGCACCCGCGCCGAGCTGGAACGCCTGCTCGCCGCCGGCCCCCTGCACGCGCTGGTGCATGCGGCGGGCATTCACGACGACGCCCCGCTGGCCGGCATGCGCGAGGAGCAGTGGCATCGCGTGATCGACGTCTCCCTGCACGGCTTTTTCCACGTCGCGCAGCCGCTGCTGCTGCCGATGGGCCGCGCGCGCTTCGGCCGCATCGTGGCGATCTCGTCGGTCGCCGCGCAACTCGGCAACCGCGGCCAGGTCAACTACGCCGCGGCCAAATCGGCCCTGCACGGCGCGGCGCGGTCGCTGGCACGCGAGATGGCCAGCCGCGGCGTCACCGTCAACGTGGTCGCGCCGGGCATCATCAGCGGGCGCATGAGCGACGGCCGCTTCGACGCCGAGCAGTTGCGCGCACTGGTGCCGGCCGGACGCGCCGGCACGCCGCAGGAAGTCGCCGCGCTGGTCGCCTTTCTGTGCTCGGAGGCGGCCGGCTACGTCAACGGCCAGGTGATCGGCGTCAACGGCGGCATGGCGTAGCGATCAGGCCAGCCGCGGCGCGGCGGCGGAACGCTCGGGCTCCTCCGGCGGATCGATCACCTTGGGCGGCGTCGCGCGCGCGCGCCGGATGCTGGCCCAGAGATGCCCGTAATGCAGGGCACGGCCGACGGTGTACAGCGTGATGCGGGTGACGTCCCGGACCGGACGGAAATGACTGAGCCGGAACTCGCCCTGGTAGCGCGAGGCGATCGGCACCGAGACCACGCCGAGGCCGCGTTCGCGCGAGGCCGCGATCAGGATCGCCGCCTCGAACACGAAGCCCTCGGCCGGCAGATCGACCAGCTCCAGCGCCGCGCGCGGGTAGTAGCGCTGGCCGCTCTGGGTGTCGGCGATCGGCTGCGCGCAAGCCACCGAAATGCCCCAGTCGGCGACCGCGTTGGCGCGCTGGCGCGCTTTCGGCTGGTGCTCGCGCTCGCGCAGGCGCGCGCCGATCACGATGTGGTCCGGATAGGCACGCGCGGCGGCAAGCAGGCGCGGGATGTCGGCAGCCAGATGCTGGCCGTCGCCGTCCATCGTCACCACCGCGTCGAAGCCCAGCCGCAGCGCGGCGCGAAAGCCGTCGCGCAAGGCCTCGCCCTTGCCCATGCGCTGCGGATGGCAGATCAGCGTCACCGGCAGCGCGCCGACGATGGCGGGCGTGGCGTCGTCGGAACCGTCGTCGACCACGATCACGTGCGGACAGACCGCCAGCGCGGACTCGACCACGTCGCGAATGGCACGCTCCTCGTTGAGCGCGGGAATCAGGATGCAGCAGCGCGGAGTGGAGCGGTCGGTCATGCCTCGATCTCGATGTCCAGGGTCAGCGCCGGCGCCAGCGCCAGCCGCAGGCGCGACGGCGCGCCACGCGCCAGCGCCTCCAGCAGCCCGAGGCTGCGGGCGCAGGGATTTTGCTTGTACCACGCCGCCGCCTGCAGCTGCCGCGGCAGGCTCTCGCGGGCCTTGGCCGCGCGCGTGCGCAGGCGCAAGCGGGGCGCCTCGGCCGGCGGCGGCGCCAGGACCAGCGCGCAGGCAAACGTCAGCGCGATCGGAGCCACCTCGGCCAGGGGTCCGACCGTGGCGATGTCGCTGGCGACGAACAGCAGCGGGTGGCCACTGTCGACCACCTGCAGCGCGGCTTCCATCAGGCCGGCGGCAAAGGTGAACTCGCCGGCGCACACGGCACTGCTGGCGGCATGGCAGCCGGTGGCCATGCTCCAGTGACCGGCGGCGGCGTTGAGCACCGAGTGGGTGAAGCGCGTCGGCGACACCTGCGTGGGCGCGCTGGCCAGCGTGCGCGCCAACTCGTCGGTGATCGTGCTGTCGCCGTAGGCGCTGGCGAATACCGTCGGCAGGGTCGCCGCAGCCAGCCCGCTGGCCTGGACCGCCTGCGCCGCCACCTCGACCGCCAGGTGCACCGACAAGGGTGCGCGGCGGCGTTCGCCGGGCACGAGGATCCGCGCGGCCGGGGCCACTGCCGGCTCCGGCACGATCCCCGCCAGCAGCGCCTGCAGTGCCGGCCACGAGGGCGCCGCGGGCGTCCACACGCCGATGCCGCGAACGCCGACCGCCAGCGCCGCGCTCACGCCGCCTCCGCGCGCGCGAAGGCCAGACAGGCATTGCTGCCACCGAAGCCGAACGAGGCGCTGAGCGCGATGCGCAGCGCGCGCCGCTCGGGTGCCAGCGCCAGCTGCGCGGCGATCGCCGGCTCCGGATCGCGGCAACCGTGCGTGCCCGGCACCAGGCCGTGCTGCAGCGCCAGCAGGGTGATCACCGCCTCGACGATGCCGGCCGCGCCCAGGGTGTGGCCGGTGGCGCCCTTGCTGGAACTGGCGCGCAGCGTGCGCGGAAACAACGCCGCGACCAGCGCCGCCTCGACGGCGTCGTTCTGCGGGCTGGCGGTGCCGTGCAGGTTGAGATAGTCCACGTCGCGCGCGGTCAGGCCCGCGGCCGTCAATGCCGCCGTGATCGCCTGGCGCGCGCCCAGCCCTTCGGGATGCGGCGCCGACAGGTGATGGGCATCGGACGACTCGCCGCAGCCGAGCAGGCGCGGTGCCGGCGCCGACGCGTCGGCGCGCTCCAGCAGCGCGAAGCCGGCGCCCTCGCCGATCGACAGGCCGCGGCGTCCGCGGTCGAACGGGCGGCAGGGTTCCGGCGCGATCAGCTCGAGCGCGTTGAAGCCGAACAGGGTGCTGCCGCAGAGCGAATCCGCGCCGCCCACCAGGACCGCATCGGCGAGGCCCTGGCGCAACAGACGTGCGCCGGCCGCGAACACCTTGGCGCTGGACGAGCAGGCGGTCGAGATCGTCAGCGCCGGCCCATCCAGCTGCAGCGCGGCGCTGACGAACGCGGCCAGCGCGTGCGGATGATGGATCTCGCTGCGGCGCAGATCGGCCGGCATGCGGCCGTGCTCGAGCCGCGCGTAGGCTTCCTCGGTGGCGCCGATGCTGGAGGTCGAGGTGCCCAGCACGCAGGCGATCCGCGCCGGGCCGTGGCGTTCGCGTGCGGCCGCGACCGCCGCGCTGAAGCCATCGGCATGCAGGGCGCGCCAGGCGAGGCGGTGGGTGCGACTGTCGAAGCGCGCCAGCGGCGGCGGCAGCGGCATGTCTTCGAGGCCGGCCACGCGTCCGATCCAGCATGGCAGCGGGGCGCCAGTGAAATCGTTGGGTCGCAGGCCGCCGCGGCCCGCGGCCAGCGCCTCGCGATGCACCGCGCACCCGACGCCCAGCGCGGAGGTGACGGTACAGGCCGTGATGGCGGGGGCGTGATCGGCGCGCGGCATGCGGTCGGAGGCGAGGGTCAGCGCCGCAGTATAGGTGGCGACCCGCGCCGCCGC
>JAJYTG010000045.1:0-8869 GCA_021793195.1 Pseudomonadota bacterium
CGCGGTCCATGCGCGCGGCGTGCGCGAGCAGCAGCTTGCGCGCGTCCTCGTCGATCACCGGGCCGACGTCGGTGGACAGCAGGCCGGGATCGCCGACCTTGAGCTCGGCCATGGCGCCGGCCAGCATGGCGATCACCTTGTCGGCAACGTCGTCCTGCACGAACAGCACGCGCGCGGCCGAACAGCGCTGGCCGGCGGAGTCGAACGCCGAGGCGATGGCGTCCTTGACCAGCTGTTCGGGCAGCGCCGAGGAATCGGCGATCAGCGCGTTCTGGCCGCCGGTTTCGGCGATCAGCGCGGCGATCGGCGCATTGCGCGCGGCCAGGCTGCGGTTGATCGCCCACGCCGTCTCGGTCGAGCCGGTGAAGGCGACGCCGGCCACGCGCGCATCGCGGGTCAGCGCCGCGCCGACCGTGGGGCCGTCGCCCGGGGTCAGCTGCAGCACCGCCTCCGGCACGCCGGCCTCGTGCAGCAGCGCGGTCATGGCGTGCGCGATCAGGGTGGTCTGTTCCGCGGGCTTGGCGATCACCGCATTGCCGGCGGCCAGCGCCGCCGCGACCTGTCCGGTGAAGATCGCCAGCGGGAAGTTCCACGGGCTGATGCAGACGAACACGCCGCGGCCATGCAGTTCCAGCGCGTTGCGCTCGCCGGTCGGTCCCGGCAGCGGCGTCGGCGCGGCGAACAGTCGGCGCGCCTCGTGCGCGTAATAACGCAGGAAATCGGCGGCCTCGCGCACCTCGGCGACGGCGGCGCCCAGCGTCTTGCCGGCTTCGCGCACGCACAGGGCGATGAACGCCGCGCGGCGTTCCTCGAGCAGGCCGGCGGCGCGCTCGAGAATCTGCGCGCGCGTCTCGGCAGGGGTGGCGTCCCAACCCGATTGCGCCGTTGCCGCCTGGGTCAGTGCGTGCTCGACGGTGGCGGCGTCGGCGGCCTGCCAATGGCCGATCACCCGGCGGCGGTCGGCGGGATCGCTGACCGTGATCTCGGGGCCGGCCGAAGACGCCCCGGGAACCAGTGGCGCAGCCCGGCGCGGCGCCGGCGTCGCATTGACGGCGGCGGCCATGGCCCTGAGGTCGTCATCGTTGGCGCTGTTGAAGCCCATGGAGTTGATCCGGACGGGAAGGTAGAGGTTGACCGGCAGCGGAATGCGCGGATGCGCCTTGTGCGCATGCGCCGCGGCCGTCTCGCAGGGATCGGCGACGAGTTCGCGCACCGGCACGCGCGCATCGACGATGCGGTTGACGAAACTGGTGTTGGCGCCGTTCTCCAGCAGCCGGCGCACCAGGTACGGCAGCAGATCCTCGTGGCTGCCGACCGGCGCATAGACGCGGCAGGGCACGCCCAGCTGGTCGGCGCCGACCACCTCGGCGTAGAGATCCGCGCCCATGCCGTGCAGGCGCTGGAACTCGAAACCTGATGACGGCGCTGCAGCGTCCTGCTTGCGCGCCGTGCGCGCGTCGAAAGGCGCGACTTTCGACGCGCTGCGCTGTTCGTGCTGCGCACGATCACGTTGGGCCGTCCCGGGCCCAAGCCGGCCGGATTGCTGCGCCATGTGCAGGATCGCCGCGATGGTGTGTGCGTTGTGGGTGGCGAAGGCGGGATAGATCAGCGCACTGCCGGCGTCCAGCAGGCGCCGCGCGCAGGCGAGATAGGCGACATCGGTGTTGACCTTGCGCGTGTAGACCGGATAGCCGGCCAGACCCTGCTCCTGCGCGCGCTTGATCTCGGCGTCCCAATAGGCGCCCTTGACCAGGCGCACGCACCAGCGGCGGTCGGCGCGGCGCGCCTGTTCGGCCAGCCAGTCGATCACGAACGGCGCGCGCTTCAGGTAGGCCTGCACGGCGAGTCCGAAACCGTTCCAGCCGGCCAGCGACGGGTGCGCGAACACGTCGCCGATGATCTCCAGCGAGAGCTCCAGGCGATCGGCCTCTTCGGCATCGACGGTCATGCCGATGCCCTGCGCCATCGCCAGCTGCGCCAGCTCCAGCAGCATGACGGTCAGTTCGGCGCGCGCGCGGGCGCGCTGGCCGACCTCGTAGCGCGGATGCAGCGCCGACAGCTTGACCGAGATCGAGGGCGCATCGAGCACGTCGGCCCACGGGCCGCGTTGGCCCAGCGCGAGGATCGCGGTCTTGTACGCCTGCAGGTAGCGCGCGGCGTCGGGTGCGGTCAGCGCGGCCTCGCCGAGCATGTCGTAGGAATAGCGGTAGGCGCGGTGCTCCTTGCCGGCGGCGCGGTCGAGGGCTTCGTCGATGCTGCGGCCCATCACGAACTGATGGCCCATGATGCGCATCGCCTGGCGCACCGCCAGCCGCACCAGCGGATCGCCGGCGCGCGCGGTCAGGCGCTTGAGGGCGCCGGCGAAATCGCGCTCGGTCTCCGCGCCCAGGCGCACCAGTCGCCCGGTCAGCATCAGACCCCAGGTGGAAGCGTTGACGAACAGCGAATCGCTCTTGCCGAGATGCTTTTCCCAGTCGGCCTCGCCCAGCTTGTCCTGGATCAGGCGATCGGCGGTGCCGGCGTCGGGGATGCGCAGCAGTGCTTCCGCCACGCACATCAGCAGCACGCCTTCCTCGCTGGACAGGTCGTACTGGCGCATGAAGGATTCGACCGCGGTCTGTTCGCCGGCGCGGGCACGCACGCTCTCGACCAGCGCGGCGGCGTGGTCGAGGACCGCCTCGCGTGCAGTCGGATCGAGGCGCGCGGACTGCAGCAGTGCGCCGACCGCCGCATCCTCGTCACGCAACCAGGCGCCGGTGATCGCGCTGCGCAGCGGATCGCCGGGGGCGGGCAGTTCGGGGCTGAGCAGTTCGGCGGTCACGGATTCGGTCTTCGTCGGGCGCCGCGGGCGCGCGCAGCCGCACATTCTAGAGGCGCGATCCGCCGCGCACCACGACGGCCGCCGTGGCCTGCGGCAGGTTGTCGCAGAAACGGCCGCGCCGTGTGCGACTTGATCGCCATCATGGCAAGTGCCGCTCCGGCATTCTTGCTGCACACGCGTGGCGGGCAGTATTCTTGTCTGGCTGGAGGGATCCCAATCGCGTGATTGCCGTCGTGCCTCCCGCGTTGCCGAGTCAGCCGCTGGAGTTCTGGGTCCGGCCCAACCGGTCACTGAGCCGGCGCGGCATGGTGACGCTGTGGGGCGTGCTGGCGGGGTCGTCGATGCTGGTGGCGCTGGTCAGCGGCGTGGTTGGCAATGCGTACGCGGCGCTGTTTGCGCTGGCCGAGTCGGGCGCGCTGGCGCTGGCGCTGGCGGCGGCCTGGAAGGCCGGTGCCTGTGCCGAGCGCATCCGCTGCAGTGAGGATGCGCTGGAGGTGCATGCGTTCCCCTCCGGCCAGCAGCGGGCCCGCTTCCAGCCATACTGGGTGCGGCTGGGGTGGAGGCCGGGCAACGGACATCGCCGGCTGGTGCTGGCTTCGCATGGACGCGAGATCGAAATCGGTGCGTTTCTCGGCGACGAGGAGCGCGAGCAGCTGCATCAACGGCTTGAGCTTTTGCTGGCACGGGCGCATCAGCCGGCACGGCGCGAACACGAACCCTCGGGGAACTGACGATGAGGCGAGGCAGCATGAGTTGGACGGCACGGATCGGCGCGGCCCTGGCACTGGCAGCGGGCAGCGCGGCGGCGACCGGCGCGACGGCCGCGGTCGGCCACCCGGTGCCGTGGCAGCTGAACATGACCGAGGGCGCCTCGCCGCTTTCGCATCAGGTCTACGACCTGCACATGTATGCCTTCTGGGTCTGCGTCGGCATCGGCGTGGTGGTGTTCGGCGCGATGATTGTCGCGATGATGCGCTTTCGCAAATCCCGGGGCGCGGTCGCCGAAACCTGGACCCACAATGTCAAGCTCGAAGTGATCTGGACGGTGGTCCCGGTGCTGATCCTGATTGCGCTGGCGCTGCCGGCGACGCGCATCCTGATCAATGAAAGCAACACCGGCGATGCCGGATTGACCATCAAGGTCACCGGCTTCCAGTGGAAGTGGCGCTACGACTACGTCGATTACCAGGGCCGTCCGGTCAGTCGCGTGGGCTTCATCTCCAAGCTGGCGTTCAACAGCGATGAGGCGCGCCAGCTCGATTCCGGCATCAATCCCCGGTCGCTCAAGTCGAAGACCGGCTATGACGACTATCTGCTCAACGTGAATCATCCGCTGGTGGTGCCGACCCACACCAAGATCCGCTTCGTGATCACCGCCGACGATGTCATTCACGGCTGGTGGGTGCCGGCGCTGGGCTGGCAGGCCGACGCCGTGCCGGGCCTGATCCACGACATGTGGGGCGAGATCGACACACCCGGCACCTATCGCGGTCAGTGCGCGCAGCTGTGCGGCCAGGATCACGCGTACATGCCGATCGTGATCAAGGCGGTGCCGCCGGCCGCGTTCCAGGGATGGCTGGCGGCGCAGGAATCGCGTGCCCGGCTCGACACCGTCGCGCGCACCGTGCAGGTCACATCCGTTCCCGCCCCGGCCCCCCAGGGCTGACCGAGTTCACCGAGAGGCAGCAAGACATGGCGACCCACGCAGGCACCCACGACGACCACGACGCCAAGCCGGGCTTTGCGCAACGCTGGCTGTTCGCGACCAATCACAAGGACATCGGCACGATGTACCTGGTGTTCTCGCTGATCATGTTCTTCATCGGCGGGTCGATGGCGATGATCATCCGCGCCGAGCTGTTCAAGCCCGGCCTCCAGCTGGTGCAGCCGTATTTCTTCAATGAAATGACCACGATGCACGCGCTGGTCATGATCTTCGGCGCGGTGATGCCGGCGTTCGTCGGTCTGGCCAACTGGATGGTTCCGCTGATGGTCGGCGCGCCGGACATGGCGCTGCCGCGCATGAACAACTGGTCGTTCTGGATCCTGCCGTTCGCCTTCGTGCTGCTGCTGTCGACCCTGTTCATGCCCGGCGGCGCACCCGCCGCGGGCTGGGTGATGTATCCGCCGCTGGTGCTGCAGGGCGGCGACTCGATCGCCTTCATGATCTTCGCCATCCACCTGATGGGCATCAGCTCGATCATGGGCGCGATCAACATCATCGCGACCATTCTCAACCTGCGCGCGCCGGGGATGGACCTGCTGAAGATGCCGCTGTTCGTGTGGACCTGGCTGATCACCGCGTTCCTGCTGATCGCGGTGATGCCGGTGCTGGCCGGCGCGGTCACCATGCTGCTGACCGACAAGTTCTTCGGCACCAGTTTCTTCAACGCCGCCGGCGGCGGCGATCCGCTGCTCTACCAGCACATCTTCTGGTTCTTCGGTCATCCCGAGGTCTACATCATGATCCTGCCCGCGTTCGGGATCATCTCGGAGATCATTCCCACTTTCTCGCGCAAGCCGCTGTTCGGCTACAAGCCGATGGTCTACGCCACCGCCTCGATCGCGTTCCTGTCGTTCACCGTCTGGGCGCACCACATGTTCACCGTCGGCCTGCCGCTGGGCAGCCTGCTGTTTTTCATGTACGCGACCATGCTGATCTCGGTGCCCACCGGGGTGAAGGTGTTCAACTGGGTCACCACGATGTGGAAGGGCTCACTGACCTTCGAGACGCCGATGCTGTTCGCGGTGGCGTTCGTGATCCTGTTCACCATCGGCGGCTTCTCCGGCGTGATGCTGGCGCTGGTGCCGGCCGACTTCCAGTATCACAACACCTATTTCGTGGTGGCGCACTTTCACTACGTGCTGGTGTCCGGCGCGGTGTTCGCGATCATGGCGGGCACCTATTACTGGATTCCGAAATGGACTGGCCACATGTACAGCGAACGCTGGGGCAAGATCCATTTCTGGAACAGCGTGATCGCGGTGAATGTGCTGTTCTTCCCGCAGCATTTCCTCGGCCTGGCCGGCATGCCGCGGCGCATCCCCGACTACAACGTCGCCTTCGCCGACTGGAACATGGTCAGCTCGATCGGCGGCTTCTGGTTCGGCCTGAGCCAGCTGATTTTCGTCGGCAACATCATCTACACCGTGTACTTCGCCAGGCAGAAGGCCAGCGCGCGCGTGTGGGAGGGTGCCCGCGGACTCGAATGGACGGTGCCGTCGCCGGCGCCGCACCACACCTTCGAAGTGCCGCCGGTGATCATGCCGGGCATGCTCGCGCATGATGACGTCAGCCACTGACGGACCGTCGCGCCGGGTCGTGCATGACCCGGCGCCCGATCCCCGACCGATGACTCCCGATAACCCGCGCAAGCCGGACGCCGGCGTCGATGCCCGCCATCGCGCCGCGCGCCGCACCGCGCTGATCTTTGGCGCGGTGGCGCTGGCGTTCTACATCGCGTTCGTGCTGCGCATGACGGTATGGAAGTAAAGCCGTCCATCAGTCGCGGCGCACCGCGGCGCATGCCGGCGCGTTTCGTGGTCGATCCGCGGCTGCCGCGCTCCATCGCCACGATCACCTTGGCTTACACTTTCCATGAGAACCCGCTCGCCGCGGGCACCGCGACGGTCGCGGCGGCTCCGGCGGGTTGACTGACACGGGGATGATGACCATGACACAGCAGCAGGGCGCCTATTACATACCGCACGGCAGCAAGTGGCCGATCGTCGGCGCGGTCGGCTTGTTCGCCTTCATGTGGGGCGCGGCGCACTGGATCAACGGCTACGAGACGGAGGGACACATCTCGTTCGCCATCGGCGTGGCGATCATCCTGGTCATGCTGTTCGGCTGGTTCGGCACCGTGATCCGCGAGTCCAACAGCGGCACCTACAACAAGCAGGTGGACCTGTCGTTCCGCATGGGCATGATGTGGTTCATCTTCTCCGAGGTGATGTTCTTCGCCGCGTTCTTCGGCGCGCTGTTCTACACCCGCGGACTGTCGGTGCCCTGGCTGGGCGGCGAGGGCCACGGCGCGGCCACCAACTACTTTCTGTGGCGCGGCTACACTGCCGCCTGGCCGACCAACGGCCCGCTCGACATCGGCGGCGCCTTCCACACCATTCCGGCCTGGGGCGTGCCCCTGCTCAACACGCTGATCCTGCTGTCGTCGGGCGTCACCATCACCGTGGCCCATCATGCGCTGAAGGCCGGCTATCGCAAGCAGCTGCTGGTGTTCCTGGGCGGCACCATCCTGCTCGGCATGACCTTCCTGTGGTTCCAGGCGCACGAGTACATCGAGGCCTACACCCACCTCAACCTGACCTTGCACAGCGGCATCTACGGCTCGACCTTCTTCATGCTGACCGGTTTCCACGGTCTGCACGTCACGCTGGGCACGATCATGCTGATCGTGATCTGGCTGCGCTGCGCCAAGGGCGATTTCACCAAGGACAGCCACTTCGGCTTCGAGGCGGTGGCCTGGTATTGGCATTTCGTGGACATCGTCTGGGTGATGCTGTTCCTGTTTGTGTACGTGCTTTGAGCGCGACCGGGCTGCGGACGCGCGCGTAGCATCGGAGCCGGCACGCGGCCGGCTCCAGCGGTGTTGCAACAGGTCAGGGAAGCTGGCGATCCGCCGCGCGGCGGGCCCGGCGTCAGCCGCCGATGTTGTGCGGATGCAGCAGGCCGGTGGCGATGCCGATGATCACCAGCACGATCAGCAGTACCGAAAAGCCGATGCGGCGGGTCAGCGCCCATGCCGTGCGGCTGCTGCCGCCACGGTCGGTCATCATGAAAAACAGCGCCTGGCCGAGGCTGAACAGCGCCGCCAGCAGCACCACGATCAACAGGGCTTTGAAGAGAGTGGCCATGAGCCTGCGCGTCCGGTCCGGAACCGCTTCGAGTATAAGCCGCGACGAGGTGGTGCGGCGGTGATGCGCCTGCGGCGGCCGTCGTGGTTTGCGGTACTGCTGACGCTGGCCGGCGTGCTGCTGTTCGTGCGTCTGGGCGTCTGGCAACTGCATCGCGCCGCCTACAAGGAGCAGCTGCTGACGGCCTTCAGTCACGCCAGCAGCGCGCCGCTGCTGCCGTTCGCCGAGGTCGCCGCGCGGTTGCCGCACGACCACTACCGGCATGTGCGGGTGAACGGCATCTTCGTGCCGGGACGCAGTTATGTGCTCGACGACCAGGCGCTGCACGGCGTCGATGGCGTCGATGTGTTCCTGCCATTCAAGCCGACGGGTCACGATCGCCTGCTGCTGGTGAACATGGGCTTCCTGCCGCGTCAGGGCCCGCAGCAGCGCATACCGGGGCTGCCGCCGATCCCGGCCGGCCTGCAGCACCTCACCGGCCTGTATGCGCCGCCGCCACTGCCGGGCTTCAAGATGGGCGGCAACCAGCTCGCGCGGCAAAATCGCTGGCCCAAGCTGACGACCTACCTCGATCTGCGCCAGGTTGCCGACGACCTCGGCGCGGGCGTGGATCCGGGCGTGCTGCTCAGTGACCCTGATCCGGCACAGATTTACCTGCGCGAGTGGACCCCCACCTTCATGCCGCCGGCGCGCCATCAGGCCTATGCCTTCCAGTGGTTCTCGTTCGCGGCCGCGGCGCTGGTGATTTTCTTCGTGATGCATCGGCGGAAAAGCGATGAAGGCGAGTCTCCGCCATGAATCGAGTTGATCGTTTTTTGCGCGATGCAGCCTTGACGCTCGCCCGCTTTGCAACTGTCATCGTTCGCCTAGTGTGGAGGTTGCTTGCTCTCGCATGGATGTGGCTGCTGCGGGCCGTCGCGTCTCTCGATCGGATAGTCGCGGCTGCACTCGAACCTTTGCTCGGGCCGTTGCGCAGGCTGCTGGCTCCGATCTTTGGGCCGATATTTCGATGGCTCGGCCGTCATCAACTGGCGGTGCTTGTGCTGGCTTTCGTGGCGCCGATGCTGATCGCGGTGGCGCTGGGCGCGCTGGGCTGGCTGCCGGGCACGCGCAGCTACGGCCGACCGGTCGATCCGCAGCTGACGCTGACGGGCACGGATGCGCCGGTCACGCTGG
>JAJYTG010000045.1:8969-13317 GCA_021793195.1 Pseudomonadota bacterium
TTCGTGGCGCCGATGCTGATCGCGGTGGCGCTGGGCGCGCTGGGCTGGCTGCCGGGCACGCGCAGCTACGGCCGACCGGTCGATCCGCAGCTGACGCTGACGGGCACGGATGCGCCGGTCACGCTGGCGAACGGAACGGCCTATGCCTGGAAGGCGTCCACGCCGCTGTGGACGCTGGTGGCGTTGCCGGGGCCGGATTGCGTCGATCGCTGCGTCGGCCAGCTCGACCTGCTGCACCGCGCGCAGATCGGACTCAACGACAAACAGTCGAAACTGCGCCTGCTCTATCTCGGCGTGCCGCCCGCCCCCGCGGATGCCGCGCCGGTGATCCGCGCCTGGCAGGTAGGTCGCGATGATCGTGACGCGCTGGCGCGCTTTCGTCCCGCCGCGTCGGACAGCGTAGCCGTGCTGCTGGTACAGCCGGGCGGGGTGGTGCTGACCTGGTATCCGGCGGGTTTCGATCCGCTCGGGCTCAACAAGGATCTGCAGAAGGCGTTCCGCTGATGTCGCGTTCGATTGCTCCCGCCGCCCGCCTGGCCTGGTTCGCCGCCGCCTTCGCGCTCGGCGTGATCGTGTTCGGCGCCTTCGTGCGCCTGTCCAATGCCGGCCTGTCGTGCCCGGACTGGCCGACCTGCTACGGCCGCATCACCTGGCCCGATCACCATGCCGCGATCGCCGCCGCCAATGCGGCGTTTCCCGGGCGCCCGGTCGAGGTGCACAAGGCCTGGCGCGAGCAGTTTCATCGCATGCTGGCGTCCGGCCTCGGCACCCTGGTGCTGGCGCTGGCGCTGAGCGCGGTCTGGCGGCGTCCGCGGGCGCGGCTGGCGGTGATCGTCGCGGCGGTTGCCGCTGCCGCGGGCGTACTTCTGTACGTCAGCGGCGAGCGTGTGTTTTCCAGCCTGCTGTCGGTGGTCGCGATCGGCCTGCCGCTGATCACCGCGCTGCGGCTGCCGCGCGCGCCGGCGTGGCGGGTGGCGGTGCTGGCCTTCGCGGTGGTGGTGTTCCAGGCCATGCTCGGCATGTGGACGGTGACCCTGCTGCTGAAGCCCGCGGTGGTGATGGGCCATCTGCTGGGCGGACTGACCCTGTTCGCGCTGCTGTCGTACGTGGCGCTGAAGCTGTCCGGCGTCGGCGGCGACGATCCGCGCCGCGTCGAGCTGCGGCCGTGGGCGATCCTGGCGCTGGTGCTGCTGGCCGGGCAGATCGCGCTGGGCGGCTGGACCAGTTCCAACTACGCCGCGCTCGCCTGCGGCGCGGATTTCCCGCAGTGCCAGGGCGCCTGGTGGCCGACGATGGATTTCCACCAGGGCTTCGTGCTCTGGCGCGACATCGGCGTCAACTACGAGGGCGGTGTGCTGGACGCGGCGGCGCGCGCGGCGATCCAGATGGCGCACCGGATCGGCGCGCTGGTGGTGTCGCTGTACCTGCTGTGGCTGGCCTGGCGCATGCGCCGCGACGGTTTCGGCGGCCATGCCGCGCTGCTGATGCTGGCGCTGGCGACGCAGGTCGCGCTGGGCATCGGCAACGTGATGCTGGGCTTGCCGCTGCCGGTGGCGACCGCGCACAACGCCGTCGCTGCGTTGCTGCTGTTCACCCTGGTGGCGCTGCTGGCACGCACTCAGCGCGTGGCGACCGCACCATGAGCGCGCCGTGGCTCGGCCGCGAATCCCGGCGATGACGATCGCCCGCGAGTACTGGCAGCTGACCAAGCCGCGCGTCGTCGCGCTGCTGGTGTTCACCGCGGTGATCGGCATGTTCCTGGCGGTGCCGGGCCTGCCGCCGTGGCGCGCGCTGGCATTCGGTACGCTTGGAATCTGGCTGGCTTCGGCGGCGGCGGCGGCGCTGAACCAGCTGATCGACCAGCGCATCGATCGGTTGATGGCGCGCACCGCGCGGCGGCCGTTGGCCACCGGCACGCTCAACTCGCGTCAGGTGCTGGTATTTGCGCTGCTGCTCGCCGTCGCCGCGATGCTGGTGCTGGTGCTGCTGGTGAACGCCATGACCGCGGCGCTGACCTTCGCCTCGCTGATCGGCTACGCGGTGATCTACACCGCCTATCTCAAGCGCGCCACGCCGCAGAACATCGTGATCGGCGGCATCGCCGGCGCCGCGCCGCCGGCGCTGGGCTGGGCGGCGGTCACCGGTACCCTCGATCCGCACGCGCTGCTGCTGGTGCTGATCATCTTCGTCTGGACGCCGCCGCACTTCTGGGCGCTGGCGATCTTTCGCCGCGAGGACTACGCGCTGGCGCAGGTGCCGATGCTGCCGGTGACCCACGGCGTCGAGTACACGCGCTGGCACGTGCTGTTCTACACCGTGCTGCTGACGCTGGTGACGATCCTGCCCTATCTCACCGGCATGAGCGGGCTGTTCTATCTGGGCGGCGTGCTGGTGCTGGACATCGGCTTTCTCTACTGCGCGGTGCGCCTGCTGCGGCCGCCGGACGAGTTCTACGCGATGCGCGTGTTCAATTACTCGATCCTGTACCTGATGGCGCTGTTCGGCTTCCTGCTGGCCGATCACTGGCTGCTGGCGCCGGCGCTGCAGCCGCTGGTGGTCTATCAGCGCATCGGCTGAGGCCGCCGCGCTCAGTCCGAGGCGTTAGCCGGACGCACCGGCATCGCCAGATCGATCGTCGAGCCGTCCGAGAACTCGAAGCGCACCGACACCTGCATGCCCGGACGAATCGCATGGCGCGGCTGCATCAGCATCAGGTGATAGCCACCCGGGGCCAGTGCGGCGCGGCCGTGCGGCGGCACCGGGATCGCGCTCACCATCACCATGCGCTCCATGCCGCCGCGGTCGAGCGAGCGATGAATCATCACCATGCCGTAGTCGGGGCTGCTGACGCCGACCAGCGACACCGGCGTGTCGCCGCCGTTGACCAGGGTGGCGTAGCCGGCGGCGGGCAGGCCGGCGGGAAGCCAGCGCACCCAGGGTTTCTGTATGGTGATCCCGGCCGCGAAAACGGGCGATGCCAGCAAGCTGCTGGCCAGGATCAGAGCGGCGCGCTGCATGCGGTTCATGGCGAGGCTCCGAGCAGTCCGCGGACATCGTGCGCGATCGCGCTGATCGGATCGGCGTCGGTCGCCAGCAGACGCGCGCGGCCGCGGCCATCGAAAATGTAGATGCCGGCACTGTGCGCCACTTCATAACCGCCACCGGGCAGGGTGGGCCCGCGGTTGTAGGCGACGCGGTAGCGCTTGGCCAGCGCCTCGATCTGGGCCGGCGTGCCGGTCAGTCCGGTGATGTGCGGGTCGAAAGCATTGACGTAGGCATGCAGCAGCGCCGGCGTGTCGCGCGCCGGATCAACGCTGACGAACAGCACGCGCGTGCGATCCGCCAGCGGTCCCAGCCGCTGCATCAGGACGTGCAGGTGGGTCAGCGTCAGCGGGCAGACGTCGGGGCAGTGGGTGTAGCCGAAATACAGCAGCACCAGCTTGCCGCGGAAAGCGGAAGCATCGACGACCTTGCCGGTGTCAGCGGTCAGCGTGAACGCGAGATCCGGCAGATGACCGCGCACATCGGTCAGCTTCCACCGGTGTTGCGGGGCGCTGCAGCCGCCGAGGACGAGCAGGGCCGCCAGCATCGTCAGTAGAACCGCACGCTTCATGACCACCTCGCCCGGCCGATTGCCCAGCCTATGCTTGGATGCGACATCCTGCCGCGAGTTCCGCGACCTTTGCGACATCACGCCGCATGCATGCGGCCGCAGTACGATGGCCGCTGCGTTGGCATGCGCCGACGTCCATGCACGTTCTGCCGGAGCCCGTCATGTCCAGCCTCTACGATTTCAGCGTGCGCACCATCGACGGTCGCGAGCAGAAGCTCGACGCCTATCGCGGCAAGACCCTGCTGATCGTCAACGTCGCCTCCAAGTGCGGATTCACGCCGCAATACAAGGGTCTCGAGGCGCTGTATCGCGAGCACAAGGATCAGGGTCTGGTGGTGCTCGGGTTTCCCTGCGACCAGTTCGGCCACCAGGAGCCGGGCGACGAGACCGAGATCCGGAATTTCTGCTCGCTGAACTACGACGTCAGCTTTCCGCTGTTCGCCAAGATCGAGGTCAACGGCGCCGGCGCCGACCCGCTGTACAAGTATCTCAAGCATCAGGCCAAGGGTCTGCTCGGCAGCGAGGCGATCAAGTGGAACTTCACCAAGTTCCTGGTCGACAAGCAGGGCAGCGTGGTGAAGCGTTACGCGCCCACCGACACGCCGGCGGGCATCGGCAAGGAGCTGGCGGCGCATCTCTGATCGCAGCCGCGCGCCGATGGTCCCGTCGGCGCGCGATCACCGGGCACGCAGGCATGTCATTCCAGACCATCAACCCGTCCGACGGCAGTGTGCT
>JAJYTG010000046.1 GCA_021793195.1 Pseudomonadota bacterium
GCAGCTTCTTCTCGTGATTGGCCACCCGGGTCAGCGGCGCCGGCGCGATCTTCCAGCGGTAGGGCGCATCCGCGGTGCGCACGATCACCGGCATCACGCCGCTGCGGCCGGCCAGCGCGTACTCGACCGCGGCGCGGCCGACCGCGGCCGCCTGCGCGGCGTCGGTGGCGGAGGCCAGATGCCGCGCCGAGCGCTGCAGATAGTCCGGCAGCGCCCAGTGCACCTTCAGTCCCAGCTTCTGCTTGACCAGGCCAGCCAGCACCGGCGCCACGCCGCCCAGCTGGCTGTGGCCGAAGGCATCGCGGCTGCCGGCCTCGGCAAGGAACTGCCCGGCGGCGTTCTTCAGGCCTTCCGAGACGACCACCGTGCACCAGCCGACGCGCGCCACGGTCGCCCTGACCCTGGCCAGAAAGTCGGCTTCGTCGAAGGCGATCTCGGGAAACAGGATCAGGTGCGGAGCGTCGTCAGGACTCTTGCCCGCGAGGCCCGCGGCGGCGGCGATCCAGCCGGCGTGGCGGCCCATCACCTCGAGCACGAACACCTTGGTCGAGGACTCCGCCATCGAGGCCACGTCGAGGCTGGCCTCGCGCACCGCGACCGCGGTGTACTTGGCCACCGAGCCGAAGCCGGGGCAGGTGTCGGTGACGGCCAGATCGTTGTCGACGGTCTTGGGCACGCCAATGCAGCCGAGCGGATAGCCCAGCGCACGGCTGACTTCGGCGATCTTCAGCGCGGTGTCGGCCGAGTCGTTGCCGCCGTTGTAGAGGAAATAGCGGATGTCGTGCGCGCGCAGCACCGCGATCAGGCGCTCGTAGTGCGCGCGATCCTGCTCGATGCCCTTGAGCTTGAAGCGGCAGGAGCCGAATGCGCCGCCTGGCGTGTGCGCCAGCGCGGCGATCGCGGCAGGCGATTCCTTCGCGGTGTCGATCAGATCCTCGCGCAGCGCGCCGAGGATGCCGTTGCGCGCGGCATACACCTTGACGCCCTGCGCGCGCGCGGTCGCGATCACCGCGGCGGCGGTGGCATTGATCACGGCGGTGACGCCGCCGGACTGGGCGTAGAGCAGTTTGCCTGCGGGCTTCGATCGTGTGGTCATCGGTTGCACTCGGCTGGCGCGGCAGCCTGCCGCGGTTTGACTTGCACGCGGCGCTGCCGCTAGTTTGCGCTTCGATTCCCTAGTCTAGCGGACGCGCACCTGCGCTCCGCGCTCGATCGCCACGGACTCCCATGCGACTTGTACTTCTCGGCGCGCCCGGATCGGGCAAAGGCACCCAGGCGGCGCGGCTGAAGGTCGCCCTGGAGGTGCCGCACATTTCCACCGGCGACCTGCTGCGCGCGGCGGTGGCGGCCGGCACGCCGCTGGGACTCAAGGCCAAGGCGGTGATGGAAGCCGGGCAGCTGGTCTCCGACGCCATCGTGCTCGGCATGCTCGAACAGCGCCTGGCGCAGGCGGACGCGCAGGCCGGTTTCATCCTCGATGGCTATCCGCGCAACCTCGCCCAGGTGCAGGCGCTGGACGATCTGCTGGCGCGCCTCGGTCAGCCGCTGGAGGCGGTGGTCAAGCTGAAGGTGCCGAGCGAAGTGATCGTCGGCCGCACCGAGCTGCGCTTCAAGGCCGAGGGCCGCGCCGACGACCATCCCGACACCGTGCGCAAGCGGCTGGCGATCTACGCCGAGCAGACCGCGCCGGTCGCCGAGTACTACGCCCGCGCCGGCACCCTGCGCATCGTCGACGGCGTCGGCAGCCTCGACGAGGTGTTCGCGCGCATCCTCGCTGCCCTGTCGCCGGCGGTCGCCGCGTCCGCGTTGCGCTGAGCTTCGCGCGCATGCGCATCCACATCCTCGGCATCTGCGGCACCTTCATGGGTGGCATCGCCGCGCTGGCGCGCGAGCTGGGCCTCGAGGTCGAAGGCTCCGACGCCAACGTCTATCCGCCGATGAGCACCCAGCTCGAGGCGCTGGGCATCGCGCTCAAGTCCGGCTACCGCGCCGAACACCTGCAGCCGCCGCCCGATCGCATCGTGGTCGGCAATGCGCTGTCGCGCGGCAACCCGGCGATCGAGTATCTGCTCGATACCGGGCTCGACTACGTTTCCGGGCCGCAGTGGCTGGGCGAGACCGTGCTGCGCGGACGCAATGTCCTGGCGGTGGCCGGCACCCACGGCAAGACCACCACGGCCAGTCTGCTGGCGCATCTGCTCGAATCCGCCGGGTTGGCGCCGGGCTTTCTGATCGGCGGCGTGCCCGGCAACTTCGGCGTTTCGGCGCGACTCGGTGGCGGCGCGCCGTTCGTCATCGAGGCCGACGAGTACGACACCGCGTTCTTCGACAAGCGCTCCAAGTTCGTGCACTACCGGCCGCAAATTGCCGTGCTCAACAACCTCGAGTACGACCACGCCGACATCTTTCCCGATGTCGCCGCGATCCAGCGCCAGTTCCACCATCTGGTGCGCACCATCCCGGGCCATGGCCGGCTGATCGTCAACGCCGAGGACGCGCATCTGGCCGAAGTGCTGGCGATGGGCTGCTGGACGCCGGTGGAGACTTTCGGTATCGAGGCCGGCGACTGGCGCGCACGTCTGATCGAAGTCGATGGCTCGGCGTTCGCCGTCAGCCGACAGGGCACGGAGCTGGGTACGGTGCACTGGAATCTGCTCGGTCGCCACAACGTGATGAATGCGCTCGCCGCGCTGGCGGCCGCGGCCGCGACGGGCGCCGATCCGGTGGCGCTGCTGCCGGCGTTTGCCGGCTTCGAGAGCGTCAGGCGCCGCATGGAACGGATCGGCGAGCGCGGCGGCGTGCGCGTCTACGACGATTTCGCCCATCACCCGACCGCGATCGCGACCACGCTCGCCGGTCTGCGCGCCAGGGTCGGTGCCGCGCGCATCGTGGTCGCGCTGGAGCCGCGTTCCAACTCGATGCGCACCGGTGCGCACGCCGCGGGTCTCGCCCCGGCGCTGGCGGATGCCGATGCCGTCGTGCTGCTGGCACGGCCCGAGTTGGTCTGGGACACCGCGCCGCTGATCGCCGAGCTGGGTGGACGCGGCATCGCCGTGTCCGGCGTCGATGCGCTGCTGGCCGCGCTCGCCGCGCAGACGCGACCGGGTGACCATGTCGTGTTCATGTCCAACGGCGGCTTCGAAGGCGCGCCGCGTCGATTCGCGGCGGGTCAGTAGCCCCGGTCGCTACGCACCGGCCTTCGCTCGCGGCGGATCGAAGCTGAGCGGGCCGTCGATCCAGTGCCGGCGCGCGGCCGTCCACGCACCGATCGCGAAACCCCAGGTCAGCACCAGCGTCGGGGCGCCGCCCCACAGCGGGCCGAAGCGGGTCAGCAGCGCATAACCGGTCCAGTACGCGCCCATCTGGCCAAACACGGTGATGATGGTCACCACTGTGCGCAGGATGACGTTGCCCGGCAGATTCAGATACAGCGCCAGCGTACCCAGCGCCAGCGGCGGCGCCAGGATCGCGGTGGTCGTCAGCACCTGCAGCCACTGCGTGCGGTCGATCAGCAGCGCGGCCAGCGTGGTGTAGACGAAGGCACTGAGGATGGCGCCCGGCAGTACGCCGAGAAAGCTGTCGACCAGGCTGCTCTTGAAATCGGCGCGGGTCTGCGGTGCCAGCGTGAAGTACAGCTCGACCAGGCTCGGCTGCAGCCTGGGCATGCCGGCGCCGACGGTGTTGAGGCCGGTCATGGCGAAAAAGGTGGCGTAGCCGGCGACCATGCCCAATTGCGCGCCGTGGCCGAGGGCCAGCGCATAGATCGTGACGAAGGTGCCGAACAGCAGCCAGCGCACCAGCCAGCCGCGCGGCTGCTCGGCCGGCAGCAGCAGCGCGCGCAGCAGGGTGCGCTCGCGCGCCGCAGAGGGTGCGGCGTGATAGCGGGCGGCCATCCGCTTGAGCCGCGTGCCCGCGCCTGCGCCGGACCAGTCGTAGAGCCTGCGTACCAGCCGGCTGCGCGGTGCGCTGGGGGCGCCGCTGCCGCCGCCGCGTCGCATCGGATCGGGCGCGGCCAGCGGCGACTCGGGCAAGGGCGGGTCGCCGGCCGGAAACAGCCGCTGCCCGGTCAGCCGCAGCAGCAATGCGGCCAGCAGCAGTCCGGTCAGCGGCAGCCACGCGCTGGTCAACGCCGGTTCCAGCGCCAGCCACAGCGATGGCGGCACGAAACGCGCGCCGACGATCAGCACCCAGACCCACAGCCCGCTGCGCGAGCCGCTGGTCGAGAGCACCGCCCAGGCGGCCCCGACCGCGCCGCCGCCGAGCGCCATCCACGCCGGGCGCAGCCCGAACCGAGCTGCGACGATCAGGCAGGGTGCGAGCCAGAACAGCAACGCCCAGGCCGTGCCGGCCTGCGCCAGTGCGCGCGGAAAGTCCGGCAGCAGCAGCGTCTCCTTGCGTGCAATGCCCTTCAGCGCCGCGCCGGCCAGCATCCACAGGAACCAGAGACCGACGGCGGCGAACACCAGTGCGATCCAGGGCGCGGGATGTGCTCCGAGCGTCGACAGCACACCACCCAGGCCGATCAGGATCACGATCGCGACGATCGCCCATGGCGCGATGCGCAGCGGCAGCAGTGCCAGATTCAATGCCGCCCTCATGCCAGCTCCACGAACAGGTCCTCGAGGTCGAGCGGCGCCAGCTCCACGGTGGCCTGCTCGCGCGCGGCCAGCTGATCCAGCGCCGCGCGCTGCGCGGCGTCGCTCTCGTCGATCACGTAAATCGCCTTGGCTTCCTCGATGCGCGCGCCCCACGCGCCGGCCAGCGGCGGCACCAGCACGAAGCCCTGCGCGCGCGTCAGCACGGCGCGGCGAAAGCGCGCGCTGATCTCGGCCAGTGCCCGCGTCAGCACGATCCGGCCGCCGCGCAGCAGGGCGATGTCGGCGTCGACGCGCTCCAGGTCAGTGGTGATGTGGGTGGAGAAGATCACCGTCTTGCCCGGCCGCCGCACCAGCGGCAGCAGGGTGACGAGAAAGTCGCGGCGCGCGATCGGATCGAGGCTGGCGACGGGCTCGTCCAGCACCAGCAGGTCGGGGTCGGGCGCCAGCGCGCGCACGATGGCGAGCATCTGCCGCTGGCCCTGCGAGAGCGCGGCGATCTTCCTGCTGCGGTCGAGCTGCCACGTGCCCAGCAGACGTTCGACCAGCGCAACGTCCCAGCGCCGGTAGAACGCGGCGGGGAAGTCGAGGAAGGCGTCGATGCGCATCCACGGGAACAGGTCGAAGCTCTGCGGCACGTAGCCGATGCGATGCAGGCGCTGGCCGCGCGGCTCGTCCATCGGCTCGCCCAGCATCTCGATGCTGCCGGCGTCAATCGGCGACAGGCCCAGCAGACAGCGCAGCAGGGTGGTCTTGCCGGCACCGTTGCGGCCGAGCAGGCCAATCACGCGGCCTTCCGGCACGACCCAGTCGAGATCCTGCAGCACGGCGCGGCCATCGAAGCCTTTGCGCAACCCGCGCACACTCACCGCCGCGGCGCAGGCAGCGTCCCAGGTCGCCGCGGGCGCGGCCTCGTGCGGTGTGTCCATGCGATGTCTCCCCGGTCCTGCTGTCGAGATTAGCAAAGCCGCGCGCCGCGTCCCGCGTGGCATGGCCGCCCTTGCAAACTTGTAAACTGACGGCGTGAGCGCACCCGTCGAGATCCCGCTGTTCCCGCTGTCGACGGTGCTGTTTCCGGGTGGACCGCTGCAGCTGCGCATCTTCGAACCGCGCTATCTGGCGATGGTGCGCGAATGCGCGCGCAACGACAGCGCGTTCGGCGTCTGCCTGATCCTGCGCGGTCGCGAGGCGGGCGTGCCGGCGGAGCCTGCGGCGGTGGGTACGCTGGCGCGGATCAGCGACTTCTACACCCTGCCCGACGGACTGCTCGGCATCGGTGCCGTGGGCGAAGCGCGTTTTCGTGCGCTGCGCACACGGGTGCGCGAGGATGGCTTGCTGCTGGGCACGATCGAGCTGTGGGACGCCGAGCCGGCGGTCGCGGTGCCGCCGGAATTCGGCCTGCTCGCGACCATCCTCGAGCGGCTGATCGAGCAGCTGGAGCCGGCGTGGAAGGATGCGCCGCGCGCCAACTATGACCATGCCGCCTGGGTCGGCTTCCGTCTCGCCGAGCTGCTGCCGCTCGACGACGGCGAGCGCCAGCAGCTGCTCGAACTGACCGATCCGGTGGCGCGTCTCGGTCAGCTCACCGTCTGGCTGCCGCGCTTTCAGCGCCCCTGAATTCCGAACGGAGACCGGCATGACGACCCTGCGCGGCAAAACCCTGCTGATCACCGGCGCCTCGCGTGGCATCGGCCTCGCCATCGCCAGGCGCGCTGCGCGCGACGGCGCCAACGTGGTGATCGCGGCCAAGTCCGCGGTGGCCAACCCCAAGCTGCCCGGCACCATCCACAGCGCCGCCGCCGCGGTCGAAGCGGCCGGCGGACAGGCGCTGGCAGTGCAGATGGACCTGCGCGATCCCGACGCGATCGTGATGGCGGTGGCGATCGCGGTCGCGCGTTTCGGCGGCATCGACATTCTTGTCAACAACGCCAGCGCGATCTGGCTGGCCGGCACCACCGCGACGCCGGTCAAGCGCTTCGACCTGATGCATCAGGTCAATACGCGCGGTACCTACCTGATGACCCAGGCCTGTCTGCCGCATCTCGAGCGTGCCGCCAACCCGCACGTGCTGATGCTGGCGCCGCCGCCCACGCTCGATCCGCGCTGGTTCAGGGACCACACTGCCTACACCATCGCCAAGCTCGGCATGAGCCTGTGCGTGCTCGGCATGAGCGCCGAGTTCGCCGCGCAGGGCATCGCGGTCAATGCGCTGTGGCCGCGGACGGTGATCGCGACCGCCGCGGTGGCGATGCTGGGCGATGCGGTCAAACCCGGGCACTGCCGCAAGCCGGAGATCGTCGCCGATGCCGCGCACGCGATCCTCACCCGTCCGGCGCGCGAGATCAGCGGCCGCTTCTGCATCGACGAGGACGTGCTGCGCGAGACCGGCGTCAGCGACTTCGAGCGCTATGCGGTGCAGCCTGGCGCGCCGCTGCTGCCGGATCTTTTCCTCGACTGAATCCCGCCCTCTTGCAACAGCGTCGCGTGGATCGCCGGTCGTTGCCTCGATAACCCGTGGAGCCCGCCATGAAATACCTGCACACCATGATCCGCGTGCGCGACCTGGACGCCGCGCTGCGCTTTTTCTGCGACGGCCTGGGCCTGCGCGAGGTGCGGCGGCGCGATGTGCCGCAGGGCCGGTTCACCCTGGTTTTCCTGGCTGCGGACGAGACGCCGGACGCCGAGATCGAGCTGACCCACAACTGGCCGAATCAATACGCGAGCGTCAGCGAGGACTACGGCAGTGCGCGCAACTTCGGGCACCTGGCGTTTCGTGTCGACGACATCTACGCCACCTGTGCGCATCTGCAGTCGATGGGCGTCGTCATCAACCGCCCGCCGCGCGACGGTCACATGGCTTTCGTGCGCTCGCCCGATCTGATCTCGATCGAGCTGCTGCAGAGGGGCGACGCGCTGCCATCCGCGGAGCCCTGGGCGTCGATGTCGAATACCGGTGTCTGGTGAGGTCAGCCCGCCAGCGCCTGCAGCAGATCCGCGACCAGATCGTCGGGATGCTCCAGGCCCACCGACAGCCGCAGCAGGCCGGGCGGCGAGGTCGGTTGCGCGCCCTCGACCGAGGCGCGGTGCTCGACCAGCGACTCGCAGCCGCCCAGCGAGGTGGCGTTGACGAACAATTTCAGCCTGCCCGCGACGGCAAGCGCGGGCTCGCGGCCGCCGCGCACCTCGAACGAAACCATGCCGCCGAAGTCGCGCATCTGCCGCGCCGCCAGCGCGTGCTGCGGATGCGTCGGCAGGCCCGGGTAGTGCACGCGCTCGACGCGCGGATGCGCCGCCAGCGCGGCGGCCACGGCGCCGGCGCTGCGGCCGTGCCAGGCCATGCGTGCGGGCAGCGAACGCAGTCCACGCAGGCACAACCACGCGGCGAACGGCGAAGCGCTGGCGCCGGCCAGCTTGCGCAGGTTCCAGCACTCGGCGGCCAGCGCGTCGTCGGCGCGAAACACCAGCGCGCCGCCCATCACGTCGCTGTGGCCGCCGATGTACTTGGTGGTCGAGTGCAGCACGATGTCCGCGCCCAGCGCGAGCGGCTGCTGCAGGCAGGGTGTGGCGAAGGTGCTGTCGACCAGCAGCCACGCGCCGGCGCCGTGCGCCAGTGCGGTCAGCGCGGCGATGTCGCTGATCTTCAGCAGCGGATTGGATGGCGATTCGGCCCAGATCAGGCGTGTGTCTGGGCGCAGCGCGGCGCGCGTGGCGCCGAGATCGGCGAGATCGACGAAGGCGAAGTGCAGCCCCCAACGTTGCCCGTAGTGCTGCAACAGCGCGCGGTAGCCGTGATACACGTCATCGGGCATGACCACGTGCGCGCCGGCCGGCAGCGCCTGCAGCACGCTGGTCCCGGCAGCCATGCCGGTGGCGAAGAACAGCGTGCGCGCGCCGCCTTCCAGCACGGTCAGCGCCTGCTCGAAGCGTTGCTGGGTCGGATTGTCGTAGCGCTGGTACAGCAGGCCGTGCGGCAGGCTGCCGTCGGGGGCATGCTCGAAGGTGGTCGACAGATGCAGCGGCGGCGTCACCGCGCCGGTCCCGGAATCCGGCTCGGCGCCGGCATGCACGGCCAGGGTTTCGAAACGCATCGAGGAGTCCTCGGAGTCCGCAGATCGGGCGCAATCGCGGCGAGCGTAGCGCAGCCTGCGTGCGGCACGGTATCGGGCCGTGCGCGGACCCGTGGCCTGCCGCAACGGCATAATGAGCGCAACACCGATCACCGACGCCCTGCTCATGTCCGTGCACGATTCCGATCCCGCGACGGCCGCGTTGGTCGCCGCCGCGCAGCGCTGCTTTGTTCCGGTGTATCGACCGCGCGCGGCGGTGCTCGACCGCGGTCGCGGCGCGCGGGTCTGGGACATCGAAGGTCACGAGTACGTCGATTTCGCCGCCGGCATCGCCGTGTGCGGTCTCGGTCACGCCGACCCGGAACTGGTCGCGGCGCTGACCGCGCAGGCCGGCAAGCTCTGGCATACCAGCAACGTGTTTCTCAGTGAGCCGGCCGTTCGTCTGGCCGAAGAGCTCGTCGCGGCCTCGGGTTTTGCGACACGGGTGTTCTTCTGCAACTCCGGCGCCGAAGCCAACGAGGCCGCGATCAAGCTGACCCGGCGCTGGGCGGCGGCACAGGGGCGGCCGCCCGAGCGTCGCGTGATCCTCAGCTTTCAGGGCTCGTTCCACGGCCGCACGCTGGCGACTGTCACCGCCACCGCGCAGCCCAGGTATCAGGAAGGTTACGAGCCATTGCCCGCCGGTTTCCGCTACGCCGCGTTCAACGACGCCGACGCGGCTACCACCGCGATGGCGGATGGCGATGTCGCCGCCGTGCTGGTCGAACCGGTGCAGGGCGAGGGCGGCGTGATGCCTGCAGCGCCGGGCTATCTCGCCGCGTTGCGTATGCTCTGTGACCGCCACGACGCGCTGCTGATCTGCGACGAGATCCAGTGCGGCATGGGGCGTACCGGCACGCTGTTCGCACACCCGCAAGACGGCGTCGTCCCCGACATCGTCACTCTGGCCAAGGCGCTGGGCGCGGGCTTCCCGATCGGTGCGATGCTGGCGGGGCCGAAAGTGGCCGAGGTGCTGCAGTACGGCGCGCATGGCACCACTTTCGGCGGCAATCCGCTGGCGGCGGCGGTCGCACGTGTCGCGCTGCGCCGGCTGGCCGCGCCCGAGTTGCTGGCCAACGTCGAGCGCCAGGCGCGGGCGCTGCGCGCCGGTCTCCAACGCATCAACGCCGAGCTAGGCATTTTCAGCGAGGTGCGTGGTCGCGGGCTGATGCTGGGCGCGGTGCTTGCAGAGCCGCATCGCGGCCGGGCGGGCGAGATCCTCGACCACGCCCACCGCGCCGGCCTGCTGCTGTTGCAGGCCGGACCCGACGTGCTGCGCTTGGTGCCGCCGTTGGTATTGACCGACGCCGATGTCGTCGAAGGTCTTGACCGCCTGCGGACCGCGCTGCGCGGATTCCTCGGCGGCTGACGCGGCCGGCCCGATCAGCCGCCGCGTGCGGCGCGAAAGGCATGACGCGCGGCGTCCAGCGTCTCGGCGATGTCGTGTTCGTTGTGCGCGGTCGACATGAAGCCTGCTTCGTAGGCGCTGGGTGCGAGGTAGACGCCGCGTTCGAGCAGCGCGTGGAAGAAGCGCCGGAATGCGGCCACGTCGCAGGCCGTCGCCTGCGCGTAGGTCTCGACGGGCCCGGCGCTGAAAAACAGGCCGAACATGCCCGGCACGCGATTGATCGCGAACGGCACGCCAGCCTCGTCGGCACAAGCCTTGAGACCGTCGGTCAGCAGCCTGGTCTTGCGATCCAGTTCGGCATGGAAGCCGGGCTGGGCAACCAATTCCAGCATCGCCAAACCCGCAGCCATGGCGACCGGATTGCCGGAGAGCGTGCCGGCCTGATAGATCGGGCCGGCCGGCGCGATCTGTTCCATCAGCTCGCGGCGCCCGCCGTAGGCGCCTACCGGCATGCCGCCGCCGATGATCTTGCCCAGCGTGGTCAGGTCCGGCGTCACCCCGTACAGCTGTTGCGCGCCGCCGGGCGCGACGCGAAAGCCGGTCATCACCTCGTCGAAGATCAGCAGCGCGCCGTGTGCGGTGCACAGCGCGCGCAGCGCTGCTAGAAATCCCGCGCGCGGCGGGATGCAGTTCATGTTGCCGGCGATGGGCTCGACGATCACGCAGGCGATGCGGTCGCCGCGCGCGGCGAACAGCGCGCGCGCGGTGTCGGCGTCGTTGTACGGCAGGGTCAGGGTGAGATCGGCCAGCGCCTTGGGCACGCCGGGCGAATCGGGCAGGCCCAGCGTCAGCGCGCCGGAGCCGGCCTTGACCAGAAATGCGTCGCCATGGCCGTGATAGCAGCCCTCGAATTTGACCACCGTGTCGCGCCGGGTCGCGCCGCGCGCAAGGCGGATCGCGGCCATCGTCGCCTCGGTGCCGGAGTTGACCATCCGTACCATCTCGATCGACGGCACCAGGCGCGTGATCGCCTCGGCCATCGTCACCTCGGCGGAGCAGGGAGTGCCGAAGGACAGGCCGTTGCCGATCGCGCGCTCGACCGCCGCGCGCACGGCGGGGTGGTTGTGGCCGGCGACCATCGGGCCCCACGAGCCGACGTAGTCGATGTAGCGCCTGCTCTCGACGTCCCAGAGATACGGACCGTCCGCGCGCGCGGTGAAGAACGGCTCGCCGCCCACCGATTTGAACGCGCGCACCGGCGAATTGACGCCGCCGGGCAACAGGCCGCGGGCGCGCTGGAAGAGATCGTGATTGGAGGTCATGAGGGCCTGCGGGTGGATTCGAAAAGATCGGCATAGCGCCGCGCCGCGCCGCGTACGTCGGCGGCGCCGAAGACGCCTGAGATCACCGCCAGCAGATCGGCGCCCGCGTCGATCAGCGCGCCGCCATTGTCCGGCGTGATGCCGCCGATCGCCACCCGCCGCAGGCCAAGCGCAGCCGCGTCGCTCAACAACGCCGGCGACGCGTGACGCGCGTGAGGCTTGGTTGGCGAGGGATGGAACGCGCCGAACGCGAGATAGTCTGCGCCGGCTGCGGCGAGTTGCCGCGCCCGTGACAGTGAGTCGTAGCACGACGCACCGATGATCGCGTCCGGGCCCAACCGGGTCCGGGCCGTGGCGATGTCCGCATCCCGTTCGCCAAGATGCACGCCGGCGGCGCCGACGGCCGCCGCCAATGCGATGTCATCGTTGATGATCAGCGGTACACCATGCGCCTGGCACAGTGCCAGCAGCGCCACAGCCTCGGTGTGGCGGCGGGCGTGATCCGTGCTCTTGTCGCGGTACTGCAGCACGCGCGCACCGCCCGTCAGCGCGGCATCTGCCGCAGCCAGAAGGTCCCCGCGCGGACCGTCGGTGATGGCATACAGTCCGCGCATCAGCGGGTGTCGCACGCGATGCGCGCATGCGCTCATGGGCCAGCTTTCGTCGCGGCGCGGCGCCTGCGACAATGGTCTGTTCCCACCCTTGCGATCGTGCCTGTTCATGAGTGCGTCCGACTACAAGAAGTACATGTGCGTGGTATGCGGCTTCATCTACGACGAGGCACTGGGCTTGCCCGAGGAGGGGCTGGCGCCGGGCACCCGCTGGACGGACATCCCCGAAACCTGGACCTGTCCCGACTGCGGCGTCACCAAGGCCGACTTCGAGATGATCGAAACCGGCTGACCGCAATCGGCCCGCCGCGCGCCCCGATTGCGCACGGCTTTGCCCGTCAGCGGCCCGACCGGCGCGGTGCAATGCCGTCCGGTCGGAGGTGATTCATGCGCTGCTTCATACCCTTGGAAGACGATCTGCCGGTCGAGGCTGGCGTCGAATTTCGTCTGGTTCCCTACCAGGTCGGCATGGCCTGCGGCCATCAGCCGCGCGCCGGGTCTCAGTGCACCGGCCCCACGTCGCCTTCGATCGACAGTTGGTCGCCGATGCGGGTTCCGATGCGCGCCGCCGTGCCGGCCGCCAACTCGAGCACGTAGCGCGCAGGTTCCCCGCTTGGATAGGTCGGGCAGGGGGCCTGCCTGCACGGTGGCACATCCGTCTGCATCGAAACCAGCCTGCGCGAGCTGTCGAAGAACAGGATATCCAGCGGGATCAGCGTGTTCTTCATCCAGAACCAGCGCTGGTCACTGTGGCGGAACACGAACAGCATGCCGCTGTCAGGTGCCAGCCGCTCACGGTTCATCAGCCCCTGGGCGCGACTGTGATCATCAGACGCTACCTCGGCGCTGAACGGATGTCCCTGCAGACGCAGCGTCACCACTACCATCGCGGCATGGCAGCTGCCGGCGATCAGCGTTGCGCACAAGGCGGCCACGCAGGCAAATGAACGCATGAGGTTGTTCCGCATCGATACCGATGGACAGTGTAGCGCGCAGCCTGCGATGCCTTGACCTGCCATGGGCGCCTCCCTGGCTGGTCGATGGCACGGTGGCGCACCGTATTCATCCGTCGGGCACTTCCGCTGCCCGGGGGCGCTGCGCTATGCTTTCCAACCCGCGCTACTACAACCCGGGCCCTGATCACCCAGCAAGCGCTACATGGTGCCTGGAGGGTGTTGACGGTCTCTGAAACGGATGTAGAATGTGCGGCTCGGCGGAGCGAAAGGCTCTGCGGAAGGGCGCGGTTGGCCCGGTGCGAAGGTGATCTTTGACAGTGTG
>JAJYTG010000003.1 GCA_021793195.1 Pseudomonadota bacterium
AGCACCGGCCTGATCACCCTCAACGCCGCCGCCGTCGGCCGCGTCACCCGGGTCATGGTCGATCAGGGCGAGCCGGTGCAACGCGGCCAGCCCCTGGTCGCGTTCGACAATCCGCTCGACAGCACGGCGCTGGGCAACACCCGGACTTTCATCGCGGCGCAGTTGCAGACCGAGCGCTCGGGGCTGACGGCGGATCTCGCGACGCAGCAGGCCCTGGCCACGAGTCAGGCGCAGGCGCTGCGCGAACGCATCGCGGCCCTGAGCGCGCAGCAGGTCCAGACCCGCGGCCAGCTGGCTCTGCAGCAGCAGGAAGCCACCAGCATGCAGGGGCTGCTGGACAAGATCGCGCCGCTGGCGGGCAAGGGCTACGTCTCGACCTTCGAGCTGCAGCAACAGCAGGCCAATGCCCTCAGCGCGCAGATGCAGGTCAAGGCGCTGCGCCGCCAGCAGCTGGCGGCCGCACAGCAGATCGCCGATGCCGAGCAGCAACTCGTGCAGCTTCCGCTCAATCTCGCGAGCGAGCAGACGGCCACGCAGAACAAGCGGGCCGAGGTCGAGCAGGCCCTGGCGCAGAACGAGGCCCAGCGCGCCTGGGTGCTGCGTGCGCCGCGCGCGGGCATCGTCTCGGCGCTGTTGATCAAGCCCGGGCAGGCCGCGACCCCGGGACGACCCCTGCTCGCGCTGCTGCCGACCGGCTCGACGCTGGAGGCGCAACTGCTGGTGCCGAGCGCGGCGGTCGGTTTTGTCCGCTCCGGCCAGCGCGTGGTGCTGCGCTATCAGGCGTTCCCCTACCAGAAATTCGGCCAGCACTACGGCACCGTGGCCAGCGTGTCGCATAGCGCCCTGTCGCCCACCGAGATCACAAGCCTGTTCGGCCAGCAGCAACAGGCCCCGCAGCCGCTCTACCGGGTGATGGTGCGCCTGGGCCGGCAACACCTCGACGCCTACGGACACCCCGCCGCGCTGATGCCCGGCATGGCGCTGAATGCCGACATCCTGCTGGATCGCCGCCGCCTGATCGAATGGGTGATCGAGCCGGTGGTCGGCTTTGGCCGGCGCCTGCTGGGCACCTCGGCTCCGCACGGAGCGAAGGCGTGAGCGCCAGCGCCGTGCTCGGCGAGCGCGTGATCGATGGCCTGCGTTTTGGCTGGCGCCGCACGCTGCCGGTGGTGCTGCAGACCGAAGCCGCCGAGTGCGGGCTGGCGTCCCTGACCATGGTCGCGCGCTACTACGGTCACGACATCGATCTGGCCGGACTGCGCCGCCGCGCCTCGATGTCACTCAAGGGCGCGAACCTGGCTCGCATCATCGAGATCGCCGGGCGTCTGGGATTCGATTCCCGCCCGCTGCGCCTCGAACTCGACGAGCTGCCGCAGCTCAAAGTCCCCTGCATCCTGCACTGGGACCTGAACCACTTCGTGGTCCTGAAGCAGGCCAGCGCCAAGGGCCTCGTCATCCACGATCCCGCGCGCGGCGTGCAGCGGCTCAGCCTCGCCGAGGCGTCCAAGCACTTCACCGGTATTGCCCTCGAACTGACACCGGCGGCGAACTTCAAGCCGCAGCGTGCCCGCGAAGCCATTTCACTGCGCGCCCTGACCGGCGAGGTGCACGGGCTCAAGCGGGCGATGACCCAGATCTTCCTGCTGGCGCTGGGCCTCGAGGTGGTGGCGCTGATGGGGCCGTTCTACATGCAGTGGGTGATCGACCAGGTGCTGGTCTCGGCCGACCGCAGCCTGCTGACCCTGCTCGGCATCGGCTTCCTGCTGCTGACGGTGTTCCAGGTGGCGGTGACCGCCCTGCGCTCCTGGTCGATCACCTGGATCAGCGCCACCCTGAGCGTGCAGTGGGTGGGCAACCTGTTCGGCCACTTGCTGCGCCTGCCGCTGGACTTTTTCGAGAAGCGCCACATCGGCGACGTGGTCTCGCGCTTCGGCTCGGTGCAGACCATCCAGCGCACGCTGACCACGCAGTTCGTCGGCGCCGTGCTGGATGGCCTGATGTCGGTCCTGACCTTGGTCTTGATGGCGTTCTACAGCGTGCCGCTGACCCTGCTGGTGGTCGGCGCGTTTCTGCTGTACGCCCTGTTGCGCTGGGGCATCTTCGGCTCGCTGCGTCGGGCGACCGAGGATCACATCGTCTACGCCGCCCGTCAGCAAAGCGAGCTGCTGGAGTCCATCCGCGGCATCCAGCCGCTCAAGCTCGCCAACCAGCAGGATCAGCGGCGCGGGCGCTACGCCAATGTCCTGGTGGACACCACCAACCGCGAGCTGACCATGCAGCGCTTGGGCATCGCCTTCCAGGGCGGCAACGGCCTGATCTTCGGCATCGAGCGGGTGGCGATCATCTGGCTGGCCGCGCTGATGGTCCTCAGGGGCGCGTTCAGCGCCGGCATGCTGATCGCCTTTGTCGCCTATGCCGACCAGTTCACCCGCCGCGCCGCGGGCCTGATCGACAAGTGGAACGACTTCCGCATGCTGGGCCTGCACGCCGAGCGCGTAGCCGACATCGCGCTGACCCCGGCCGAGACCAGTCTTGAAGCCGGCTACACCGGTCCGCTTCCCGCCGCCTGCGTGGAAGTGAAGAACCTCAGCTTTCGCTACGCCGAGGGCGAGCCCTGGATTCTCAAGGACTGCAGCCTCAGGATCGAAGCGGGTGAGTGCGTGGCCATCGCCGGGCCCTCCGGTTGCGGCAAGACCACCCTGGCCAAGCTGCTGCTGGGCCTGCTGGAACCCACCGAAGGCATGATCCTGTTCGGCGGCCTCGATATCCGCAAGCTGGGCCTGGCGCGCTACCGCAGCTCGGTGGCGGCCGTGATGCAGGACGACCAACTGTTCGCCGGCGCCATTGCCGACAACATCGCCTTTTTCGATCCCGACGCGACCCCGCTCAGGGTCGAGGCCGCGGCCCGGCTCGCTCACATCCACGACGAGATCGTGGCCATGCCGATGGGCTATCAGAGTCTGGTTGGCGACATGGGCTCGAGCTTGTCCGGCGGACAGAAGCAGCGCGTGCTGCTGGCCCGCGCCCTCTACCGGCGCCCCAAGCTGCTGGTGCTGGACGAAGCGACCAGCCATCTGGACATCGAACGCGAGCGGCAGGTCAACGCCACCGTGAAACGCATGAAGCTCACCCGGCTGGTGATCGCGCACCGGCCGGAAACCCTGGCCAGCGCCGATCGGGTGATCGTGCTGCGGCGGGGTCGCACTGAATCACTCGCACCTGCGCGTCCGGAAGCCAGGGAGGGCGGGTGAACCTTTGCCGGAGGGCGTCCGGTGTCGTTAGTGGAGTTGAACAATGAAGGTGATCAGTACGACTGACTGCATGGCTATCAACGGCGCGGGTGGTGCGTCTGCTGCAGGTGAAGCTTTTTCAGAAACTGGAGCTGCATACGCCGCAGGGGCTTTCGCTACCGGCTTTGTAGAAGGCGCCGAGCTAGGCTCAGTAGGCGGCCCGGTTGTTGCCATCGCAGCGGGTCTTGCAGCAGGAGCAGTCGCTGCTATCTGGTAAATACCATCGCGCCCTCCTGTGCAAAGGAGGGCGCTTCTCAAGAGGCTTTGAATGTGAACAACGAAACGTTATCCAAGATTCAATTTGCGCACATGGGCATAAAGCGCATTTTGATATTCAATTCATTCCGTCAGTTCTTATCCTATTCTATATGCGCATCAATAGCTTATATTATTACTGTTACAGTGTCGTCAATGATGAGCCACAAAGTTGACAGGCTTAGCGTATTGGTTGCTTGTTTTCTTGGTGCGGCCACGGCTGTTTTAATTTCCTTGAAAACAGAATTTTCATATTCGGGTACGAGAATTAACGAAATTCGTGAAATTATCAAGCATAAAGTGTTGATTAGTAACAGGTATAAGATAGAGAGTGATGAGCAAGATGTTACGATTATGTCGCAACAATTGCCACGCATTTTGACGTGGGATGAAAATAAGGTCTTCCTGGAAAAATCGAAAGACGGCATACGTTTCAAAGGCCCGTGGTTGGTGGCGCAGAGTTGTCATCGTGCTATTGCCGAAACTATCGAGCGATAGCAGATCCCAACGCCTCGAATCCAACATCGCTCACTCGAGCTTGGACAAGTTCGCGTTGCGCAAAGCTTGCGCAGCGCGGGTTGCGTGACTCTATGTCAGTGCAAGTTGAGGTCAACGCCATCATGAAACCCATGCAATTGTTCTGGCTGGGGCTGGCGCACCGGCAGGAGACTCTGGCCAGCGCCGATCGCGTGATCGTGCTGCAACGGGGTTGCGCCGAGTCAGTCGTCCTGCGCCAGTGGGCGAGGGTGGGTTAAGTCAGCCGAAGGATGTTCCGGCGTATCTAGCTGTCGAGGAACACGGTATTGACAAGTCTTGTCGCACGAAGGCTGTCGACATAGACCCGAAGCCAGGACGGGCTCATGATTCTGGCAAATTAACGTGGAGATCGATCATGAAAGAACTGAACATGTCGGAAGTGGCTGGCGTCAGCGGCGGAACGGATACGCCGCCTGTGAAAAATCCGGATGGAACAACATCCTGTCCCACAGGAACCTTCCCGTCTCAGCTCCCTAATGGCACAATCGTTTGCAGCAAGCCAAACTGACAATGTCATCGAGCCTGCAGTAAGGATTGAATACGCTTGTTGTCGAGTTGGTGCTGAAAAGTGGAGGTCCGCTTTTCAGCACCTTAAGGGGAAATTCGATGAGATTAATTTGCTTGTCGCTCTTAATGGCTTTTTGGGCATCCCTTGCTGGGCGCTGCAATGCCATGGACGCCAGTAGCATGGTGCTATTCCATGGTGCACAGAAAGCATTTGTTGCGTGTGCCGGCTTGCAAGGAGTGAATGTAGTCGATCATGGACACGTCGTCTGTCTTCGCGGAAAGATTGATCCGACAATGTTTGTAAGTCTTGTCAAGCTGAAAGATAGAATCAAGCAAAGGCCCTATGTCATCGTCTCTGGCCCGGGCGGTTACGTGGACTCCAGCGTCTACATTGTGCGGATATTGGATGCATACGACCCTGTCCCCGTTGCCGGAGACATGTGTGCTTCGGGTTGCGCACAGTTTCTGTTTCTTATGGGCCGGCAGCGGGTGCTCCTTCACTGTGCGGATGTGGCGATGCATGAGGGGCCGTGGACGGTTCAAGAGGTTCTCGCAGAGAAAGCTAGTGACGAGTTCAAGCAGCGACTGATTGCCAATATTTGGCAATTCAAGGAATTCTACCAGCGCCGTCACATCAGTTTGGATATGGTGACTAAGCCTCCTTCAAATATACAAAAGAAGTTAAATACGGGGGAAATTGTCTTTTGGCCTTGGAGCATCAACAAGCTGCGTTCATTCGGCGTCGAAGGGATCATCAGTGAGAATGACCCCGACGATGTCGTTCCTCATGACTACGCGACCTCATGTTTGGCGCACAAAGGCTAGCTGTATAGATAGGGTCCACAAATCGATTGAAGTTAAGTCAACTTGATGGGCACTGAATCGCGCCAGGTTTTGTGGAGGCCAGTTGGTTTGAGTCAGACGGCCAACAGGGCCTGGCGGTTTTGCTGCTGCCGTCACGGCGTTCGCGCTGGCCGGTAGTAACTGGATCAGATTCTGAGGTTACTTCACGATGCTGCGTGCGATACGTGCGCCTTGGCTGTCAGTTCAATGCCCAGGGCCTTCATCACCGCGAGTGTGGTCTTGAGCGTCGGATTGCCGTGCGCGCTGAACGAGCGGTAAAGCTGTTCTCGCGACAGCCCGGTCTGGCCGGCAATCTGGGCCATGCCCTTGGCGCGCGCGACCACGCCCAGCGCGTGGGCGATGTAGCCGGCATCGCCCGACTCGAACGCATCGCCCATGAAGGACGCGATGGCGACGTCCGATGCCAGAGCCTCGGCGGGGTCGAAGATCGTCAGTTTTTCGGTCATGTCATGTACTCCATTCGGCAGCCAGTCGCCGCGCCGCTTTGATGTCCCTGGACTGCGTGCTCTTGTCGCCACCGCAGAGCAGGACGATGATCGTGTGGCCCCGTTTCTGAAAATAGACACGATAGCCGGGGCCGCTGTGGATGCGCAGTTCGCTGATCCCGTGCCCGACCGACTCCACGTCGCCGGCGAGGCCATAGGCGAGGCGATCCAGCCGCGCCGCGATCAAGCCGCGCGCCCGCTCGTCCTTGAGCTTGGTCCACCACGTGCTGAAAGCCTCGGTTTGTCGGAGCTCGATCATCACGAGCGAGTGTAGTCTGAAAACTACTTTACGTTATCAAGCTCACCGCGCAGAGCAGCCTCGTGGGTAGGGCTTGTTTCAGCGCATGGCCCGCCATGGCCTGTCGACAGCAAGCCAGTAACCGGCTCACGCGGGCTCCCAGAGGCGTCGGATCGGAACCGCGAACAAGCGATCGCCGTAGGCGATCGTCGCCGCACCGTCGTACAGCAGCACCCCGGCCCGAAAGCGCATGCCCGCCGCATCGCGAAGCTTGCGCAGTCCGCGCAGATCGGCCTCGTTCACCGATCGGGCGGCCTTGACCTCGATGCCGGCGACGGCAAGCGCACCCTGCTCCACGACGATATCCACTTCAAAATCGTCACGATCCCGGAAATGGAAAAAGTCCACCGGATCCTGAAGCCAGCTCGACTGGCGTCGCAGTTCCTGAAGCACGAAGGTTTCGAGCAGCGCGCCAAGCAGGGCGCGGTCGCTCGCGAGCTGTTTCGCATCGATGCCGAGCAGCGCGCAAGCGACCCCGGTGTCACCGACGTGCAGTTTCGGCCGCTTGACCAGCCGGCTCAGGCGGTTGGTGTGCCATGCGGGCAGCCGTTCGAGCAGAAACACGCGCTCGAGCAGGGTGACGTGCTCGTGGATCGTCTGCCGCGTCAGCTCGAAGGGTGCGGCGAGCTCCTCGACGTTGATCAGCCGCGCCGTCTGCGTGGCCGCCATCGCCATCAGCTTGGGTAAAGTGTCCAGTGAGCGCAGGCGACTGAGATCGCGCACGTCGCGCTGGATCTGCGTTTCTGCATAGTCCCGGTACCAGGCGCGGCGCCGCGCGGCCGCACGCCGGGCAAGCGCCGCGGGATAGCCGCCCGCCACGATGCGTTCAGCCAGGCCGGCGCCCAGCGGGTCGGCCACGCCGGCCCTGAATGCGGCGCGAAAGAGCGTGTCGAGAAAGCGCGGCCTGGCGCCCTCGATCTCGCACTGGGCCAATGGATGCAGCCGCAGGATCGCCATGCGCCCGGCGAGCGAGTCGGCCAGCGCGGGGACGAGCAGGACATTGGCCGAGCCGGTGAGCATGAAACGGCCTGCCGAGCGTCGCTGGTCGATGGCGGATTTCAGTGACGTGAAGATCTCCGGTGCCCGTTGCACCTCGTCGAGGATGACGCGTGCCGGCAGGCCGGCCACGAATCCGACCGGGTCGTACTTCGCTGCAGCGAGCACCGCCTGATCATCGAAGGAAACATAGCGGTAGCCGCGCGCCTCGCCGACCCTGCGTGCCAACGTCGTTTTGCCGCTCTGGCGCGGGCCGTGAATCAGCACGGACGGACTGTCGGCCAGCGACTCCCGCAGGCGCGGCGCAAGATAGCGGGGGACGGTCGGGATTCGGGTCACGCGGCATGCTAGGCGACCGTGACGGCCAAACGCAAGTTCAGTACTCGGCAGAATGCTAGTTCATCGGTCGGCTGTTCGATGGAGCCGGGCGGAGTGAATCACTTCGCCCCGACCTCGGCGCCCCCCCGATTCCTCGTCACCATCGCGACGCAGTTGTCGCCGGTGTGTCCTGATTCGATCACCACGGAGCGCGGTACTTTGTAACCGAGCCGTAAGGCATGACCGGTTGCGGTGCGTGTGCCGTCGCCTCTAGCGTGGCCGCCATGCCGTCAGCGCAGGTGCACGCATGAACGCCACGGAGGGCCGCGATCGGCGCGGTGCGTTGCGCGACTTCGTGTTGCGGCCGTCGCGGGACGGCACTGCCGCGATCCCGGGGCTGAGCATGGCGCAACGGCTGCGCCAGGGCGTGCAGGAGAGCCTGCGTCTGGTCGGCATCGGCTACGCCGCGTCGCTGTTGCTGCTGTTGCCCGCGGGCGCGGTCTCGCTGGCGCTGCATCTGAGCGTCGCCAAGAGCAATCTGCTGATGCAGTCGCCGCTGCTGCGCAGTCCGCTGGCGCTGCTGCTGATCGCGCTCGCCGCGACGCTGGAGGAGTGCGTGTTCCGCGGCTTTCTGTCGGCGCGCCGCTTCGGCGTGGCGCTGCTGTGGATGGCGCTGCCGTTCTTCGGCGTCCTGGCGACGACGCGCCTGCTGGATTTCACGCCGAGCCTGACGCAGCGCCTGCTGGCCTTCGCCGCGGCCTTCGTCGTCGGCTATCTGGCCTGGCCACTCTACGGGCGCGCGACGGCGGCCTTCATCGAACGCCACTTCCGCGGTCTGGTGTGGTTCTCGGCACTGGTGTTCGGGCTGGCGCACATCAGCAATTACCAGTCCGATGCACTGAGCCCGTGGTGGATCCATCCGCTGTTCGTGCTGCCGCAGATGGGCCTCGGCCTGCTGCTGGCTTATGTGCGCAGCCGCCACGGGTTGCCGGCCAGCATCGTGGTGCACTTCCTGTTCGATGCGCTGCTGGTGCTGGTCATGATCACCAAGGCGCAGCACTGGACGCTGCTGGCGCTGCCGCTGGGCCTGTTCGTTTTCGGCCTGCTGCTGTGGGGGCTGCGCACGCTGGCGCTGGAAATCTTCGGCGCGGCGCCGGAGCCGCAGGACCCGGCGTGAGTCGGTGGGGCCGGGCGGGCCCGGTTTTGCGCCGGCTATGATCCGGGCATGTCGTCAACGCTGCCGTCCGCGCTCGAGGCCCTGGTTGCCGAGCGCTACGCCGATCTGGTCGCCCGCTGCCGCGCGGCCGGCGTGCCGTTGCACGACGATGCCGGTGTCGCCGAACGTGTGCGGCGCACGCTGCTGGCCAGCGATTTCGCCTGGGATGCCTGGCGCCGCGATCCGGCCCTGCTGAGCCCGTCCGCGCTGGATTGGCTGCGCGCTCCCGGCGATGCCGGCGCGCGCGCGGCGGCGCTGCCGCTGGCCGGCCTCGACGAGGCGGCACAGCGTTCCGCGTTGCGGCGCCTGCGCCGCGCCGAGGCGCTGCGGCTGGTGTTTCGCGACGTCAACGGCTTCGACGATCTGTCCGGAACCCTCGCCGCCACCAATGCGCTGTACGTCGGCCTGATCGAGGCGGGGCTGGCGGCGGCCGAGCGCGCGCTGGCGCAGCGTCATGGCGTCGTCCGTGACGGCGCCGGTCAGCCGCAGCGCCTGCTGGTGCTGGGTCTGGGCAAGCTCGGCGGCGGCGAGCTGAACTTTTCCTCCGACGTCGACCTGATCCTTGCCTATGCCGAGGACGGCGTCAGCGACGGTGCACGATCGCTGGAGGCCGGCGAGTACTACGCGCGGCTGGGCCAGCGCATGGTCGGCCTGCTCGCCGACACCAGCGCCGACGGTCAAGTGGCGCGCGTGGACCTGCGCCTGCGCCCGTTCGGTGCCGCCGGCCGCCTGGCGTTGTCGTTCGCGGCGATGGAGCAGTACTACCAGCGCGACGGCCGCGACTGGGAGCGCTATGCCTGGATCAAGGCCTGGCCGGTGGCGGGCGATCTCGTCGCCGGGAGGCGCCTGCTGGCACAGCTGCGGCCATTCGTCTATCGGCGCTACTTCGACTACACCGCGTTCGCCGGATTGCGCGCGATGAAGGCGCTGATCGACGCCGAGGTGGCGCGCAAGGACCTCACCGAAAACCTCAAGCTCGGCCCCGGCGGCATTCGCGAGATCGAGTTTCTGGTGCAGCTCGAACAGCTGATCCGCGGCGGCCGCGAGCCGGCGCTGCGCGTGCCCGGGCTGCTGCCGGCGCTGGCCGCGCTGGAGTCGCGCGGCCGCATCGGCGTGGCGCGCGCGCGCCGCCTGCGCGAGGCCTACCTGTTCCTGCGCCGGCTGGAAAACCGCGTGCAGATGCTGCGTGACCAGCAGACCCACGATGTGCCCGAGTCGGCGCTGGATCGCCTGCGGCTGGCGCTGGCGCTGGGCTATCCCGACTGGGCGCCGCTGGCGGACGCGCTGGCGGCGCACCGTGCCGCGGTCGCCGAGGCGTTTGCCGAGGTGCTGCTGCCCGGGGCGGCGCAGCGCGCGCCGCAGGCCGGCATCGGCGCGGCGCTGTGGCGTGCGGCGCAGGATGGCAGCCTCGATGCGTCGATGCTGCAGGCCGCCGGCTTTGCCGATCCCGAAACGGGCGCGGCGCTGGCCGCGCTGCCCGCCGGCGCCACGCTGCGGGCGATGAGCGTCGAGGCGCGGGCGCGACTGGACCGCGTGCTGCCGGCGCTGCTCGAAGCCGCGCAGGCCAGCAGCGCGCCGTCGGCCGCGCTCGAACGCCTGCTGCGGTTGCTGCAGAGCATCGCCCGTCGCGCGGCCTATCTGGCTCTGCTCGAGGAAGCGCCAGCGGCGCGCCGGCGCCTCGCCGACCTGTTCGCGCGCAGCGCCTTCCTCGCCGAGCGCGTGATCGCGCAGCCGCTGCTGCTCGACGACGTGCTCGATCCGCGCATCGAGCGGCTGCCGCTGCGGCGCGCGGAGATTTCCGCCGAGATCGGCGCGGCGCTGGCGGCGCTGGACGAACGCGACGTCGAGGGCGAGCTGGAGCGTTTGAACGAGCTCAAGGCCAGCTTCGCGTTCCGGCTCGGGCTGGCCTTCAGTGACGACCGCGCCGACGCCGTCGCCACCGCGCGCCGGCTGGCGGCGCTGGCCGAGGCGGTGATCGCCGCCGTGCTGGCGCTGGCCGAGTGCGAACTGGTCGTGCGTCATGGTCACCTGCCCGGCAGCGGCTCGGGCTTTGCCGTACTGGGCTACGGCAGCCTCGGCGGCGAGGAGCTTGGCTTCGCCTCCGACCTCGATCTGGTGTTCGTCTACGACGGTGCGCGCGCGGCGCTGGGTAGCGACGGCGCGCGGCCGCTGGAGGGCGCGGCCTGGTATCAGCGCCTGGCGCAGCGGGTGGTGCACTGGCTGACCGTGCTGACCCCGGCCGGACGGCTCTACGAGGTGGACACGCGGTTGCGCCCGGACGGCAGCAAGGGCCTGCTGGTGCTGAGTCTGGACGCGTTCGCGACCTACCAGCGCGAGCGCGCCTGGACCTGGGAGCATCAGGCCCTGCTGCGCGCGCGCCCGCTGGGCGGCGATGCCGCGCTGGCGGCGGCGCTGGCGCAGGTGCGCCTCGAGGTGCTCGCGCGCCCGCGCGACGCAGCGATGGTGCGCGGCGAGGTCGCCGCGATGCGCGCGCGCTGGCGCGCCGAGCGCGACCGCTCCGATGCCGCGCATCTCGACCTCAAGCAGGGCGCCGGTGCGCTGCTCGACATCGAGTTCCTGCTGCAGGGCCTGCTGCTCGCGCAGGCTCCGACGCATCCGCCGCTGCTCGAGGCGACCTCGACGCCGGCGCAGATCGCCGCCTGCCGCGGCGCCGGGCTGCTGGCCGGCAACGATGCTGCGGTGTTGACCGCGGCGCACGCGCTGTTGTTGCAGCGCGCGCTGGCCTGCACCCTTGATGCGCGGCCGCGCCGGGTGCCGCGCGATGCCGAGCTGGCCGCGGTGTGTGCCGAAGTGCTGCGCATCGCGGCCGGTTGCGGATTCGATTTCGCCGCCGCGTCCTGACGGCGACACGTTGGGTTCAACCGATGCGCTGAGTCGCCCGGATGGAGCCCCATGGGGACGCGGTCCGGGGCTCGATCCTCAAAATCGAATAAATCATTTGCGCCCTTCGCGCCCTTCGCGGACAAAAATCGTGCTCGATGCACCCTGCCCGGCTGCTGCCGCGCTGCATCCGGGCTGCGCAGTGTTCGTGTCTCGGTCGCGACCGGACCCGAGTCTTGCACCGGCGCCGCGCTCAGGGTCCATCGTGCGCCATGCCGAGGCCGAGCCGGCGCGCGACCTCGGCGGCGATCGCGGCGGTCTCGCGCAGCGGCCGCACGGGCGGCGCGCTGTCGGCATCGATATCGGCCAGCCAGCCGCCGGCGCGCAGTGCGGCGTGAAAGCGGGCCAGACGCCGCGGCAGCGCTGCGCGGGTCAGCGTGTGCACCGGCACCCCGGTCGCGGCCGCTTCCGAGAGCATGTTCACCGAGTCGGGGCTGACGATCACGCGGTCGGCCCAGGCCAGCAGGCCGGGATAGGGATTGCGGCCATCGGCCTCGCCGCGCCAGCGCACACCGGGGACGCCGGCCAGCGCGTCGCTGACGGCAGCGACCAGCGCCGGCGGCGTGCGCCGCGAGGCGCAGAGCAGCACGCTGCCGCCGTCACGCGCCAGGCGCGCGCGCAGACTCGCGATCAAGGCCGCGGTCCAGGCCGTGTCGAGGGCGACGCCGCGCCGCGGTCCGCCCAGCAGCAGCGCCAGCCGTGGTCGCGGCAGGGCGGCGAACGCGGCATGCGCTTCGCGTCCGGCGGCCAGCCAGGCCGCGTCCACCGGATGCAGCGAGCCGATCGGGCGCAGCACGTTGCTGCCCTCGAGGTCGTCGTGACGCGGAGCGATCAGCAGGTCCCAATGCCGCGCCGGCGCGCGCGGGTCGAGGATCTGCACGCTGCGGCAGGCACCCGCGCTCAACCGTCGGATCAGGCGCGTGGCCAGCGCCGCATCGCGGCCGCAGCCGATCGCCAGCGCCGGCCACGGCGGCGCCAGCACGGACCGCTGCGCGGCGGGCCAGGCCAGGCGGCCGCCCAGCGTCAGCCGCGGCGCCAGCCACGACCACGGCGCGCGGGTGCCGAGGACCAGGCCGCGGTTGTCCAGGCGCAACGCCAGCGCCAGCGCCAGCGCCTGGCGCTGGTTGCCGGCCGCGCCATCGGTGATCACCCATGCATCCTGCATCGTCGCCGCACCTCACGCCGCATTGTCAATCGGTTGCGTACATTGTGTTGCCGGGGCGCGCGCTGCGGCGCGGCGAAGCTGCGCCTACACTGCCGAGTCTCGCGCCGCCGCCGCGGCCTGCCAAGGGAATACCGATGACGCACCCGCTGAACGATGTCGCGCTCGACCAGCTGTTTCGCAACGCCCGTACCCACAATGCCTGGTTGCCGCGCGAGGTCAGCGATGCGCAGCTGCGGCAGATTTATGACCTGGCCAGGATGGCCCCGACCAGCGCCAACTGCTCGCCGGCGCGGATCGTGTTCGTGAAGTCACCCGCGGCGAAGGAAAGGCTGGCTCCGGCCCTGTCGGACGGCAACCGCGCCAAGACCCTGGCCGCGCCGGTGACCGCGATCGTCGGTACCGACGAGGCGTTCTACGAGCACCTGCCCAAGCTGTTTCCGCACGCCGACGCACGCAGCTGGTTCGCCGGCAACAAGGCGCTGGCGGAGATCACCGCGTTTCGCAACGGCACCCTGCAGGGCGGTTATCTGATCCTCGCCGCGCGCTCGCTGGGCCTCGACTGCGGCCCGATGTCGGGTTTCGACAACGCCAGGGTCGACGCGGCGTTTTTCAGCGGCACCACGATAAAATCCAATTTTCTGATCAACATCGGGTACGGCGACGCCAGCCGTGATCTGTTTCCGCGCAGTCCGCGCTTCGCGTTCGACGAAGCCTGCTCGATCGCCTGACTTCTCCGCCCACCACCGAGGACATCCGTCATGCGCAATCTCCGCTACGCCCTGATCGCCGTGCTCGCGCTGGCGGCAGCGCCCGCCTTCGCCGCGCCGATGACCTACACGCTCGATCCCAACCACACCCAGGTCAGCTTCTGCTGGAACCACTTCGGCTTCTCCAACCCCTGCGCCAACTTCAACACCATCCAGGGCACCCTGGTCTATGACGCCGCCGATCCGGCCCGCTCGTCGGTTACCGTGACCCTGCCGCTGGCGGGACTCGATACCCACGTGCCGGCGCTGGATGAGCACCTGAAGCTGCCCGACTTTTTCGATGCCGCCAAGTATCCGGACGTCACCTTCAGGAGCACCAGGGTGATTCCCGGCGCCAGGTCCGGCGAGCTGACCGTGGACGGCGAATTGACCGCGCACGGCGTGACCCGGCCGGTGGTGCTGGCGGTGCATCTGAACAAGATCGGCGAGCAGCCGATGATGAAGGCGCCCGCCATCGGCTTCAATGCCACCACCACGATCCGGCGCAGCGAGTTCGGCGTCGGTGCCTACGTGCCGATGGTCAGCGATGCGGTGCACGTGCGCATCACCGTCGAGGCCGACGAGGCCAGTGCCTTCGCCAAGGCGATGGCCGCGATGGCCGGCAAGAAGTAAGCCCGCGCCGGCTCCGTCGCCCTGTCCCTCCCCGGCGGCGACGGAGCCGGTGTCTTCGCGGGCAGCCGCGAGCCGGGATCCGGCGCGCCCCGACGCCGTTGGCGCCCGTGAACGCAGGTCCCCGGGTGTCGGCGCGGTCGCTGGCGGCCCATGCCCCCTTGCTACACTGGGCGTCTCACTGACGGAATGCGTCATGACCCGATCCGACCCTGCCGTATCCGGGCTGCGGCCCGCCAATGCCGAGCACCGCTATGAGGTGACCCGCGCCGATCTGCCGCTGGCGTGCCCGATGCCGGGGATGACGCTGTGGAACTCGCATCCGCGCGTCTATCTGCCGATCGAGGATGAGGGCGGTGAATCGGTCTGTCCCTATTGCGGTGCGCACTACGTGCTGCGCGGCTGATACCGGCATCGAACTTGCTTGGTATCGGGTGCCATGTATCGCCCGGTCCGACCCGCACCCGTGATGCCCACCCCGACCGCCAGCGGACGGCGGCTGACCGTCGTCCAGATGATCCCCGCGCTCGACAGCGGCGGGGCCGAGCGCAGTACGCTCGAGATCGGCCGCGCCCTGGTGGCCGCGGGGCACTGGTCGCTGGTGATCTCGTCCGGCGGCCGGCTGGTCGAGCAACTGCGCGCCGAGGGCAGCGAGCACGTGCCGCTGGATCTCGGCCGCAAGTCGCTGCGCACGCTGCAGCATGTGGCGCCGCTGAAGCGACTGCTGGCCGAGCTCAAGCCGGATATCGTGCATGCGCGTTCGCGCTTGCCGGCCTGGATGGCGCAGCTGGCGCTGCGCGGGCTGCAACCGCAACCGCATTTCGTCACCACCGTGCACGGCCTCAATTCGCCCGGCGTCTACAGCGGCGTGATGGTGCGCGGCGAGCGCGTGATCGTGGTCTCGCAGACGGTGCGCGATTACGTGCTGGCGCACTATCCGCGGCTTGACCAGAGCCGCATCCGGGTCATTCCGCGCGGCATCGACCGCGAGGCGTTCCCCTACGGCCATCGTGCCGACGAGGCCTGGCGCGCGGCGTTCTTCGCCGAGTATCCGGCGCTGGCCGGCGCGCCGTTGCTGACCCTGCCCGGACGCGGCACGCGGCTGAAGGGCCATGCCGAGGCGATCGAGCTGGTCGCCGCCCTGAAGTCGCGCGGCATCGCCGTGCGCCTGCTGCTGCTGGGCGTGGTCGAGACGGGCCGCGAGGCCTATCGGGCGGAGTTGCGCGATCTGGCGGCGGCGCGCGGTGTCGCCGATGCGGTGGCAATGACGCCGCCGCGCAGCGACGTGCGCGACATCTACGCGATATCCGATCTGGTGCTGCAGCTGTCGACGCAGCCGGAAGCGTTCGGCCGGACCGTGATCGAGGCGCTGGCGCTGTGCCGGCCGGTGCTGGGCTACGCCCACGGCGGCGTCGGCGAACTGCTGGCCGAGCTGTATCCGGCCGGGCGCGTGCCGGCGGGTGATCGCGAGCGGCTGGTCGAGCGCGCCGCCGAGCTGCTGCGGCTGGCGCCACCGATCGCGCCGCTCGCCAGCTACCGGCTGGACGACATGCAGCGGGCGACGCTGGATCTGTACGCCGAACTGGTCGCCGCGCCGCGCGACTGAGCGGCCGCCGCGCGCGACGATGACCCCGCGCAGCGCGGACGCGCCGTACAATCGCGCGTCCCCGTTGCGCGCGCCGTCATGATCGATTCCGCCCCGTTGCGTGCCCGGCTGTTCGCCGCGCTGCGCTCGCCGCTGCTGCCGCTGTGGGCAATCCTCGCGCTGCTGCCGTTCGCGCGCAGCGCCGAAGCGGGCGTGCTGGCCTGCATCGTCGGTGCCGCGTTCGTGCTGCTGCGCGACCGCACCGCCCTGCTCGCCACGCCCGCCGCGCGGCTCGCGCTGACGCTCTGGGCCTGCTACGTGCTGGCGGCGGCGTTCTCGCTGACCATGGCGATCGCGCCCGAGCGCAGCACGCTCGTCGTGCTGGGCCTGCTGCGCTACGGGCCACTGATGCTGTATGCCGCCTGGGCGTTGCGCGGCGCAGGCCGCGCGCGGGCACTGATGACCGCGATCGCGGTGCTGGTCGCGTTGTGGACGGCCGATGCCTGGATCCAGGCCCTGACCGGCTGGAGCTTGCGCGGGGCGCCGGAGCCGCACCGCCTGACCGGCATCTTCGGCGCCGGTGATCCCAAGCTCGGCCAGGTGCTGGCGGTGCTGGCGCCGTTCGTGTTCGAGACCGTGCGACGGCGTTTCGGGCGACGCGGGCTGGGCCTCGCCTTCTTGTTCCTGCTCGGTCCGGTGCTGCTGGCCGGATCGCGCGCGGCATGGGTCACCTACGCCGTGGTGACGCTGGCGTTTCTCTGGCGCGAGACGGCCTCGCCGCGGCGCTTTCTGCTCGGATCCGCGGCGCTGGGCGTGATCGCGGTTTCGGGCATGGGCGTGGCGTGGCAGACCTCGCAGCGGTTCGATGCGCGCATGGATCGCACCCTGCTGGCGCTGTCGGGCTCGGAGCAGGGTCTGAATGCCGCGCTGTCCTACCGGTTGAGCCTGTGGGGGACCACTCTGCGCATGATCGCGGCGCATCCGCTGACTGGTGTCGGCGTGCGCGGCTTCCGTTACGCCTATCCGGCCTACGCGCGGCCGGGCGATCCGTTCGTGCGTCCGGGCTCCGATGAGGGCGCGTTCCACGCCCACCAGATCGTGCTCGAGGTGCTCAGCGAGACCGGCGTCGCCGGCCTCGCGCTGTGGCTGGCCGGGGTCGCCGCGGCCCTGCGTGCCTGGAAACGCGCCCCGGTCGCGGCGCGCGCGCGCGCCTGGCCGGCGACGGTGGCGCTGGGCGCGGCGGTGTTCCCGCTCAACACCACGCTGGCCTTCTACTCGGCATGGTGGGGGCTGCTGTTTTTCTGGCTGCTGGCGGTCTGGACCGGAGCGCTGCTGGCGCCGGCGGACGCGCCGGAGGACGCGCATGACGCGTGAGCCGCTGTCGCTGGTGGTGACCACGTTCAACAACGCCGCCACGCTGGCGCGCTGTCTCGATTCGGCGGCCTTTGCCGACGAAATCGTGGTGCTCGATTCGGGCTCGACCGATACCACGCTGGCGATCGCCGCGGCGCGCGGTGCCCGCATCGCGGCGCACGCGTTCGACGACTACGGGCCGCAAAAGCAGCGCGCGATCGATCTCGCTGCGCACGACTGGGTGCTGCTGCTGGATGCCGACGAGGCGCTGACGCCGGGGGCGCGTGGCGCGATCGAGTTCGCGCTGATGGCGCCGCGCGTCGCCGGCTTTCGCCTGCCGCGGCGCGAGCTGATGTTCTGGACGTTTCAGCACCGCTGCAGCCGGATCAACACGCACCTGCGGCTGTTCGATCGCCGGCGCGTGCGCATGAACGCCGTGCCGGTGCACGCCGCACCGGCCAGCGACGCCCCGCTGCGCACGCTGCGGCGGGCGGTGTTCCTGCACTACGGCGAGTCCGACATCGCCACCAAGGTGGCCAAGATCAACGCCTATTCGAGCGGCCTGGTCGCGCACAAGCTTGCGCGCGGACAGCGCCACACCGGCGTACGCATGCTGCTCTATCCGCCGCTGTTCTTCCTGCGCCAGTATCTCGGCAAGCGCTATGTGCTCAACGGCTGGGCCGGCTTCATCAGCGCGGCGACCGGCGCCTACTACGTGTTCCTGAAGTACGCCAAGCTGCACGAGGCGCGCGTGCAGGCCGCACGCCGCGACGCCCGCGATCAGTAGATCGGTGCCGCGCCCGGCGGGCGCGTCTTGAAGCGCTTGTGCACCCACAGGTATTGCTCGGGCGCCGCGCGCACCATCCGCTCGATCGCGGCGTTGACGCGGGCGGTGTCGGCGATCACGTCGTCGCCGGGAAAACCTGCAAGTGGCGCCTCGATGCGGATCGCGTAGCCGCCGCCGGGCAGGCGCCGGTGCGCGAACGGCAGCACCGTCGCGCCGGACAGCCGGGCCAGATGATGCGTCGCGGGAATGGTCGCCGCCGGCACGCCGAAGAACGGCACGAACACATGATCCTTGCCGCGCATGTCCTGGTCGGGCGCGTACCAGACCGTGCCGCCGCCGCGCAGGTACTTCACCGTCGCGCGCAACTGCTCGCGGGTGAACATCGCGTCGGCGTAGTGCAGACGCGCCTGCAGCACCACGTGCTCGAACACCGGGTTGTCCATCACCCGGTACATGCCGGCGATGCGGATGCGCTGCGAGACCAGCCGGGCACAGAGCTCGAGGTGCGAGAAGTGGCCGCCGACCAGCAGCACGCCGCGCCCCGCCGCACGTGCCGCGGCGAGGTGCTCCAGTCCGTCGATGGTCAGCGGCACGCGCGCCAGCGCGGCATCGCTGCCCATCCAGCCCAGCGCGAACTCCGCCAGCATGCGGCCGAGGTCGCGCAGATTCGCCGCCAGCAGGCGCGCGCGCGCGGCGGCGTCCAGCTCGGGAAAGCACAGCGCCAGATTGCGCGCGGCGACGCGGCGCCGCGCGGGCAGCAGCGGCGCGGCCAGATGACCCAGCGCCGCGCCCAGCGCCAGCAGCAGCGGATAGGGCAGGGCGGCGACCGCGCGGATGGCAGCCACGCCCAGCCACGCCGGCCAGTGGCGCGGCGCCAGCAGGTGGCGAGGGAAGGGCAACCGGGAAGGCGGCGACATGCGCCGCGATGGTAGCACCGGGTCGCGCGACGTCAGCGCCAGCCGGGCGCGGACCGGGCCGCTGCCGGTGCGCCGCTATACTGCCGCGCCTGCTGCGAGCGAGCGCCGTGCTGCCGCGTCTTCTCTACACCCTGGCCCTGTATCTGCTGACGCCGCTGGTGATGCTGCGACTGGCCGCTCGCGGCGTGCGTTATCACGATTACTTCGGCCGCTGGCGCGAACGCTTCGGCTTCTTCGATCCGCCGCCGGTCGCCGGTGCGATGTGGGTGCACGCCGTTTCGGTCGGCGAGGTCAATGCGGCGGTGCCGCTGGTCGAGGCTCTGCTGGCGCAGCATCCCGAGCGTCCCCTGTTGCTGACCACGGTGACGCCGACCGGCTCGGCGCGCGTGCGTCAGCTGTTCGGCGCGCGCGTGCTGCACGTCTATCTGCCGTACGACCTGCCCGGCGCGGTGCGTCGCTTTCTGGCCCGCGTGCGGCCCTGCCTCGGAGTGATCGTCGAGACCGAGATCTGGCCCAATCTGTACGCCGCGTGCGCGCGCGCGCGGGTGCCGATCGTGATCGCCAACGCGCGGCTGTCGCAGCGTTCGATGCGCGGCTACTGGCCGGGTCGCACGCTGATCCGCACGGCCCTGCGCAGCGTGGCCCACGTCGCCGCGCAGACGCGCGCCGACGCCCAGCGCTACGGCGAACTGGGGGTGCCGGCATCACGCATCAGCGTCGTCGGCAATCTCAAGTACGACATGCCGCCGCCGCTCGCCGCGCAACGTGCCGGGGCGGCGATGCGCCGGCATTGGGGCCCCGCGCGCCCGGTGTGGGTTGCGGCCAGCACCCACGAGCCCGAAGAACTGGCCGTGCTGCTGGCCCATCGGGCCGTGATGCGGCGCATGCCGGACGCGCTGCTGCTGATCGCACCGCGCCATCCCGAACGATTCCGCCCGGTCGAGCAGGCTGCGCGCGCCCTCGGCTTTGTCGTGGCCACGCGCCAGGCGGACCGGTTGCCGGAGGCGTCGACCCATTGTTTCGTGATCGACACGCTGGGCGAGCTGCTGGATTTCTATGCCGCGGCCGAGGTCGCGTTCGTCGCCGGCAGCCTGGCGCCGATCGGCGGCCACAATGTGCTGGAACCGGCGGCTCTGGCGGTGCCGGTGCTGGTCGGTCCGCACACGTTCAATTTCGAGGAGATCACCGATTCGCTGCTGGCTGCCGGCGCCGCCCGTCGTATCGCCGATACCGCCGGCCTGGCTCCGGCGATACTGGGCTGGCTGGGTGATGCGCCGGCCCGCGAACAGGCCGGCGCGGCCGGGATGGCGGTGATCACGCAGGGTCGCGGTGCGCTGGCGGCGACGCTGGCGCCGATCGAACAACTGCTGCGCGAAGGCCGTTGCAGCGAATCCGTCCGGACGCCGTCGCGGGTTACTTCAACAGCGCATTGACCTGTTCGAGATCCTTGTAGCCGAGCGTGCCGGCGTCGGCCTTGAGCGCGAGCTGGTTGATCACCAGCGCATGGCGCGCCTGCGAATAGGCGCTCTCGGCCTGGAACAGCGTCTGCTGGGCCAGCAGCACGTCGACGATGGTCTGGGTGCCGACCTCGTAGCCGGCCTGGGTCGCCTCCAGCGAGCTCTTGGCCGAGATCACCGCCTGGCGGTTGGCCTCGACGCTGCTGATGCCGGCGATGATCGAGCGGTAGGCGTTGCGGGTGTTGCGCACCAGCGCGCGGCGGTCCTGCTCGAGCACGTCCTGCTGCACGTCGCGCTGGTCGATCGCCTGGCGCACGCGCGACTGGGTGGCGCCGCCGCTGAAGATCGGCACGCTCAGCACCACGCCGATCGCGGTGTCGCGGCTCATGTTGTTGGTGTGATAGGCGCCGATGCCGCCGAGTCGGGACGTCTGGTCACCCCAGCCCGGCGCGCGGGTGTAGGTCAGCTGCGCCGACAGCGTCGGCAGATGCCCGGCGCGGGCGGCGCTGATGCTGTCATCGGCCGAGCGCACCTGCTGCTGCTGCGCCAGCAGGGCCGGATTCTGCGCCAGCGCCTGGCTGACCCAGGCCTCCTGGTCGCTGGGTGTCGGCGGCACCATCGGAATGTCGTTGCGCAGGATGCGCAGATCGGTGGCCGGCTTGCCGGTGATCTGCGTCAGCGCTTCGCGGGCATCGTCGAGGGTATTGCGCGAGCTGATCACGGTGGCGACCGCGGCATCGTGCTGGGCCTTGGCCTGATTGACGTCGGTGATCGCCGCGAGACCGACATTGAAGCGCTGCTGGGCCTGGTCGAGCTGGCTGGCCAGGGCCTTTTCGTTGGACTCGGCGAAGCTCAGCTGATCGCGCGCGGTGAGCACGGCGAAGTAGGCGGTGGCCACGCGCAGGTAGAGGTTCTGCGCCTGCGACTCGTAGCTGGCGTCCTGGCTGGCGGCTTGCGCCTTGCTGGCCTTGTAGTTGGACCACTTGGAGAAATCGAACAGGGTCTGGCTGAGCGTGCCCTGCAGGGTGGTGCCGTAATTGCTGCTCGACGACGTGAAATTGAAGATCTGGAAACCGGTATTGGTGCTGAACGGCTGCGTGCTGCTCGAGGTGCCGTGACTCTTGGAATAACTGTAACTGGCGGCGATCTGCGGCAGCAGCAGCGCGCGTGCCTGGGTGATGCCCTCCTGCGTGGCGCGCTGCTGTGCTCCGGCCTGCGCCAGCACCGGGTCGGAGTCACGCGCCTGCTGATAGGCCTGCAGCAGGTCTTCCGCACCGGCCAGGCCCGGCAACAGCGCCAGGGCCACGGCGAAAGGCAGCAGGGTGCGGATCATCGGACGGCTCATGGGGCGGATTCCTTGGGAATTCGAAGGGTGTTCAGAGGGTGAAACGCGGCGGCGGCGCGGCGTGAGCGAGATAGGGCAGGTCGGTTTCGAACAGGCTCTCCTCGCTGAAGCGATCGGCGCCGGCGTGGCGCACCAGCACCGCCTGCATCGCCGGCGACTCGCCGCGGATGGCGAACAGGCGGCCGTCCGGGCGCAGCCAGTCGAGGAACCGCTCGGGAATGCTGTACAGGGCACCGGTGACGGCGATGGCGTCGAAGCTGCGGCCGGGCGCGAAATCGCGCACCGCTTCCGCCACCACCAGTTCGACATTGCCCAGGCCTGCGGCCAGCAGTCGCGCCTGCGCGGTCTGCACGAAATCGCCATGCAGATCGACGCTGACGACTCGGCGCGCCAGCGTCGCCAGGCAGGCGGTGAGGAAGCCCGAGCCGGTGCCGATTTCCAGCACCTCGTCGCCCGGTTGCAGCGCCAGCGCCTGCAACAGGCGTCCCTCGACCACCGGTTTCATCATGACTTCGCCGTGGTCGAGTGGCAGATCGAGGTCGGCGAACGCCAGCGCGCGATAGGCCGTCGGCACGAAATCCTCGCGGCGCACGCGCGAAAGCGTGTCGAGCACGCGTGGATCGAGCACATCCCAGGTTCGCACCTGGCTTTCGACCATGGTCTGGCGGGCTTGGGCGAAATCGAGGTCCATGAGCGGGTTCACTTGCGGCGCGGGAAGGCGGAAAGCATAGGTGCAGCGATCGGCAGCGGCAACGCGAAGCTGCCTCAGCGCAGACGGTCTGCGCAGTGCCGGAGGTCATCCGGCGCGATTGACGGGCGTCATCTCGAAGCGCGCATCGCGGCCGCTGCGCTGCGGCAGGCGGCGGCTGGCGGCCATCACCGCGCGCGCCAGGGCGGCATCCAGATGCAGCAGCCGTTCGCCCAGCGGCAGTTTGTCGCGCAGGGCTTCGCTGACACCCAGCCAGGCCAGCCAGCGCGCCAGGCGGCTGCGTTCCACCGCGCTCAAGGCGCGCAGCGCCGCGCGTGCGCTGAATGCGTGCCGGCGCACGCCATCGGCAGCGTCCAGCCAGGCGGCGAAGCTGCGTTGCGCATGGCGATACGCGGGGTTGAGCACGAGTTCGGCTGCGGTCATGGCATCGGGGCCGGCGGCTTGGGCGCCGCGCTGGATTATTAGTGAACTTGATCGTATAATAATGAGCATGAACCCTGCAATCAAGCCCGCCGATCCCGCTCGCGCCTGCGGCCCCGGCCGGCCCAAGGACATGGGCAAGCGGACGGCCATCCTGGAGGCCGCCAAGCAGCTGTTCGTGCAGCACGGTTATGAAGGCACCAGCATGGATGCAGTGGCAGCGGAAGCCGGTGTGTCCAAGCTCACCGTGTACAGCCACTTCGGCGACAAGGACCGCCTGTTTCGCGAGGCCATCCGTGCCCGCTGCCAGGCGCTGATCCCGGACGCGCTGTTTCATGGCAATGGCGACGGCATCCGCGCCGCCCTGCTGCAGATCGCCCAGGCGCATGCCGACGCGATGGTCAGCGCCGAAGCCATCGGCACATGGCGGGCCATCGTCAGCGACTGCCGCGAGGGCAACCCGCGCCTCGGTCAACTGCTGTGGGAGGAAGGTCCCGCGCGCGGTCATGCGCTGATGGAGCAGTTCCTCGAGACTGCCGTCGCCGGTGGCGAGCTGGACATTCCCGATGTGCATCGGGCGGCGGTGCAGTTTCTGGCGTTGCTCAAGGGCGACATGCACCTCAAGCGCCTGTTCGGCTGCGAAGGCGACTGCCTCGAGACCATCGAGAGCGAAGTGCGCGCCAACGTGGTCGCGGCCGTGGAGATGTTCCTGCGCGCCTACGCGCCGCGCTGACCGGCGGCTCGCCGGCCGCATTCGCTTCGTGCTTGAATAGGGGACGGAAGCGGGGGTGCCTGCCCATCGCAGGCTGAGAGAGACCCTTCGAACCTGATCCGGCTCATTCCGGCGTAGGGAGCTTCGTCGGGGTCGCCCGATGCCGCCGCTTCGTCCGCCGCCACCAGGACGATGCCCATGAACGCCCTTGCTTCCGAATTGCTGCGTGCGACCGAGGCGCTGTCGGCCGCCGTGACCGAACCGCTGCGCGGTTCGGCCAAGATCCACGTCCAGGGTTCGCATCCGGACCTGCGCGTGCCGATGCGCGCGATCGCGCAGTCGGCCACCCCGGCCACGTTCGGTGCCGAATCCAACCCCGCGCTCGCGGTCTATGACACGTCCGGCGCGTACACCGACCCCGACTACCACGTCGATCTGGCCGCTGGACTGCCGCCGTTGCGCACCGGCTGGATCGAGGCGCGCGGCGACAGCGACTCCCTGCCTGCGCGCAGTTCGGATTTCGCGCGCCGCCATGCCGAGGCCGTCGAGCTGGCGGCGGTGAGGTTCCCGAACCTGCCGCGCCCGCGCCGTGCGCAAGCCGGCGCCAACGTGACGCAGATGCATTACGCGCGGCGCGGCATCGTCACCCCGGAAATGGAATTCATCGCCATCCGCGAGCACCAGCGGCTGGAGGCGCTGACCGACAGCGGCCTGCTGCGCCAGCATCCGGGACACTCATGCGGCGCGGCGATTCCGGCGCGCATCACGCCCGAGTTCGTGCGCGACGAGGTCGCCCGCGGCCGCGCCATCATTCCCTGCAACATCAATCATCCGGAATCCGAGCCGATGATCATCGGCCGCAACTTCCTGGTGAAGATCAATGCCAACATCGGCAACTCGGCGGTGACCAGCTCGATCGCCGAGGAAGTGGAGAAGATGGTCTGGGCGATCCGCTGGGGCGCCGACACGGTGATGGATCTCAGCACCGGCCGGCACATTCACGAGACGCGCGAGTGGATCATCCGCAACAGTCCGGTGCCGATCGGCACGGTGCCGATCTACCAGGCGCTGGAGAAGGTCGGCGGCGTCGCCGAGGATCTCACCTGGGCGCTGTTCCGCGACACCCTGATCGAGCAGGCCGAGCAGGGCGTGGACTACTTCACCATCCACGCCGGCGTGCGCCTGCCGTTCATTCCGCTGACGGCGAAGCGTGTCACCGGCATCGTCTCGCGCGGCGGCTCGATCATGGCCAAGTGGTGCCTTGCGCATCACCGGGAGAGTTTCCTCTACGAGCACTTCGAGGACATCTGCGCGATCATGAAGGCCTACGACGTGGCCTACTCACTGGGCGACGGACTGCGTCCCGGCTCGATCGCCGATGCCAACGACGCCGCGCAGTTCGCCGAGCTCGACACCCTCGGCGAGCTGACGCAGGTCGCCTGGCGGCACGACGTGCAGGTGATGATCGAAGGCCCCGGCCACGTGCCGATGCACCTGATCAAGGAGAACATGGACCGCCAGCTGGAGAAGTGCGGCGAGGCGCCGTTCTACACGCTCGGCCCGCTGACCACCGACATCGCGCCGGGCTACGACCACATCACCAGCGCGATCGGCGCGGCGATGATCGGCTGGTACGGCACGGCGATGCTCTGCTACGTCACGCCCAAGGAGCATCTCGGCCTGCCCGACAAGCAGGACGTGCGCGACGGCATCATCGCCTACAAGATCGCCGCGCACGCCGCGGACCTGGCCAAGGGCCACCCGGGCGCGCAGGCGCGCGACAACGCACTGAGCAAGGCGCGCTTCGAGTTCCGCTGGGATGACCAGTTCAACCTCGGTCTCGATCCCGAGAAGGCGAAGGAGTTTCACGACGAAACCCTGCCCAAGGACGCGCACAAGTCGGCGCATTTCTGCTCGATGTGCGGGCCCAGGTTCTGCTCGATGAAAATCACCCAGGACGTGCGCGAGTACGCCGCCGCGCAGGGCATCGGCGAAGGCGAGGCCCTGATCGAAGGCATGGCGGCCAAGGCGGCCGAGTTTCGCCGCGCGGGCGGCGAGGTCTATCGTCCCGAGTGACGGAAATCGGGGTCCAGGCCGGTGCATGAAGGAAGGCCTGAACAAGTTCGGACCTTCCTCAAGCCATGGACGGCTTGCCGCGCATCGAACACGCAAGTGTTTGATGCAGAGTAGCCGAGCCCGGACATGCGCCGGACTCGGTGCCCTCTGACGAGTCCTGGATGGACTTGTTCAGAGGTTTCTGAGGGGCGCTCGCGATGAAGTTGCAGGTACCGTTCGTCCAGCTTCCGCTGCAGTTCGACGCCGCGCGGCTCGCCGCCGAGGTCCGTGCGCTCGGCGAGCAGCCCTGGCGTCCGCACCCGCAAAACTATCCCGGCAACTTTGCCCTGCCGCTGATCTCGGCGCACGGCAATCCGGACAGCGACAGCATCGCCGGGCCGATGCGGCCCACGCCGTGGCTGGCACAGTGTCCTTATCTGATGCAGGCCATGGCGCGCCTGGGCGCGGTCTGGGGCCGCACGCGGCTGATGAAATTGTCGGGACAGGCCGAGGTGACGCCGCACGCCGACATCAACTACTACTGGCGCGATCGCGTGCGCGTGCACGTGCCGGTCCTGACCCGGCCCAGCGTGCGTTTCATCTGCGGCGATGCCGAGGTGAACATGGCGCCCGGCGAGTGCTGGATCTTCGACACCTGGCGCGAGCATCGCGTCATCAATGCGGCGGACGACGAACGCATTCATCTGGTTGCCGACACCGTCGGCAGCGAGGCTTTCTGGGATCTGGTCGGGCAGGGCCGGGCGCCCGGGCGCGATCAGCGTCCCGGCTGGCAGGCGCAACTCCTGGCGCCGGTCGCCGACAGCCGGCCGGTGTTGCGCTTCGAGACGATGAACGTGCCCCAGGTCATGACGCCGTGGGAGCTTCGCGACCACGTCGGGTTCCTGCTGGGTGATCTGCGTCCGCATCCGCAGGTGCCGGTCGTGCAGCAGCTGGCGGCGCGCTTCGTGACCACCTGGCAGGCACTGTGGTCGCAGTACGGCAGCGAGCGCGAGGGCTGGGCCGCTTATCGAACCGCGATCGATGCCTTGATCGCGGCGCTGCAGCCGATCGCGGCGCCGTTGCAGCTGGTCAACGGTACCCAGTTCATGCCGACCCTGCGTTCGATGGTGCTGAAGGTGGCACTGGCCGATCGCCAGGATGTACCGGGCGCCGACGAGCCGCGCGCGCCGCAGGCGCGGCCCGCCGCGCGGACAGTTGCCGGCAGCGTGGATGCCGAGTTTGATCGGCCGATCTTCATCGTGTCACCGCCGCGTTCGGGTTCGACACTGCTGTTCGAGACCCTGGCGCGTGCCCGCGGACTGTGCACGATCGGGCACGAAAGCCATGCGCTGATCGAAGGGGTCCCGGAGCTGCATCCCGCGCAGCGCGGATATGACTCCAATCGTCTCGAAGCGGTCGCTGCGACACCCGGGCTGGCCGCTGCACTGCGCGAACGGTTCCGCGCCGAGCTGCGCGATCGCGATGGCGGTGTGCCGGCAGCGGGGCGCATCCGCATGCTGGAAAAAACGCCGAAGAACGCGCTGCGCGTCCCGTTCCTGGCGCACATTTTTCCGGAGGCGCGTTTCGTCTATCTCTATCGCGATCCGCGCCAGGTGCTGAGCAGCATGATCGAGGCCTGGCAATCGGGACGGTTTTGCACCTACCCCCAGCTGCCGGGTTGGCAGGGGCCCGCCTGGTCGCTGCTGCTGACGCCCGGCTGGCGCGCGCTGGCCGGCAAGTCGTTGCACGAGATCGTCGCCTCGCAATGGGAGAGCACGACCCGGCTGCTGCTGGACGATCTCGATGCCCTGCCCGCCGAGCGTCGTTGCGTGGTCCGCTACGCCAGCCTGCTCGACAGCCCGGTCACGGAAATCGCGCACCTGTGCCAGGCCCTGGATCTGGACTGGGACCAGCCGCCGCCGGTGGCCCTGCCGCTGGCGCGGTACGCGGTGTCGCCGCCGGATCCCGGGAAATGGCGGCGCCATGCCGACGTGATCGAGACCGTCTGGCCGGGCCTGGTCACGACGTACGAGCGGGCCCGGCAGTTCGCCGCCGGCTGATGCCGCGCCGCGGACGCGGCAGCGTGACGATGCCGCGGCGTTGGTCCCGGGCGCCGCCGGTTGGTCCGATCAGAAGTTGGGTCGGGTCGGCGCCGCGTTGTAGCGCGCTACGCTGGCGTCGATCTCGGCGCGGGCGGCGGCGGCGTCGCCCCAGCCCGACAGCTTCACCCATTTGCCCTTCTCGAGATCCTTGTAGTGCTCGAAGAAATGGCCGATGCGCTCCAGCCAGTGGCCCGACACCTGGTTGATGTCGCTGATGTGGGCGTAGCCGTTGAACACCTTCGACGTCGGCACCGCGATCAGCTTGGTGTCCTCGCCGGCCTCATCGGTCATGTTGAGCATGCCGACCGGGCGGCAGCGGATCACGGAGCCGGGAATCAGCGACAGCGGCAGGATCACCAGCACATCGACCGGATCGCCGTCGCCGCACAGCGTGTGCGGCACGTAGCCGTAGTTGCAGGGATAGCGCATCGGCGTCGACAGGATGCGGTCGACGAAGATCGCGCCGGTGGCCTTGTCGACCTCGTACTTGACCGGCTCGGCGTCCTTGGGGATTTCGATGACGACGTTGATCTCGTGCGGGACGTCGCGGCCGGCGGGGACCAGGTCCAGGCCCATGGCGTGCTCCTGTGGGGCGATCGGGCGCGCAGGATAAGGCAATGCCTGCTGCGCCGCAGCAGGACGCGGTTCCGGCGTTCAGCCGGGGGCGGGCAGGCGCGCTGCCGCGGCCGCGCCGAGGGCGCTTACGCGGCCGCCGCGTCGGCGCTCACGGCCATGCCGGCAGACCTTCGGTCTCCGCGGCGTGGCGCCATGCCGGACGCGCGGTCACCCGCGCCGCGAGGTCGGCCAGCGGTGCGAAGGCCAGCGCCGGTCGCGGCAGGTGGCGCGACCAGCGCATCAGCATCACGGCGTAGACGTCGACGACGCTGAAGGCGTCGCCGAGCAGCCACGGGCCCGCGGATTCGAGACGCGTCGCCAGGTGCCGCCAGGCGTTCTCGATGCGCGCTGCGGCGGCGTTCCTGATCGCCGTGGGATCGCCGCCCGCTTCCTGCGGATAGAACCAGAGGCGAAACGCCGGTTGCACGCTGTTGGCGAGGTACAGCATCAGCTCGAGGTAATCCGCGCGCTGCGCCGAGCCGGGCATGGGCGCCAGGGCGGCTTCGGGATGGCGTTCGGCGAGCAGCATCGCCAGCGCCGCGCATTCGTGCTGCGGGCGGCCGTCGACGATCAGCGTCGGCACATGCCCGTGCGGATTGAGCGCGCGATAGGCGGGGCCGTGCTGCTGGCCGCCTTCGAGATCGACGCGTTCGAGGCGATGGGACGCGCCGCACTCCAGCAGGGCGACGTGCACCAGCTGGCTGGCGGCACCGGGGGCGTAGTGCAGGGTGTACATCGGGCAGGACTCCGCGGACGGGTCCGCGAGCCTAGCGCGGTGTCCCGGAAATGCGCATCCATCAGGCCCGCGTCTTTCGGCGCGATACGGCGTTGCGCCTCGTCGCCATGGCGGGGCCATGACTCCTCGTCGCGCCGGGTCTCGCACCGAAATCCATCGGGAATCGCTGGCGCGTACTTCCGAGACACCACGCTAGCGCATCGTCGCTCAGACGCAGAGCCGCTGGAATGAACCGATCGCGGCGTGACCGCCATTGCCGGCGCAGGCCTGCGCGAAGGCCTGGGCCGAATCCGGCGCCGGCAGCTGCGCCAGTGCCTGCTGCAGGGTGGCGCCGGCGGTCACCGCGCGGATCACCGCGGCGGCGCGGGCGTCGATGCGGATCGTCAGCTGCGTGGCGCCGTGTGCCGGAGCTTCGCCGGCTCCAGCGCTGGCCGCCACGACGAGCAGCGCCGCGCACAAGATCCTGAGCACCAGCCGGGTTGTCGCGGATGACATGACACGCTCCCATCGACCGAACCGGTGTCCGCTGCGTGCAATGCGCCAGAGGACGAGGCTCATGCTCCGCTGCGGGAACCGGCGCGAATGCGATGCGCGACACCGAATCCGGACCCCTCTGTCACAGTTCGTGACGGCACCGGTCACACGTCACACTCGGGAGCCGGATCGACCCGGTGCTAACCTGCGCGCTTTTCGGGGAGGCCCGCATGCGGGATCTGCTGCGCCGTCTCGGTCTGCCCAATCTGCCCGTCCAGGCGCTGCATGACGCACTGCGCCTGCTGATCGCGCTGCTGCTGTTCCTGGTCGGCCTGTGGCTGGCGGCGCGTGTCGCCAACATCGCGCGCAGGGCCCTGCAGCGCGCCCGCGTCGAGCCGACCCTGATCAGCTTCCTGCGCAACGGCTTCTACGGCGTGCTGATCGCGATGATGAGCGTGGCGGTGCTGGACTTCGCCGGCATCCCCACCGCCTCGCTGGTGGCGGCGATCGGCGCCGCCGGCATCGCCATCGGCCTGGCGCTGCAGGGCTCGCTGTCCAATCTGGCGTGGGGCGTGCTGCTGATCCTGTTCCGGCCGTTCCGCGTCGGCGACTACGTCGATGCCGGCGGCGTCAGCGGCACCGTGGAAAGCATCAGCCTGATGCACACCGTGCTGGTGCTCGCCGACAACCGCGAGGCGGTGATTCCCAACGCCAAGGTCGGCGCCGACACCATCATCAACTACAACCGCCGCGGCACGCGCCGCGCGCAGGTGCAGGTGGGCATCGGCTACAACGATGACATCGGCCGCGCGCTGCAGGTGCTGCGCGACACGCTGGTCGCCGACGCGCGCGTGCTCGCCGAGCCGGCGCCCACGGTCTTTGTCGCCGGACTGGGCGACAGCGCGGTCAACCTGACCGTGTGGGCATGGGCGCGCCGCGGCGATTGGTGGCCGCTGCAGCAGGACTTGCCGCGGCGGGTGAAGGAGACGCTGGATGCCGCCGGCATCTCGATCCCGTTCCCGCAGCGCGAACTCACCTTGCGACAGGCGCCTGTGGCCCCGCCTGCGGCGTGACGGCGCCACCGGCGCGCGACGTATTCAGTCGCCGCCACCGCCACCGCCGCCACCTTTGTGGTGCTTGTGGCCGCCGTGACCATGGCCATGATCCTGGCCCGCTTGCGGCCCTTTGCCGCTGTGATCGGGTGCGCCGCCTCGCTGCCCGGGGCCGCCGCCCTGCGGTCCATGGCCATGATATTGGCCACCCCACTGGGGGTGCTGATAGCCCTGTCGCTGGGGAAGGTTGTACGGCTGCGGGTGATAGTTCTGCTGCGGGCGGTAGCCCTGACCCTGCTGCCTGTAGCGGTACTGGGGATCGGACCAACGCTGGCGCTCTCCGTACCATGATCGGTTGCTGTAGTGGTCACCCCAGTACGCCCCAAGGATGAAGCTGACGATCGGGATCCCGATCTGGGAACCGTAGCTGGAGAGCGCGACGCGTCGGTTGCCGTAGGGATATTGCACGTAGCTGCCATCGATCCAGCCGCGTTCACCCTGCGTGCCGACATCGCACCAGCGCCAGCCGTTGATGCAGCCATGGATGGCCACCGCGGTGCCGGGTTGCAGGGTCATGAGGCGGGGATAGCGGGTGCCGGGACCCGCGCGCAGGTTCACATAGCCGTTGACGTAGCCGTCGGAGGCCAGTGCCGACAGGGGCGCGAGCAGGGTGACGGCGAACAGTGCGAGTTTCAGCGGGCGTTGCATGGCGATATTTCTCCTGGGGAGCGAGTCGAGCCGCAGCCAAGAGGCGGCGGCCACCTGCCTGCATAGCGCATCCGGTGCCCGGCTTCGGTGCGTTTGCGCACCATGGCCCGAATCCGGGTCAGACGCGACTGCCGGCCCGGGTACGCAAGCGTTTGGTCATGCGCGCGGATGGCGAGGTTCGCCGGCCTGCGGCAAGGCCATGGTCACGGGCGCCGAGTTGATTTTCCGCAGTGACTCGCAGCGCGGCCGCCCTTGCGGCGGGGCAGCGGTGGCGGATGACGCCTGCGGCGCGATGCGCGACACTTGCCGCTTTGGCGTGATCTGCGACCGCGCCGCGTTGCCTGGGAGACTCCATGTCCGATCTACGCGAAGCCAGGGTGCCGGATATCGGCAACTACCACGACGTGCCGGTGATCGAACTGCTGGTGCAGCCGGGCGACACGGTGAAGAAGGACCAGGGTCTGGTGACGCTGGAATCCGACAAGGCGACGATGGAGGTACCGGCGCCGTTTGCCGGCGTGGTGCGCGAGATCAAGGTCAAGCTGGGCGATACGCTTTCCGAGGGCGCGGTGGTGGCGCTGATCGAGGCGGCTGAAGCCGCCAAGGCATCCGTCGCGCCTGCCGCAGTTCCCGCGCCAGCCGCACCGGCCCCCGCCAGCGCACCGCCATCCGCGCCGCCCGCGGCGGCGACCTCCGCTGCACCGCGACCGGCTGTGGCGCCCGCGGCTCCCGTCATGCCGACGCCGCCAATCGTCACCGGCGCCGCGGCCGTCATGCCCGATCGCGTGCCCTATGCCACGCCCGCGGTGCGATTGCTCGCGCGCGAGCTGGGCGTGGATCTGGGCCGGGTCACGGGCAGCGGTCGCGGCGGACGCATCCTGCGCGAGGACGTGCAGGCGTTCGTCAAGCGGGCGCTGACCGGCGCGGCGCCGCAGACCGCGGGCGGCAGCGGGCTGAACCTGCTGCCGTGGCCGCAGATCGACTTCGCCAAGTTCGGCGCGGTGGAGACGCTGTCGCTGGGCAAGATCAAGCGCGCCACCGGCGCCAACCTGGCGCGCAACTGGGCGCTGATTCCGCACGTCACCCAGCACGACGCGGCCGACGTCACCGCGATGGAAGCGTTTCGCAAGCAGCTGGGCGGCGAGCACAAGGACCTCAAGATCACGCCGCTGGTGTTCCTGATCAAGGCGGCGGTCGCGGCGCTGCAGGCGTTCCCGACCTTCAACGCCTCGCTCAACGCGGCCGGCGACACGCTGACGCTGAAAAAGTATTTCCACATCGGCATCGCCGTGGACACGCCCGACGGTCTGGTGGTGCCGGTGCTGCGCGATTGCGACAAGAAAGGCCTGCTGGATCTCGCCCGCGAACTGGGCGAGATCTCGGTCAAGGCGCGCGACAAGAAACTGACCCCGGCCGACATGTCCGGCGGCTGCTTCTCGATCAGTTCGCTCGGCGGCATCGGCGGCACCGCGTTCACGCCGATCATCAACGCGCCCGAGGTGGCCATCCTCGGCGTCAGCAAGAGCGCGCTGCAGCCGGTGTGGAACGGCAGCGCCTTCGAGCCGCGGCTGCTGCTGCCGCTGTCGCTGAGCTATGACCATCGCGTGATCGACGGCGCCGCCGCGGCGCGCTTCACCGCCTTCCTCGCACGTGCGCTGGGCGATCTGCGCCGGCTGCTGCTCTGAGCCGCGCATGACTGCACAGCTTGCGAGCGGATTGAACGCGGCCTCCACGGGGCTGCTGGCGCGCGCGCAGGCTGCCTTCGCGCAGATCGACAACCTGCTCGATCTGCGCCTGATCCACCTTGGCACGGTGCGCCTGAGCGCGGGCGCGCTGCTGGCCGCGCTGCTGATCCTGGGTGGCGCGATCCTGCTGTCGTATCTGCTGCGGCGCGTGCTGACGCATTACGCCACCCGCTATCCCGACAACATCAACCGCTCGGCGCTGTACACGCTGGCGCGGCTGGGCCATTACACCCTGCTGGCGCTGGGCGTGATGTTCGCTCTGTCGGCGACCGGGATTCCGGTCAGCCGGTTCGCGGTGTTCTTCGCCGCACTCGGCGTCGGCCTCGGTTTCGGTCTGCAGGCGATCTTCAACAATTTCATCTCCGGCCTGATCCTGCTGTTCGAACGCAGCCTCAAGGTGGGCGACTTCGTCGAGCTGGCGTCGGGCGTGCACGGCGAGGTGCGCGACATCAACATCCGCGCGACCCGCATCAACACCAACGACGACGTCGACATCCTGGTGCCGAACTCCGAGTTCGTCAGTGGACGCCTGGTCAACTGGACCCTGACGGCGGGCACCCGGCGCATCAAGGTGCCGTTCGGCGTCGCCTACGGCAGCGACAAGGAGCAGGTGCGCGAGGCCGGACTGGAGGCGGCGCGCGAGGTGCCGCATACGCTGGCGCAGGACGGCCCGCACGCGCCGCAGGTCTGGCTGAGCGGCTTCGGCGCGTCCTCGCTCGATTTCGAGCTGGTGGTGTGGGTCAATGCCGACGCCACCCGGCATCCGGGCGGCGTCACCGCCGCCTACAACTGGGCGTTGCACAGCGCGCTCGCCAGGCGCGGCATCGAGCTGCCGTTCCCGCAGAGCGATCTGCATCTGCGCAGCTGGTTCGGGCTGACCGGTGCCGAGGCGCTGCAGGCGCTGCGCGAGTCCCCGCCGCCGGCCGCCGCCGTGCCGCCGCCGGCCGTCGCGCCCGATCCCCAATCCGACGCCGCGCGCTGAGCGCGGCCGCACCCGAGGACGCCGCACGATGGCCAGCACGATCGAGATCAAGGTTCCCGACATCGGCAACTACCACGACGTGCCGGTGATCGAATTGCTGGTCAAGTCGGGCGATACGGTCCGGAAGGACCAGGGCCTGGTGACGCTGGAATCCGACAAGGCGACGATGGAGATCCCGGCGCCCGTGGCCGGCGTGGTGCGCGAACTCAAGGTCAAGCTGGGCGACAAGGTTGCGGAGGGCGTGGTGATCGCGGTGCTGGAGACGACCGCCGCCGCGGCCGCTGCTGCGCCTCCACCGGTCGTGCCCGAAGCGGCGTCCGCAAAAGCCGCGACGCCCGCACCCCTGCCCGCGGCCAGCGCAGCGCCGACCGCGCCGAGCAGCGGCCGCGCCGCCGACGTCGACTGCCAGCTGCTGGTACTGGGCGCGGGCCCGGGCGGTTACAGCGCCGCATTCCGCGCCGCCGATCTGGGTCTCGACGTGGTCCTGGTCGAGCGCTATCCGGCGCTGGGCGGGGTCTGCCTCAACGTCGGCTGCATTCCCTCCAAGGCGCTGCTGCACACCGCCGCGGTGATCGACGAGGCGGCGGCGATGGCCGCGCACGGCGTGCGCTTCGGTGCGCCCACGCTCGATCTCGACCGGCTGCGCGCGTTCAAGGACGGCGTGGTCGGCAAGCTCACCGGCGGGCTTGCCGGCATGGCCCGGCAGCGCAAGGTGCGGGTCGTGCAGGGCACGGGCAGGTTCATCGGCCCGCACGAGCTGGAGGTCGCGACCGCCGAGGGCGGCAAGCGCGTGTCGTTCGCGCAGGCGATCGTCGCGGCGGGTTCGCAGGCGCTGAAGTTGCCGGGATTCCCCTGGGACGATGCGCGCGTGATGGACTCCACCGATGCGTTGGCGCTGGCCGATATTCCCAGGTCGCTGCTGGTCGTCGGCGGCGGCATCATCGGCCTGGAGATGGCCTGCGTGTACGCGGCGCTGGGCAGCGCGGTGACCGTGGTCGAGCTGGCCGGGCAGCTGATGCCGGGCTGCGATGCCGATCTGGTCAAACCGTTGCAGCAGCGCTTGAGCAAGCGCCTGGCCGGCATTCACCTGCGCACCAAGGTCGCACAAGCCGCAGCGGAAAAAGACGGCATCCACGTCGTGTTCGAGGGCGAATCCAGGCCGGCGCGCGATGTGTTCGATCGCGTGCTGGTGGCGGTCGGACGCGTGCCCAGCGGCGGTCGCATCGGCGCCGAGGCGGCGGGTATCGCCGTCGATGCGCGCGGCTATATCGCCGTGGATGCGCAGATGCGCAGCAACGTGCCGCACATCTTTGCGATCGGCGACATCGTCGGCAACCCGATGCTGGCGCACAAGGCCACGCACGAAGGCCATGTCGCGGCCGAGGTCGCCGCCGGCAGGAAGCGCGCCTTCGAGGCGCGGGTGATCCCCTCGGTGGCCTACACCGATCCCGAGATCGCCTGGGTCGGCCTGACCGAGCAGCAGGCGAGCGAGCAGGGTCTCGCGATCGGCGTCGGCAAGTTTCCGTGGGCGGCCAGCGGGCGCGCGATCGGCATCGATCGCACCGAGGGCTTCACCAAGCTGCTGTTCGACGAGGCCACGCACCGCATCGTCGGCGCCGGCATCGTCGGCCCGCATGCCGGCGACCTGATCGCCGAGCTGGCGCTGGCGATCGAGATGGGCGCCGAAGCCGCCGACATCGCCCTGACCATCCATCCGCATCCGACCCTGAGCGAGTCGGTGGGCCTCGCCGCCGAGGTCTACGAAGGCACGGTCACCGATCTCTACCTGCCGAAGCGCAAGTAGGGCCGGCGGCAGCCGGTTCGGGCCGCGCCGTCGCGGCACTGTTGCCGTGGCGTGCACACGGCGTTGAGCAGGATGCGCTCGACGGCAGTCGCAACCGAGGCCACCATGGCGGCTTGCCCGATGCATCCCTCGGTCCGCCATCCCCTGTCCCGCAAGGAGTTGCCATGAAGCTCTATTTCGCCCCCGGCGCCTGTTCGTTCTCGCCGCACATCGTGTTGCGCGAGCTGGGCCTGCCGTTCGATCTGATCAAGGTCGACCTGCGCAGCAAGGCCACCAGTGACGGCCGCGATTTCCGCGCGATCAATCCCAAGGGCTACGTGCCGACGCTGGAACTCGACGACGGCCGCATCCTCACCGAAGGCCCGGCGATCGTGCAGTACCTCGCCGACCGCAAACCCGAGGCGGGCCTGGCGCCGGCCAATGGCAGCTTCGAGCGCTACCAGCTGCAGGAATGGCTGAACTTCATCTCCACCGAGATCCACAAGCAGTTCAGTCCGCTGTTCAATCCGGCCACGCCGGATGCCGTGAAGCAGCAGCAGACCGAGAAGCTGGGCGGCCGTTTCACCGAGGTCAGCGCGGTGCTCGGCAAGCAGGACTGGCTGCTGGCCGGCGGCTACAGCGTGGCCGATGCCTACCTCTACACCGTGCTGGTGTGGACGCGCTTCGTCGGCATCGATCTGGCGCCGTGGCCGGTGCTGGTGCGCTACATGCAGCGCATGGAAGCGCGCTCCGCCGTGCAGGCGGCGCAGGCGGCCGAGCAGGACACCAGGAAGGCCTGATCCGCGGCGCCGATACCCGCACCGCACGGCACACGTCCGCGTTCGCGGACGTGTGCGTCTCAGTCCTTGCCGCGCGCCACCGGCAGATCGGCCTGCTGCCAGGCGCCGACGCCGCCGCCCAGGCTGTGCACCTGCTTGAAGCCGGCCTTGACCAGCCGCGCGGCGGCCTTGCCCGAGGTCACGCCGCTGCGGCAGCAGACCGCGATCGGCAGGTCCTTCACCTTGGCCAGATCCTTGTGCTCGGGATCGAACTGCGCCATCGCCACGTGGCGCGCGCCGGGGATGTGCGCTTTTTCGAAATCCGCCCGCGACGAGACGTCGATCAGCAGCGCGTTCTGGCGGTTGATCAGGTGCGTCAGCGTCGCCGGCGTGACTTCCTTCCAGCCGCGCATCAGGCGCAGCACTTCGGTGGCGATCAGCGCCAGCAGCAAGCCGACGAAGGCGGCGACGAGCAGCGCGTGCTGGCTGGCGAATGCGGGCAGGCGATGCAGAAAGTCAGTCATGGGTACGGCCGGGCGCGATGGAAGACCGGCGATTATCCCGAAAACGCCGCTGCATTGCCGAAAGCACCGAAACCGCGGCCTCGTGCCGGAGCGGAAGCGGCTTCAGGTCGGCGTCGATCCGTAGAGCTTCAGTCCCTGCAAGTCGGGTGACGCGTCCAGCAGCAGGGAAGCGATCCGCGCCGGCGTGATCGGTTCGAGGCACTGCGCCGTCGCGCCCAGCCGGCAGCGTTTGCCGTAGCAGTTGAGGCAGCTGAAATCCGCCTGGACCGCGCGCACCAGCGGACCCAGCGGCTTGACCCGCTGCGGATCGGTGGGACCGCAGATCACCAGCAGCGGCGTGCCGGCTGCGGCGGCGATGTGCGCCGTGCCGGTGTCGTTGGCGACGATCAGGGTCGCGGCCGCGCTGATCGGCACGATCTGCAGCAGGCTCAGCGTCGTCAGCCCGATCGCCGCATCCGGGCGCTGATGGTTGATGGCCGCGACGATGGCCGCGCACTCGTCGCGCTCATCGGGTCCGCCGATCACGACGATGCGTTCGAAATCGCGCGCGAGCAGCAGGCCGGCCAGCTCCGCGTAGCGCGCGACGCCCCAGCGCTTGAGCCAGCCGGCCGCCTGCGAACCCGGCAGCAAGACGGCGAACCGCGCGGACCGCAATCCGTGATCGCCCAGCATCCGTTGCGCCTGCGCGATCTCGACGGGCGCGGGATGCAGGATCGGCCGTGCGGTCGTCGCCGGAATGTCGGCGCAGGCCAGCAGGGCGCGCATGCGGTCGACCGCGGATGCGGTACGCGCCAGTCCGCGCGGGGCCAGCGTACAGGGCCAGCCCGGCCGCACGCCCCAGCGGTGACGGATGCCGCAGCCGGTCAGCCACGCCAGCGCGACCAGACCGCGCGTGTGGTCGCTGCCCTGCAGGTCGATCAGCAGGTCGTAGCGGCCCGCGCGGACGCCGCGCAGCCAGGTCCCGATCATGCGCAGGCGCTGCCCGCGCGCGCGCGAGTCGATCGTCAGCACGCGCTCGAAGCGTGGATCGTGCGCGAACAGCCCGGCCGCGGCCGGCAAGGTATTGAGATCGATCCGCGCCTGCGGAAACGCGCGGCGGATGTCCTCCATGATCGCGCTGGCCAGGGCCACATCGCCCAGCGCGCTCCACTTGAGGATCAGGATGCGGCGGATGCCGCGGCGATCCGGGAGTGCTTTCATGACGGGAGCCGACGACGGTTCATGCGCGCAGGGTCGCATTTTCCCGTGCGGGTCGCGGCGTCTCAGCGCCGGCCCGCGCCGTCATCCTCCGCGAGGTAGTGACGCTCGCCGCGCGCCGGGTCGAAGTACACCGCCGTCAGCTGTCCGCTCTCGGGATCGACGAAGCGTTCACCGGTGTCCTTCCAGCGCGGGTCCGGCCGCTCCCGGCGCACCGGCTTGTAGCGCCAGCGCTCGATCGCCAGGCCCAGCACCAGCAGCAGGCCGCCGACCAGCAGCGACGGCAGCAGCGCCGCGAGCACGCCGGTGAGCGCGGCTGCCAGCGCGCCGAGCAGCAAAAGCCCGCCCAGCACGTAGAGCGCGACCGCCAGCATGCGCGGCCGGCTCAGATCGGCGGATCGAGCACTACGGCGGTGCCGTAGGCAACGATCTCGCTCATCGTCTGGCCGATCTCGGCGGAATCGAAGCGCATCATCACCACTGCGTTGGCGCCCATCGCGCTGGCGTTGGCGACGAGACGGTCCAGCGCATGCCGGCGCGCCTCCTCCAGCATCTGCGTGTATTCGTGGATCTCGCCGCCGACCAGCGAGCGCAGACCGGCCATCACGTTGCCGCCGATGCCGCGGCTGCGCACCACCACCCCGAACACTTGCCCCTTGACCTGCCGGACCGGGTGACCCGGCACGTTCTCGGTCGTGACCACGATCATTTGCGACTCCTTGCCGAGCGGAAAGATCGCGCCGGCACTGCGGCGCGGGCGCCTCACGATACGCGGCGCCAAGCGGGCGGGAAAGTGGTGCCGGCATCCGCGCGCCGTGCTGCCCGGGTTGCCGCGCCGGCCGCGCTCCGACGGGCTGTCCACCTGCTTCGGCGGCCGGTCCCGCCGAGGTCGATCATCGTCTGCACGCCGCGCCCGCCGGCCGCCCGCGGCGACGTTCACGCGTTGCCGGGCCGGTTGACGAAGAGGGACCGGATCGGCGCGTTCTGCGCCTTGTCTCACTGCGGGACGGCGGGTCATCGCTGACACTCGTGACGTCGGCTTGCATGCACAAATGATGTTTCATATATTATTTATGATGCTTTTATGATGATATTTGACGAATGATCACTGCCGCCCAACTGCGCGCTGCGCGCGCCCTGCTCGGCCTCGACCAGCGCGAACTGGCCGAGCGCAGCGGGCTGTCGCTGCCGACCATCCAGCGCATGGAGGCGAGCGACGGCACGGTGCGCGGCAACGTCGATTCGCTGGTCAAGCTGATCGACGCGCTGGAGCGGGCCGGCGTGATCCTGCTGGGCGAGGGTCAGTCCAGCGCCGGAGGCGGGCGCGGTGTGCGTCTGAAAGCCCTGCCGCAGGAGCCGCCTGCATGAACACGGGACCGCTGGCGCTGTCGCTGGCCGGCGCGGCCGTGGTCGCGGCGCTGGCCTCGGCGGCCAGCGGGCTGCTCGCCACGCGCTGGCCGCGCACGCTGTCGTGGCTGGCGTTTCCGCTGCTGGCCCTGTGCGGCGCGGCGGCGCTGGCGGCGGGGTTGCTGGCGCTCGCCGGCGCCAGCACGACGACCGCGATCCTGCCGCTGGGCCTGCCGTGGCTGCCGTGGCACGTGCGTCTGGATCCGCTGAGCGGCGTGTTCCTGCTGATCCTCGGCGTCGTGCTGGTGCCGGTGGCGATCTACGGTCCGGGCTACACGCGCGTGTTTCGCAATGGTCGCGACTCGCTGGCGGCGCTGGGCGTGTTCAGCGGCCTGTTCGTGACCGGCATGCTGGGCGTGCTGCTGGCCGACGACGCGTTCCTGTTCATGGTGGCGTGGGAGCTGATGTCGCTGGCGTCGTATTTCCTGGTGACGTTCCAGCACGAGGTCGCCGAGTATCGTCGCGCCGCCTTTCTGTACTTGCTGATGGCGCATATCGCCGGGTTGGCGATCCTGCTCGCCTTCGGCGTGCTGGCCGCCCGCGGCGGCAGTTTCGCGTTTGCCGTCATGCGTTCGCATCCGCCGGATGCGCTGTGGGCCTCGGTGGCGTTTGCGCTGGCGTTGCTGGGTTTCGGTACCAAGGCCGGCCTGCTGCCGCTGCATCTGTGGCTGCCGGAAGCGCATCCGGCCGCGCCTTCGCACATCTCGGCGCTGATGTCGGCGGTGATGCTCAAGGTCGCGGTCTACGGCTTCATCCGCGTGGTGTTCGAACTGCTGGGGCCGCCGCAGTGGGGCTGGGGCGTGACGCTGGTGCTGGTGGGCGCCGTGACGGCGGTGGTCGGCGTGCTGTTCGCGCTGCAGCAGACCGACCTCAAGCGCCTGCTGGCCTACTCCTCGGTGGAGAATCTCGGCATCGTGTTCCTGGCGCTGGGCCTGGCGCTGATCTTCCTCGGCAGCGGCCATCCCGCGCTGGCCGCGCTGGCCCTGATGGCGGCGCTGTATCAGGCGCTCAACCACGCGCTGCTCAAAGGCCTGCTGTTTCTCGGCGCCGGCGCCGTGCTGCATGGCGCGCACGAGCGCAACCTCGATCGTCTGGGCGGCCTGCAGCGGCGCATGCCGCGCACCGGGCTGTGTTTCCTGATCGGTTGCATGGGCATGGCGGCGCTGCCGCCGCTGAACGGTTTCGTCTCGGAGTGGCTGACCTTCCAGGCGGCGCTGCAGGCGTGGCAGTTGGGCAGCGGCCTGCTGCGCATCCTGGTGCCGGTAGCCGCCGCGGCGCTGGCGCTGACCGCGGCGCTGGGCGCGGCCGCCTTCGTGCGCGCCTACGGCAGCGCGTTCCTGGGTCGCGCGCGCACGCGCCATGTGCGCCGCGCCCACGAGGTCGGCGCCGGGATGCGGCTGGCGCAGGCGCTGCTGGTGGCGGCCTGCGCCGCGGCCGCGCTGCTGCCGACCACGGTGGTCGGCCTGTTCGCATCGGTGACCCGGCAGCTGACCGGCGCCGGTCTGGATCAGGCCGGCAGCCGCGGCTGGCTGTGGCTGACGCCGATCGCGCCGAACGTGGCCAGCTACGCGCCGGTTCCGATCCTGCTGGTGCTGGCGCTGCTCGGCGGGTCGCTGGTGTGGGCGTTGCGGCCATCGCGGCAGGCGCCGGTGCGGCGCGCCGATCCCTGGGACTGCGGCTACGCACCACCGACGCCGCGCATGCAGTACTCCGCGGCGGGTTTCGCGCAGCCGATCCGGCGCGTCTTCGCGATGGTCTACGCGCTCGACGAGGACACCGATGCGGCGACCGCGACGCACCGGCTGCTGGTACGCGATCGCCTCTGGGGCTGGCTGTATGCGCCGCTGGGTGCCGGGCTGGACCGCGTCGCCGATTTCGCCCGCCGCGCCCAGACCGGGCATGTGCGCCGCTACCTCTCCTGGTCACTGATCACCCTGCTGGTGCTGCTGTGGATCATTTCCTGAACCCGCTCGCGCACGCGCTGTCGGCGCTGCTGCAGCCGCTGCTGCTGCTGGCGGCGGCGCCACTGCTGGTGGCGTGGATCCGCCGCGTCAAGGCGCGCTTGCAGAACCGCCGCGGCGCGCCGTTGCTGCAGCCCTACCGCGATCTGCGCAAGCTGTTCGCCAAGGAGGCGGTGGTGGCGCGCACGGCGTCGCCGCTGTTTCGCGCCGCGCCCTATCTGGTGTTCGCCGCGACGCTGGTGGCCGCCGGCACGCTGCCGCTGCTGTCGCTGCGCCTGCCCAGCACGGCGGTGGCGGATGCGATCGCGTTGATCGGCCTGCTCGGGCTTGCGCGCTTTCTGCTGGTGCTGGCCGGCCTCGACGCCGGCACGCCGTTCGGCGGCATGGGCGCCTCGCGCGAGATGCTGGTGAGCACCTTCGCCGAGCCGGCGCTGCTGCTGGTGGTGTTCACCCTGGCGATGACCGCGCACAGCACCAACCTGGCGAGCATGGTGCAGACGACACTGAACGCCGGCCTGGTGCTGCGACCCTCGTATCTGTTCGCGCTGGCGGCGCTGCTGCTGGTGGCGATCGCCGAATGCGGGCGCATTCCGGTGGACAACCCCGCCACCCATCTCGAACTGACCATGATCCACGAGGGCATGCTGCTGGAGTACAGCGGTCGCCATCTGGCGCTGATGGAGTGGGCGGCGCAGCTGAAGCTGGCGCTGTTCGCGGCGCTGATCGTGGACCTGTTCCTGCCGTGGGGCATCGCCGCCGGCTTTGCTCCGGGCGCGCTGGCGCGGGCGGCGCTGGCACTGGCGCTGAAGCTGGGCGTGCTCGGCGCGCTGCTGGCTCTGGCCGAAACGGTGCTGGCCAAGATGCGCCTGTTCCGCGTGCCGGGATTCCTCAACCTGGCCTTCCTGCTGGCCCTGCTCGGCCTGCTCAGCCACGTGATCCTGGAGGCCGCGACGTGAATCCCGCCGCGCTGCCGCTGCTCGACCAGACGGTGCTGGTGCTGGCCGCGATGGCGCTGTTCACCGCCTTCGCGCTGCTGGCGCAGACGCGGCTGACCGCGGCGATCCACACCTTCGCCTGGCAGGGCGCGCTGGTGGCGGCGGTGGCGGCGCTGACCGGGCGCGCCACCGGCGACGCGCATCTGTATGTGTCGGCGCTGATCACGCTGACGCTGAAGGTGGCGCTGATTCCGTGGATGCTGCACCGGCTGGTGCGGCGGCTGTCGCTGGAGCGTCAGGCCGATCCGCTGCAGCATCCCGCGCTGACCCTGCTGGCCGGTGCCGGCATCGTGGTGTTCAGCGACTGGGTGGCCGCGCCGGTGGCGCACTTTGATACCAGCGCGACGCGCAACGTCATCGCCATCAGCCTGGCGATCGTGCTGCTCGGCATGCTGATGATGGTGGTGCGGCGCCAGGCGGTGGCGCAGGTGCTGGGCTTCATGGCGATGGAGAACGGCCTGTTCCTGGCCGCGGTCGCCAGCACCCACGGCATGCCGCTGGTGGTCGAGCTGGGCGTTGCCTTTGACGTACTGGTGGCGATGGTGCTGTTCGGCGTGTTCTTCCTGCAGATCAAGAACAGCATCGATTCCCTGGACATCGACCGCCTCAGCCAGCTGGCCGAACCGGTCGAGGACGACGCGCGCGGAGACGCGCCGTGAACGCATTGCTGCTGACGGTGTTCACGCCGCTGGCCGGCATGCTGCTGCTGGGCACGCTGCGCAGCGCGCGCGTCGCCGGCTGGCTGAATCTGGCGCTGTGCGCGCTGAGTCTGGCCGGCGCGCTGTGGCTGGCCGCCGACGTGCTGGCGCACGGCGCGGTCGCCGGCGATTCCTTTCGCGTCGATGCGCTGAGCGTCTATCTGGTGGTGCTGACGGCTTTCGTCGGCCTGACCACGGCCATCTTCTCGCGCCCCTACATGCGCTACGTGCACGAGGAAAAGCGCGTCAGTCGCGGCGGCCTGCGTCTGTATCACAGCATGTACCAGGGCTTCCTGTTCACCATGCTGCTGGCGCTGACCACCGACAACCTCGGCATCCTCTGGGTGGCGGTGGAGGGGGCCACGCTGGCGACCGTGCTGCTGGTGTCGCTGTACCGCACGCCGGCGGCGATCGAGGCGGCGTGGAAGTATTTCATCCTCTGCGGCGTCGGCATCGCGCAGGCGCTGTTCGGCACCGTGGCGCTGTACTTCGCCGCCCAGCACGCGCTGCCGGACGCCGCCGCCAACGGCCTGAGCTGGAGCGCGCTGTACGCGGTCGCGCCGCGGCTGGAGCCACGCGTGATGAGCGTGGCCTTCGTGTTCCTGCTGGTCGGCTACGGCACCAAGGTCGGTCTGGTGCCGCTGCACAGCTGGCTGCCGGATGCGCATTCCGAAGGCCCGACGCCGATGTCGGCGGTGCTGTCGGGGCTGCTGCTCAACGTCGCCCTGTACGCGGTGGTGCGCATGAAGATGCTCACCGATGCCGCGCTGGCCCACAGCGCCACGCCCGCGCTGGCCGGGCACCTGCTGATGGGCTTCGGTCTGGTCAGCTTTCTGGTGGCGGCGATTTCGCTGCAGCGCCGTCGTGACATCAAGCGGCTCTTCAGCTATTCGTCGATCGAGCACATGGGCCTGATGACGTTCGGCTTCGGCGTCGGCGGCCCGCTGGCCACCTTCGCCGCGCTGCTGCACATGCTGGTGCACGCGCTGACCAAATCGGCGATCTTCATCACCGTCGGCCACGCCACCCACATCAGCCGCAGCCAGCGCATCGAGCGCATCCGCGGCCTGATCCGCACCCAGCCCGCGGTCGGCTGGGGCCTGCTGATCGGCGTCGCCGCGATCGCCGGCTTTCCGCCGTTCGGCATTTTCACCAGCGAGTTCCTGCTGCTGTCGGCGACCATGCAGGCGTGGCCATGGCTGACGATCCCGCTGATGGTCGGCCTGGTGGTGGCCTTCGCCGGCCTGTTCCGCGCGGTGCAGCCGATGGTGTTCGGCGCGGCGCCGCCGGGGCAGTATCCGGTGCGCGCCAACATGCTGCCGGTGATCCTGCAACTGGCGCTGGTGCTGCTGCTCGGCATCGCCCTGCCGGGGCTGCTGGCGCACTGGCTGGACCAGGCTACGCAGCTGATCTCAGGGAGGCATCTGCTGTGATGGCGCAGGCCTTCGCCGAGCGTCTGCGCACGGCCCTGCCGGCGGTGGCGCTGACGCCGCGCACCGAGTCCGGACTGATGCCGGCGATGGTGGTCACGGTGGCTGCCGACGACTGGGCCGCGCTGGGCTCGGCCGCGCACGGTCTCGGCGCGCGCTGGTCGGCCTGCTGGGTCGATCCCGAGCCGGACCACTGGCGCGCCTGGGTCCTGTACGAGCTGGGCGGGGCCTATGTGCTGGCGCAGGCGGCGCTCGATCCGCGGGCGCCGCGGCTGCCGAGCCTGACGCCGGTGTTCGCCGCCGCCGACCGTCCCGAGCGCGCCATCCGCGATCTGCTCGGCGTCGTCTTCGAGGACCATCCCGACGCGCGCCGCTGGCTGCGCCATCAGGCCTGGCGCGCGGAGGTGCATCCGCTGCAGCCGGGGCAGCCGCTGGCCGGCGCGCCGCCGGCGCGAACGCCCGCTGACGTCGGCTATGCGTTTCGCAAGATCGCCGGCGAGGCCGTGCACGAGGTCGCTGTCGGACCGATCCACGCCGGCACCATCGAGCCGGGGCATTTCCGCTTCGCCGCCGTCGGCGAGCAAGCGCTGACGCTGGAGACGCGGCTGGGCTACACGCATCGCGGCATCGAGAAGATCGCCGTCGGCCGCGACGCCGCCGGCCTGCTGCGGCTGGCTGCGCGGGTGTCCGGCGATTCGACCGTGACGCACGCCTGGGCCGCCTGCATGGCGATGGAGCGTGCCGCCGGCTGCGCGGTGCCGCCGCGTGCGCTGGCGCTGCGCGGCCTGCTGGCCGAACGCGAGCGCGTGGCCAATCACCTGGGCGATGTCGGCGCGATCGCCGGCGACGTCGGCTTCAGCTTCGCGCAGATGCAGTTCGGCGCGCTGCGCGAGCGCTGGCAGCGGCGCAGCGCCGAGCGCTTCGGCCATCGCCTGCTGATGGATACGCTGTGCGCGGGCGGCGTGCGCACGGATCTCGACCTCGAAGGCACGCAGGCGCTGCTGCAGGATCACGCACGGCTGCGCGCCGAGCTGGCGCCGCTGACCGCCATCCTGCTCGATCATCCCTCGCTCGAGGATCGTCTGGTCGGTGCCGGTGTGCTCAGCGCCGCCGATGCGCGGACGCTGGGTTGTCTGGGTTATCTGGGGCGCGCGTCGGGACTGACCTTCGACCTGCGCCGCGACGCGCCCTATCCGCCGTACGACCGGTTGCCGGTACGCGTGCCGCTCTACGACAGCGGCGACGTCGCCGCGCGGATGCGCGTGCGGCTGGACGAGATCGGCGTCGCGCTGGAACTGATGGACGCGCTGCTGGCGGCGCTTCCGGCGGGGCCGACGAGCACGCACTGGGAGGCACCGCCGGCCGGCGCGCGCGGTCTGGGCCTGGTCGAGGGTTGGCGCGGCGAAACGCTGGCGTTCGTGCGCTTCGGCGCCGACGGTCGCGTCGCGCGCTATGCCCCGCGCGATGCCAGCGTGTTCGCCTGGCCGGCGCTGGAGCGCCTGCTGCCGGGCAACATCATTCCCGACTTTCCGGTCTGCAACAAATCCGTCAACGGCGCCTACGCCGGCTGCGATCTCTGAGGCCGCCATGCTGCGCATCCTGCATCGCGTCATCACCACCGGCAATCTGACCGAGCCGCTCGACACGTCGGCTTCGCTCGAATCGCTGGGCATCGAAGTACGGCGCACGCTGGGTGCGCGCTACGCCGGCAGCTTCGCCATCCGCCACGTCGATGCCGGCTCCTGCAACGGCTGCGAGCTGGAGATCCACGCGCTCGGCAATCCCTACCACGACCTCGAACGCTTTGGCATTCGCTTCGTCGCCTCGCCGCGTCATGCCGACGCGCTGCTGGTCACCGGCGTGGTCAGCCGGCACATGCAGGAGGCGCTGCTGCGCGCGCACGCGGCGATGGCCCGGCCCGGACTGGTGATCGCGGCCGGCGCCTGCGCCTGCGACGGCGGCGAGTTCGGCGTGTCCTACGCCAGCCTCGGCGCGGTGGACAGCGTGCTGCCGGTGGACGTGCGCATTCCCGGTTGTCCGCCGGCGCCCGCGCTGCTGCTGCGCGGACTGCTGGCGGCGCTGGGCCGCGCGACGGTCTGAGCGGCTACTTCGCCGCGACCGGCTCGCGGTCGCTGGCGCGAATGAAGGCCGCGATGTTGGCGTGCAGCGTGGCGAGATCCGCGGGCCGCACGTAGATCATGTGCCCGGTGTGATAGAACCGGTACTCGATGTTCTTTTGCAGCCTGGCCTGCATCGGCAGCTGCTGCATCTGGTACACCGCGGCGTAGTACGGGGTGGCCAGATCGTAGTAGCCGGCGTTGACCATCACCTTGAGATCCGGGTTGTAGCTCATCGCCGCGGCCAGGTCGGGCAGCACGTTGGTGCCGACGAACGCGACGGGGGCCGTCTGTCCCGGCAGGGTGTGGCTGAAGACCCAGTCGTTGCCCACGCTGTTGGAGCCGATCCTGTAGGTGTGGTCGCCGCCGAACTTCAGCGTCTTGCGCACGTAGTCGTTGAACGCCGCGGTGTAGGCCGAGCTGATCGCCGCGCTCTGCGGATCGTACGCGGCCATCTCCGCCAGCGGGTCCATGGTCGGGCCGGAGAAGCGCGCGTCCAGGCGCCCGGTAGTCTCGCCGTGCGGCAGCAGCAGGGTCTGCTCGAATTCCGGGCCGGTCACGCGCAGGTCGGCCTTGACGATGTAGCTCTCGGGCAGGCCGGTGTACTGCGCCATCTGCGCGGCGATCTGCTGCTCCTGCGCCGGCGCCAGCGCGCTGCCCTGATCGAGGGCCTGCAGATACGGTCCCATCGCCCAGCTCTGCACCTGGTCCAGCCACGGGTGCAGGGTGGCCGGCGCGTGGCTCAGCGCCTTGTGGTACCAGGCGGTGGCGGCGTAGGTGGGCAGGCCCAGCGCGTAGGTCAGATTGATGCCGGGGTTGAGGTTGGGCGTGTCGATCGCGGTATCGAAGTTGAGAATGGTCGACAGCAGCACGACGCCGTTGAGATCGATGTTGTCCTGCTGCTCGAGGATATTGGCCAGCACCGCCGAGCGGGTGGTGCCGTAGCTTTCGCCGATCAGATATTTGGGCGAGTTCCAGCGCCCGTATCGGGACAGAAACTCGCTGATGAACTGCGCATAGGCCTGGCCGTCGGGATCGACGCCGTAGAACATCTTGGGCGTGCCGACGCCACCCTGCTGCTTGTCGAGGATGCGGCTGAAGCCGGTGCCCATGGCATCGACGAACACCAGATCGCTGGCGTCGAGCAGGCTGTCGGCGTTGTTGACCAGGGAGTAGGGCGCAGGCGGCGTATGCGTGTGACTGTCGGTGACCACGCGCACCGGACCGAAGCCGCCCATGTGCAGCCAGACCGAGGACGAACCCGGGCCACCGTTGTAGAGGAAGGCGATCGGGCGCCGGGCCGGGTCCGCGCCGCGCTTGAAGTAGGCGACGTAGAACATCTCGCCGGTCGGCTTGCCCTGCTTGTCGTGCAGGATCAGCGTGCCGGTGTCGGCGGTATAGGCGATGTGCCGGCCGCCGATCGTCACGCCGCCTTCGGTCGTGACCGTGTGCGCGGTGCGCCAGTAGCTGTCGGCCTGGGCCGCGGCGACCGGCTTCGCGCTGGCGGACGGGGCGGCGACGGCGACCAGCGGCAGCAGCGCGGCGGCAAGGGCGAGCGACAGCAGACGGATGCGCATGGGATGGACTCGGCGTGCGGGGATGGAGCACAGATCACGCCGGGGCCGTGAAGTTCCGCGATTCGCGCAGCGCCCGCATCCCGCGGTCGTCGCGCGGGCGGCGACCGGACAGGCCTGGTCGGACGGGCCTACTCGCCCTGGGTGATGTCCGGCAGCCCGGACTCCAGCCACCACTTCTGCGTCTTGGCGTCGTAGCGCCAGGTCTGGTGGTCGATGATGCCGCGCTCGACTTGCGTGTTGCGGTTGATCAGGCCGATGGCGACGATCTGGCGGAATTCGCCCGGCGGCGACGGCAGCACGCCCTGGGTGTCGTAGGTGCTGACGCGCACCTGCGCGTAGCGGGCCATGTCGAACCGGGTCATCGGGTGCTTGGCCAGCACCTTGGGATCGACGAAAGCCAGCGCGGACTCGAAGTCGCCCCAGCGCAGGGTGGCGCCGTAGGCGCTGACGGTCGATTCCAGCTGGCTGGCCTGGCGATTGCTGGCGCAGCCGCCGAGCAGCAGCACGGCGGCAAGCAGGCCGAGCACGACGACCGGACGCTGCGAGCGTGGCTGGTGGCGGATCATGCGGCGGAGGCCGACGCGGTATCCGCGGCGACGCGGCGCTTGGCGACGAAGCGCGCGCTCATGCTGCAGGCGGCGCTGCCGGCCCCGTCACGCACCGCGATCACCGTCGTCAGCCGACCCCGACCGCGCGCGGCCAGCTGGGCGAAAAACGTCTGCCAGTCTTCGCCGTCGCCCAATCGCGCCTCGGCGCGCAGGTCGCCCCAGACCGGCGCCAGATAGCGCAGGGTGGAATCCTGGACGTAGACGTCGCAATCCTCGCCCTGCGCCTGCAGCGCCAGTTCGATCAGGCCCCAGCCGGCCAGCGTCATCAGCGAGGCCAGACTGCCGCCGAAGGCGCAGCCCTTGTCGTTGACATTCGGCGCCAGCGGCGCGGCCAGCACCAGCGACTGCTGCGGCGTGTGCGCGTCCACGCGCACCTGCATGGTGGCGGCGAGCGGAATGTGGCTGTGCAGGTAGGTTTGCAGGCGGTTGGTCGGACTGGCGAAGGTGTGCATGGCCGCGAGTCTGCACGGCCGCCATGGCGACCACAAGCTCGGCGACGGCGGGCCGGACGGTTAGCATGAGCCGATGAGCGCTGCCGTCCAGCGTCCGCTCGCGGGCGCCCATGTCGTGATCACCCGCCCCGCCGGTGACGGCGCCGCGCTGGCGCGCCGTGTCCGCGGGCTCGGCGGCGTGCCGCTGCGGCTGCCGGGCAGCAGCCTGCGCGCCGCCGCGGATGCCGCGTCCGCGGGCGCTGCGCTGGCCGCTGCGCTGCGCAGCGCTGCGCTGGTGTTCGTCAGCCCGGCGTCGGTGCGCTTCGCCGCGCGCCTGGGTCCGCTGCGGCCCGCGCCGGCGACGCGCGTGCTGGCGGTCGGTCGGGCCACCGCGCGTGCGCTGCTGCGCCACGGTGTCGCCGATGTCGGTGTGCCGCGGCGCCAGGACAGCGAAGGCCTGCTGGAACTGGCGCCGCTGGATGCGCCGCGCGGTCGCAGGGTCGCTGTCATCGGCGCCGGCGGCGGCCGCGGCCTGCTGCAGCGGCAACTGCTCGCGCGTGGCGCCATGCTGCACGAGGTCGCGGTGTATCAGCGCCTGCCGGCACGGCTCGATGCGCGCCATCTGGCTGCGCTCGCCGCCGCGCGCGATCCGCTGTACCTGCTGCTGTCCAGCAGCGAGGCGCTGAATCACCTGCGCGCCGCACTGCCGGCGCCGGCGTGGGCGCGCCTGCTGCGCGCCACCGCGATCGTCAGCAGCGAGCGTCTGGCGGCGGCGGCGCGGGCGGCCGGCTTCATGCGCGTGCGCGTGGCGACTTCCGCGCTGGCGCCCGATCTGCTGGCCGCCGCAGCCGCCGCGCATGCGCGGCACTGAGCCGCGACCGTGCCCGATGCACGTGGCTATTTGCAGGGTGGGACACTAGCATTCGCGCATGAACGATCCCGGTCCCGATGTCGCTGATCGCAAGGCCCCGCTTGCCCGCGGCGGCGGGCGCAGCCGACGGCTGCTGTTCGTCTGCGCGCTGCTTGCCGCGCTGCTTGCCGTGCTGGTCTGGCGCGTCTGGCAGGACCACCGCGCCGGCGCCGTGACGCAGGCGGGGATGAGCGCGTTGTCCGGTCGTGTCGCGACGCTCGAAGATGCCCTCACCAGCCTGCAGCAGGAGCGTGCCGGCCTGCGTCAGCGCCTGCAGGATGCCGACACCGGCAATCGCGCGCTGCGCGAGCAGTTGCTCGGACTGGACCAGCGCACGCGCACGCTGGAGGACGCCGTCGCCAGCCTGTCCGAGCAGCGCTTCGCCGCCGCCGATGCGCTGCGCCTCGACGAGGTCGAAATGCTGCTGCGCATGGCGCAGGAGCGCTACGCGCTGTTTCACGACGTGGCCGGCGCGCTGCAGGCGACCACGCTGGCGGGGCAGGCACTGGCGACGGTCAGCGATCCCGCCTATGCCGAACTCGCGCAGACCGTCGAGGCGCAGCGGCAGGCGCTGCTGGCGGTGAGGCTGCCGGCACGCGCGGCGGACCTGGCGACGCTCGGCCGCCTGCGCGCGCAGGCGCCGATGCTGCCGATTCGCCGCGAGGACGGCGCGCCGACCGCAGCGTCGCAGGGCGTGCTGGCGCGCATCGGCGCCGCGCTGTCGGGTCTGGTGCGCATCCAGCGCAGCGCGCACGCGCCGCTCGCCGCCGCCAGCGCCGGCCTGGCACGCGAGCTGCTGATGCTGGATCTGGCGCAGGCGCAGTCGGCGCTGCTGGCCTGGGACAGCAACGGCTACCGCGCCGCGCTGCTCGACGCGCGCACCCTGCTCGCGCTGCGCTTCGATCCCGGCGCCGGCGACGTGCGGGCCGCGGCGGCGGATCTGGCGCGACTGCTGGCGCAACCGCAGCCCGTCGCCGCGCCCGATCTCGACACCGCGCTGGCGCAGCTGCGCAGCCTGCGCGCGACCCACGTACTCAAGCCCGCCGTGCCGGCGACGGTTCCGGCCAAGGGGCGCGCGCGATGAGCGCCTGGCGCTGGCTGCTGCTGTTGCTGCTGCTGGCGCTGGCGGCGGCGCTGGGCTGGCACTGGCTGGCCAGCGATCCGGGCTACGTGCTGCTGCGCTGGCGCGGCTGGCAGCTCGAGACCACGGTGATCGCCGGCGCCGCGCTGGTGCTGCTGGGCTGGGCGCTGCTGACGGTGCTGTGGCGCGCGCTGCGCTGGCCGTTCGGCGCGCTGTCGCGACGCCATCGGCGGATCAGCCGCAAGCGTTTCTCGGAGGGCCTGATCGCCCTGATCGAGGGTCGCCATGGCGAGGCCGAGCGCGCGCTGGCGCGCGCCGCGCGCTACCCGCCGCTGCGCGCGGTCGCGCTGCTGGTCGAGGCCGAGGCCGCCTGGCGGCGCGGCGAGCCTGAGCGCGCACTGGAAGCGCTGGACGAGGCCACCCAGCATGCGCCGCGTGCGGCGCGCGTGCTGCGCGCCCGCGTGCTGCGGCGCGAGGGTCGTGCCCAGGAGGCGCTGGCGCTGCTGGTGCCGGAAGCCGAGACCCAGCGCCTGGCGCCGGCCGGCTGGATGGAACTGGCCGAGGCCGCGCTCGCCGCCGGTCGCATCGACCGGGCCCGTGCCGCGCTGGATCCGCTGCGCGCCAGCGGCGCGCTCAGTCCGCGCGCCTATGCCGCGTTCGAGGCGCGGGTGCTGGCGGCTGCGCTGGAGGATGCCTCGGGCGCGGCGGCGCTGAATGCGTTGTGGGCCGGTCTCGCGCGCGGCCAGCGCTACGCACCCGGCGTGGTGGTGGCCTATGCGCGCCGGGCCGCCGCCTGCGGCGCCGGTCTTGCGGCGCAGGACGAGATCGAGACGGCGTTGGCCAGCGACTGGTCGCCGGCGCTGGTATTGGCCTATGCCGACCTCGATGACGGCACGCTCGACGCGCGCCGCCGTCGCGCCGAGCAATGGCTGGAGGCACACCCCAACGATGCCGCGCTGCTGATCGCGCTGGGGCGCATGGCGGTGCGCCAGCAGCAGTGGTCGCGCGCGCGCGACTGGCTGGAGCGTGCGGTGGCGCTGGAGCCCTCGAGTCTGGCGTGGGAGTCGCTCGGCGATGCGCTCGGCGGGCAGGGCGACGTGACGCGCGCCGCCACCTGCTACCGCAACGCCTTGCGCCTGGCGCGCGGCGAGGGCACCGATGCGCTGGCGGGTCGCGGCGGGCGCATGGACACGCGACCGATCGCGGTCGAGGAACGCAGTGAGCTGGGCGTGCCGCGCCTGCCCGGAGGATCGCCCGCGCCACGCTGAGCGCGTTGCCGGCGGCCGCCGCGGCGTGACATTCGTTGACACTGCGGGCCTGCCCGCGTGAGAGCGCTCACGGTTGCGCCGGCGCGCCTTGCCCAGACTGGCACCATCTCGCGGCCGGCGCTGCGCCGCCCTGATGGCAACGCGCAACCGGTGCGGCCGCGACCCGCGCAGCACGGTGACGAGGGCAGTCATGCATACCGACGTGGTTGAACAATTTTTCGACGAAGGCCTGGTAGCCCTGTTGCCGGGCGTGCCGGTGACCCCTGCGACCGCGGTGGCGCCGACCCGAACCCTCGCGTTCGTGTCCGCCGACGCCGCGCTCGGCGCGCGGCTGGGCGCCGCGCTGCGCGGCCACGGCATCACCCTGGTGCACCGCGACGACGATCTCGCCGCGCTCGGGCGCGAGCCGGCAACCCTGGGTGGCGCCCTGCTCGATTGCCGCAGCGAGTCCGAACTGACGCCGCTCGCCTCGCGCTGGCGCGACGTCTGCCGCGCGCAGTCGGCGCCGCTGTTCGCGCTGACCGCGCATGCCGACCGCGAACGCCGCGTCGATGCGCTGGCCTTCGGCATGGCGTTCGTCGACGATCACGCCGGCGACGTCGTGGCGGTCGCCGCCGATCTCGCCGCCGGCACCGCCCTGCTCGGTGCCGATCCGATCCGGGTGATGATCGTCGATGACGATTTCGGCACCTCGTTCTGCGTCAAGAAGATCCTCGAATCCGCGGGCATCGACTGCCACGCCTTCATCGACGCCGACATGGCGGTCGCCCAGCTCGACAAGTTGCGTCCGGATGTCGTGGTGCTCGATTTCATGATGCCGGGATGCGACGGCGTGGACGTCTGCGACCGCATCCGCGCGCGGCCCGACGGCGGCGGCACGCAGATCCTGTTCTTCTCCGGCAACGTCGACGAGTCCTCGCGCGGCGGACTGCTGGGCGTGCTCGGCGACGACTATCTCAGCAAGGGCGCGCGGCCGCGTGATCTGGTCGCGGCGGTGTTCGCGCGCGGCCTGCGTGCGCGGACCTGGCGCCGCAGCGCTCGCGTTGCCGCGGGGCTGGCCTAGGGGCCCTCCGAACAAGCCGTCATCCCGGCGCAGGCCGGGATCCAGGGCCCCTGCAAGGTATTGAAGAGACGGGATGACGTGCGGCTCTGCTGCACGCCCTTCGGGCCATTCGCTGCGCGAATGGTCGCTTCGGCGCCCCGCCTCCGCAGTCCGGCTTGCGCCGGAATGACGAACAAGAACTTGATCAGATCTTCCCAAGTGTGGTGTCCCGGAAGTACGCGCCAGCGATTGCCGATGGATTCCGGTGCAAGACCAGACGCGACGAGGAGTCATGGCCACGCCATGGCGACGAGACGCAGCGCCGTATCGCGCCGAAAGACGCGGGGATGATGGATGCGTCTCCGGGACACCGCACTAGGCAGCGGTCGCGTTCGGCGCCCGGCAGCGGCGTGGTTCGCGCGCGCAGGCGGGCCGTGGCGCAGGGGCGCGGTGGCGTGGCCGCGCCGCGGCACTCACAGCGCCGCGAGGTTGGCGTAGGCCAGTACCAGCCATTTGGCGCCGGCGTCGGCGAAGTTGACCTGCACCCGGGTGTGCGCGCCGGAACCCTCGGCGCTGACCACCACGCCCTCGCCGAAGCTGGGGTGGCGCACGCGCTGGCCGAGCTTGAGCGGCAGGCTGTCGTCGACGAGCGCGGCGCCGGCGCCGCGGCCGGCGTACACGGGCCGGCTGACCTGCACGCGCGGCCGCACCTCGTCGATCAGCGCGGCCGGAATCTCGCCCAGAAACCGCGACGGCCGCGCCAGCATTTCCATGCCATGCAGGCGCCGCGACTCGGCGCAGGTCAGCAGCAGCCGGCGTTCGGCGCGGGTGATGCCGACATAGGCCAGACGCCGCTCCTCTTCCAGTCGGCCCTCTTCCTCGGTGGAGCGCTGGCTGGGGAACAGGCCTTCCTCGAGGCCGACCAGGAACACCACCGGAAACTCCAGGCCCTTGGCCGAGTGCAGGGTCATCAGCTGCACGCAGTCGTCCCCGCGCTCGCCCTGCGCTTCGCCGGCTTCCAGCGCGGCGTGGGCGAGAAAGGCCGCGAGTTCGCCGAGTCCGGCTTCGACATCGTCGGGGGTGCGCTCGAAGCGTGCGGCGACGTTGACCAGCTCGTCGAGATTTTCCACCCGTGATTCGGCGTTGCCGCGACTGTCCTTCTCGTAGAACGCGCGCAAGCCGCTGATGGCGAGCGCGTGCTCGACCTGTTCGGACAGCGTGAGCGTGGGACCGGAAGAGCCGGGACCGGGGACCCGGGACCCGGGACCCGAAAAGCCGGGACCGGGGACTCGGGATTCGGGACTCGGAAAGGCCGCCGCTGCGACCATCTCCCCCCGGCCCTCTCCCTCCGCGACCGAGCCGCCGGGGGAGAAGGAGCCCGGCAGCTCGGCCGGTGCCGGACCCAACGCCAGCCCCCCGAGCCCCGGTTCTTGATTCCTCCCGGGTCCCGGGTCCCGGGTCCCCGGTCCCGACTCTCCATCCTCCGGGCTATCTCCGCGCCCCGGCTCTTGATTCCTCCCGGGTCCCGGGTCCCGGGTCCCCGGTCCCGACTCTTCAGTCCCGAGTCCCGGCTCTCCATCCTCCGGGCTATCTCCGCGCCCCGGTTCTTGATTCCTCCCGGGTCCCGGGTCCCGGGTCCCCGGTCCCGACTCTTCGAGTCCCGGCTCCCGTTCGCCCCGCCCCGCGAAATCCCGCGCCATGGCGTCGATCAGCAGCAGAAACGCCTTCAGCGCATTCTTCGCGCGCCCGGCCAGTTCGGCCGCCGCCAGCTCCGCCAGCGTCGCCTCCCACAGCGACACGTCATCGCCGCGCGCGCGCCGGCGCAGCGTGTCCAGGGTGCGGTCGCCGATGCCGCGCGGCGGCGTGTTGACCGCGCGCTCGAAGGCGGCATCGTCGTGGCGGTTGGCGGTCAGGCGCAGGTAGGCCAGTGCGTCCTTGATCTCGGCGCGTTCGAAGAAGCGCTGGCCGCCGTAGACGCGATAGGGCATGCCGCGCTGGACCAGCTGTTCCTCGAAGGTGCGCGACTGCGCGTTGGAGCGGTACAGGATCGCGTGATCGCTCAGCCGGGCGCCGGCGTCCGCCGACTCGCGGATGCGCTCGATCACGAAGCGCGCCTCGTCCTGCTCGTTGTAGGCGGTGTACAGGGCGATGCGTTCGCCGGGCGCGCCGGCGGTCCACAACTGCTTGCCCAGGCGGCCGCCGTTGCGCGCGATGACCGCGTTGGCGGCTTCGAGGATGATCGCGCTGGAGCGGTAGTTCTGCTCCAGCTTGAGCGTGCGCGCGCCGGGAAAGTCGCGCAGGAAGTGCTGCACGTTCTCGACCCGCGCGCCGCGCCAGCCGTAGATCGCCTGATCGTCGTCGCCGACCACGAACACGCTGCCGGTCTGGCCGGCGAGCACGCGCACCCAGGCGTATTGCAATGCATTGGTGTCCTGGAACTCGTCGATCAGCAGGTGCCGCCAGCGCTCGCGGTAGTGCGCCAGCAGCGCGGCGTCGCCCAGCATCAGCTCGTGCGCGCGCAGCAGCAGCTCGGCGAAATCGACCAGACCGGCGCGCCGGCAGGCGTCCTCGTAGGCGCTGTAGATTTCCACCAGCGTGCGCGTGGCCGGATGGTCGCGATGCTCGATCGTCGCCGGGCGCCGGCCCTCGTCCTTCCAGCCGTTGATGGTCCACGCCGCCTGGCGCGGCGGAAACCGCGCCTCGTCGAGCCCGAGCCCGGCGATCACGCGCTTGACCAGGCGTTGCTGGTCGTCGGCGTCGAGAATCTGGAACGTCTCCGGCAGCCGCGCCTCGCGCCAGTGCCGGCGCAGCAGGCGATGGGCGATGCCGTGGAAGGTGCCGACCGTCAGCCCTGACAGTCCGCGCGGCAGCAAGCCGTCCAGGCGGCCGCGCATCTCGCCGGCGGCCTTGTTGGTGAAGGTCACCGCCAGGATCGCCCACGGCGGCACGCGCTCGACCTCGGTCAGCCAGGCGATGCGGTGGGTGAGCACGCGGGTCTTGCCGGAGCCGGCGC